>DATLRS010000211.1:0-2271 GCA_035534535.1 Allostellaceae bacterium | reverse complement strand
AGCGCGGCCGCCGCGCTCGTTGCACTATAGCGCGTCAAGCTTGCCCGCGATCATAACCCGATCAATTCGAGCGCCGCGCGGCCCAACAGGCCATACGGGTTGGCGAGGGTTTCGGGCAGTTCGAAATGATTGTAGTGCTCGCCGACCAGCAGCTTGACCGGCTTGCCGGCGGCGGCGATTGCGGCGGCGAATTCGCGGTTCTGGCGCTGGAATTCGGGTGTCTCGCCGGTGCCGTAGGCGACGACGAGCGGCGCCCGCAGCCGCTCGAGGTGGCGGATTGGGCTCAATGCCGCGACTGTTTCGTCGTCGAACTTGACGTAGGAACTGCGCGCCGAGAGGCGCACCGGCGCCAGATCGTAGATGCCGCTGATGCACAGCCCGCCCTTGAAGATGTCGGCCGGCAGGTCGAACGCGCGCGGCCAGTCGGTGGTCAGCGCGACCGCGGCCAAGTGTCCGCCGGAGGACTGGCCGGCGAGGAAGAGCCGGCTGGCGTCGCCGCCAAACCCGGCGGCGTTGCGATAGACCCAGGCGATCGCGCGGCGCACCTGGTCGGCCAGCACCATCAGGCTGCCGCCGGCGTCCTGCACCCAGGAAAAATCGGGCACCACGTAATGCGCCCCGGCGGCGAGGAGCATCTCGGCGGCCGCGGCGCAATCCCGGGCGAGCCCGCCGCGCCAGGCGCCGCCGTGAATGAAGACGAGGATAGGCGCGTGCTCGCGGCGGGTGCGGTAGATGTCGAGCCGCTCGATCGCAGCCTCACCATAGGCAACCTGCTCGGGCGCGCCGATGCGGGCGCGCGCCGCCCTGCTGTCGCTGGCGCGCCTTGCGATCAACTGCTCGCGGTTGGGGGCATAGGCGGCCTGGTTGTAGGCGGCATCGAGCGCCGCCTGATCGTAGTCGAGAAACACCTTTTCGCCGGCTTCGGGTTTGACGGCTTCGGGCATCACCCTTCCTCCTGCGTCATCGCGACATGCGACAGGCCGTAATCGTCGAACGGTGCGGCCGTCGCGCGAAACCCCAGGCTCTCATAGAACGGCACGAGATAGGTCTGCGCGGTGAGCGTCACGGCGCAATCCGGGTAATCGGACCGGCAGCGGGCGAGGGCTTCGGTCATCAGAAGGCGGGCGAGCCCCTGGCGGCGCAGCGCGGCGGCGACCGCGACCCGGCCGATCGCGACCCGCGGCTCTTCGGCGAACGCAATCAGCCGCAGACAGCCGGCGAGGGCGCCATCGCAGCGCAGCAGCAGGTGCCGCGCATCCTGGTCGAGCCCGTCGAGATCGGGGAACGGGCTGGCCTGCTCGACGACGAAGACCGCCTGGCGAAAGCGCAGCGCCTCGTACAGCTGCGCCGCCGAGAAATCGCCGAAGCGATGCCAGTCGAGGCGCGTTTGCTCGCCAATCTGCACGCCGCCCTCCCGCGATTGGCGCTATAATACCAGAGGACGATCCTGCCGCGATGGAGGCCCCGATGGAACCGCGCGATTATGGTCCGTTCCCTTATGTGCCGATCACCGGGCGGCCGAAGCTCGAATGGCCGGGCGGCGCGCGGCTTGCGGTGTGGATCATCCCCAATATCGAGTTCTTTCCGCTCAGCCAGGGCATCGCCGGCAGCCCCTATGACAGCCGGGTGCCGCCGCCGCCCTCGGTGCGCGCCTGGGCGCAGCGCGACTACGGCAACCGGGTCGGCATCTGGCGCATCATGGAGGTCTTGCAAAAGCACAAGATCCGCGCCAGCCCGACGCTCAACAGCGACATCTGCGACCACCACCCGCAGATCGTGAAGGCGGCGGTCGAACTCGGCTGGGAGATCCTCGGCCACAACGAGACCAATTCGCGCTGGCTGACGGCGATGGAGCCGCAGGAAGAGCGCGAATCGATCGCCCGGGCGCTCGCCAAGATCGCCGCGCTCTCGGGGAAGAAGCCGGTCGGCTGGCTCGGCTCCGGCCTTGCGGAAACTTGGCACACGCTCGACTACCTGATCGAGGAGGGCTGTCTCTACGTCGCCGACTGGGTCAACGACGACCAGCCCTATCTGATGGAGGTCGGCGGCAAGCGGCTGGTCTCGATCCCCTATTCCTACGAGATCAACGATTCGCCGTTTTTCCAGACGCGCAACGGCCATATCGACCAGTTCGTCACGGCGATCAAGCGCCAGTTCGACACACTCTACGCCGAGGGCGCGCGCTCCGGCCGGGTCATGGCGATCTGCCTGCATCCCTACCTGATCGGCGTGCCGCATCGCATCAAGGGGCTCGACGACGCGCTCTCCTAC
>DATLRS010000210.1:0-30063 GCA_035534535.1 Allostellaceae bacterium | reverse complement strand
GCGAAGGCGACGATGTCGTGCACGGTCAGGAAATAGCGGGCGAAATTGAGTTGTTCGATCAGTTCGAGTTCGTGCTCGATCAGGCCGCGGATCTTGTCGGGGACGGCGCCCTTATCCCCCTCTCCGCCCCCCTTGGGCCGTGGCGGGGCGCAGAGGGCCGGGGTGAGGTGGGGGATTCCAGAGCGCTCGCCGACACCCGCCTCACCCTCCCAGCGCTCCGCGCTGGGCCCCTCCCTCTCCCCCCTGAAGGGCGGAGAGGGTTTAATACCGAACCGCTCTCGGGCGCCTTCCCAGGCGAGCGCGGCGAGGCGCTCTTGCGCCGTCATCCCTGCCGGGACCGGTTCCTCGGGGTATTCGTAGCGCAATTCGTCGAGGCTGAACGGACAGCGCGCGACGATCTCCAGGCTCGTCGCCAGCGCCCCCTCGTAGCCGCGGAACAGCCGCGCCATCTCGGCCGGCGGCTTCAGATGGCGCTCGGCATGGGCGGCGAGACGGAACCCGGCCTCGTCGATCGTGCAATGCTCGCGGATGCAGGTGACGACGTCCTGCAGCGGCCGCCGCTCGGGCACATGGTACAGCACATCGCCCAGCGCGACGAGCGGCAGCCCGGTATCGTCGGCGAGCGTGGCGAGGCGGGCGAGACGGGCGGCATCGTCGCCGCGATAGAGGTGATGCGCCGCGAGATAGGCTCGCCCGGCAAAATCCGCCGCAACGCGAGCGGCAAACTCCTCCCACCCGGCTCCCCCGCCTGTCGCCCCCATCCTTCCCTCACCCAAAAGCCTCCTCCCTAACCCTCCCCCGCTTGCGGGGGAGGGAAGGGTGGGGGCGACAAGCGGGGGAGGTTTAGGGAGGGGGTCTTCGGGCGGCAGGACGACGAGGATCTGCCCCGCGCCATGCGCCGCGACATCGGCGTAATCGAGGTGGCATTCGCCCTTTGGCGCGCGCCGTTTGCCGAGGGTCAGCAGGCCCGTCAGGCGGCCATAGGCGGCGCGGTCCTGCGGATAGGCGAGCAGGCTGGTGCCGTCCCTGAGGTCGAGCCGGACGCCGACGACCAGCCGGATGCCGGCGGTCTGCGCCGCATGATGGGCGCGCACGATGCCGGCGAGACTGTTGCGGTCGGTGAGCGCGATCGCGGCGTGGCCGAGCGCTGCCGCGGTCGTCACCAGCTCGGCCGGATGCGAGGCGCCGCGCAGGAACGAGAAATTGCTGGAAACCTGCAATTCGGCGTAGCCCTGATCGGGCGCGCGGCGCGCTCCGCGGTTGCCGCCGGTCGCCGGCGCTTGCCCCCGGCTGTGGGCCCCATCGCCGCCGGTGCCGATGGTGCGGGCAAGCCTGCTGAGGCCTTTGGGGGAAAGCTCCGGCATCAGGCAAAGACGCCGTGCAGGAACCAGCGCGGCGGCGGGTCCCAACTTGCGTTTAAATTGGGCAACCCGGCGCGGAACAGCCAGAAGCGCCGTCCCGCCTCGTCCTCGACCCGGTAGTAGTCGCGGATTGCGCCAGTGGCTATGGCGGTGGCCTCGGTCCACCATTCCGCGGCGATGCGCTCGGGACCGGCGGCATGCCGCACCCGATAGCGGCGCCGCCGCCAGGCGAAGCGGAAGGGCGGATCGTCGGGCAACAGCCAGACCGCCTCGATCGGCTCGGGCGGCGCGAACAGCCGGATCGGGCGCGGCGGTTTGCCGGCGTTCGCCATCGCTGCCTTTGTTGTCATTCCGGGATGCGATTTCCTATTGCCGGCCTCGCCCACCGGCACACAGACTGCGGCGCGTTCCGGGATGTGGCTTTCGCACGCCGCGATATGGCTGAGCGCATCCAGCCCCAGCCGCGCCCCGAGCCGGTCGAGCAGCGGGGCAAGCAGCGGGGCGATGCCGGCATGCTGGTCCGCCGGGGGGCGAGGGTTGTTTGGTAGCGGCATCTGCTCGGCCGGCAGTT
The DNA here is from genome assembly GCA_035534535.1 of Allostellaceae bacterium. Classification (GTDB taxonomy): domain Bacteria; phylum Pseudomonadota; class Alphaproteobacteria; order ATCC43930; family CGMCC-115725; genus DATARH01. The sequence goes on along the minus strand of DATLRS010000210.1, from coordinate 28,131 downwards.
TTTCGGCGGCGAACACCGCCAGGATCATGTCCTCGACCCCGAGCCCGGGATCGATCGTCTCCAGCTTCGCCGCCAGGAGAGCGGCGAGATGCCGGGGATCGCGGCTCGGCCGGGCGGTGCCGAGGCGAATGTGCTCGACCCGGCCGTCGACGCGGTGAAAGGCGAGGTCGAGCCGGCGTGCGCCCATGCCTTCGCGCGCCAGCCGCACCACCAGATCGTGCGCCAGCCGCTCGGCGGCGCGGGCGAGATCGGCCGGGTCGGCGATCGGCTCGGCAAAGCTGAGGCGCACCCGCCGCAGCGGCGCCATGCCGAGCGGCGACAGCGGCTCTGGCGCCTCACCCGAGGCCTGGTCGAGGCGGCGCGTCACCATCTCGCCAAAGCGGCGGGCGAGCGCGTCGCGCGGCATCGCATAGAGATCGCCGACCCGCTTCAACCCGACCCGGCGCAGCCCGGCGGCGGTGACGGGATCGAGCCGCAAGGCCTCGACCGGCAAAGGCGCCAAGGCTGCGTGCTCCTCGCCGGGCGGCGGCAATGCCGGCCGGCCGGAAGCCGCCGCGAACCGCGCCAAGGCCCAGGCGGCGCCCAGTGTGCCGGCGACCGCGATGCGGTGGCCGATGCCTTGCCGGGCGAGCCGGCGCGCCAGATCGGCGGCGAGCGCCGCCTCGCCACCCCATAGGTGGGCGCAGCCGGTGACCTCGATCTTGACCGCGTCGCTGCCGTCCGGCGCGGTCCACGGACTGTAGCGGCCGCACCATTCGGCGAGCCGGGCGAGCGCCGCCACGTCGGCTGCCGGCTCGGCCGCAGCGGTAGCCAGCCCGGGCAGGAAGGACAGCGCATCGGCCAAGGGCATGCCAGGAGCGAGCCCGGCCGCCATCGCCGCCGGGTTGAGCCCCCCGATCAGATGCCGGCCGCCAGCCGCGACGATGGTGGCAAAGGGCGGCTCGTCAGCCGGCCCGCCGCTGCCGTGGCTCGGCTCCGAACCGGCGCGGCTGTTGCGCAACCGGCGCCGCCGGTCGATCGGCCAATCCGGCAGAAAGAGATACATGACCCGTCGCATCGCCGACCTCCACCTCCCAGATGCCCGGCCGGCCGCCGCGCACCCGCAACAGCTCAACCCGCCAGCGCGGCCGGCCAAGGCCGGGCTCCTCGAAACTGGCGACCGACGGCAGCGCGCCGATCCGCCAGCGGGTCAAGGCCGCGCTCGGCCACTCGCGTTCAGCCAGCGCCTCGGCGGCATTGCGCCAGCGCCGCAGCACCAAGGCGGTGACGCCGGAATGCTCGGCGGCGAGCTGCAGCCGGCGCCCCGCGACCATCGGCAGCCGGCCCACTTCGCCGACCACCGCCACCAGGCCCGGGGCGCGCAGCCCCTCCTCGATGGCCCACAGGATCGCCTCGTCATGCCGCGCGCTGACCAGCACGAGACGGGCCGGGTCGAGCCCGTGCGCCAACAGCCCCGGTCCATACAGATCCGGCCGCCGCAGGCACCACAGCATCGGACCCGACCCCAGCGCTCTGGCATCCCCCACCTCGCCCCTTCCCTCTCCGCCCCCAAGGGCGGAGGGGGAGCGCTGCTGCCGCGGTTTTTTCCCCTCTCCACCCTTCAGGGGGGAGAGGGAGGGGCCCACGCCGCAGGCGTGGGAAGGTGAGGTGGGCGATGGGCCGCTGCTGTCCCCGCTGGCGTCCCCTGGGCCGAGCCGGGCGAGGATGCCGGCGGCGAACCCGGCCGCGGCGGCACCGTCCTCCTCGTCGCCGCCGAGGCCGCGGATCTCGTGCAAGGCGCCGCGCGCCAGCCCGCCGCCCGGCAGGGCAGCGTCGATCGCATCGACACCGAATGGCAGCACGCCATGCCGCGCCGGCCCCTCGATCTGCCGGATGCGCTCGCGAAGCGCACTGATGCTGGCCGCGCGGGACATGTTCTCGGGACACCGTCGCCGTTCTGATGTTGCTATTTTGTTCTATTTTTCTTCGATTGTCAACCCGGACCCGTTTTTGCGCTAGGATGGGCCATGCCTGACACGCCGCACCCCGCCCGCTCGCCGAGCGAAACCGATGCCGCGGACATCACCGCGCGCATCCTTCTCGAAACCCAGTCCGTGCTGTTTCGCCCGGACGACCCGTTCACCTTCACCTCGGGTCTGCGCTCGCCGGTCTATATCGACTGCCGGCGCCTCATCTCGTTTCCGCGCGCCCGCAAAAAGCTGATGGACCTCGCCGCCGAGCTGATCGAGCGCCATACCGGGTACGAATCATTGGATGCGATCGCCGGCGGCGAGACCGCCGGCATCCCGTTTGCCGCCTGGATCGCCGACCAACTGTCCCTGCCGATGCTCTATGTCAGGAAGCAGCCCAAGGGCTTTGGCCGCAACGCCCAGATCGAGGGCGAATTAAAGGACGAGGCGCGCGTGCTCTTGGTCGAGGACCTCGCCAGCGAGGGCACCTCCAAGCTCAACTTCGTGCGCGCCATCCGCCAGGCCGGCGGCAGGATCGACCATGCCTTTGTGATCTTCAACTACGGCATCTTCCCGCAGATCGAAACGAGCCTCGCCGGCGAAGGCATCACGCTCTTGGCGCTCGCCACCTGGTGGGACGTGGCAACCACCGCCGAGCGCCTCGGCCGTTTCGCTCCCGGCCAGTACGAAGCGGTCGAGAGCTTTCTCAAAGACCCCAACGCCTGGTCCCAATCCCGCATCGCCGCCGAACGGCGTTAGCGCGGATTCCGGTCATGTCGGCTTGCGCTGTGCCTGCCCCTCACCCTCCCACACTTCGCGCGGGTCCCTCCCTCTCCCCGCGGCCGCGGGGAGAGGGCTGGGGTGAGGGGCCGGCTCTGGCAGATCAACCGGATCGAAATTCGCTCTAATCGTCGCGACGCGCCGCACCTCTGGCGGTTGGAGCGACCCTCGGCTCTTACCCCGCGCGGGGCAGCCATTCTTGGAGGCGGTGGGCGGCTTCGGCGATGTCCGCCTCGGGGCCGGCAAACGACAGACGCAGCCATTTGTCGCCGTGCAGCGGGTCGAAATCGCCGCCCGGGGTCGTCGCAACGCTGATCTCATCCAGCATGCGGCGGCACAAGGCGGCGCTGTCGCGGGTCACGCTCGACACGTCGACATAGAGGTAGAACGCGCCCTCGGCCGGCGCGAGGTGGGTCAATCCCGCTTTCGAGAACGTCGCGATCAAGCGGTCCCGGTTGGCGCGGTAGCGCGCGACATGCCCATCCAGTTCGGCGCGGCAGCCGAACGCCGGCAAGGCGGCGAGCTGCGACAGGGTTGGCGGCGAGATATAGAAATTCTGCGCCAGGCACTCGACCGAGCGGGCGAGATCGGGCGGCACCACCATCCAGCCGAGCCGCCAGCCGGTCATGCTGAAGTATTTCGAGAACGAGTTGATGATGATCGCCTCGCGACCAACGGCGCGCGCCGTCGTGGCGGCGCTCTCGTAGGTGATACCGTGATAGATCTCGTCGGAGACGAGGCGGATGCCTCGCTCACGGCAATACGCGGCGAGGCGCGCGAGGTCGGCGGCCGGGATCATCGTGCCGGTCGGGTTGGCCGGGCTGGCGACGATCAGCCCGGCGATGTCGCCGGCCGCGGCGAGGAGGTCCGGGTTGGGCTGGTAATGCGCGTTCTCGCCGACCTCGATCAGCACCGGCTCGAGGCCGAGCGCCGCCAGGATGTTGCGGTAGGCCGGATAGCCGGGCGTCGCCAGCGCGACCCGCTGCCCGGGGTCGAAGGCGGCAAGAAAGGCGAGCTGAAAGGCGGCCGACGAGCCGGTCGTGACGACGATCTCGCCGGCATCGACGGCAACCCCGTACTGCTCGCGGTAATGCCGCGCGATCGCCGCACGCAATGGCGCGATGCCGAGCGCGTCGGTATAGCCGATGCGGTTCTCGGCGAGCGCGGCGCGTGCCGCTTCGAGCACCTGGGGCGGCGCCGGCGTGCCGGGCTGGCCGACTTCGAGGTGGATGACATGATGGCCGGCCGCCTCGCGCTGATTGGCGGCGCGCATCACGTCCATCACGATGAAGGGCGGGACCAGCCCGCGGCGGGAGGGCGACAGGGACATGGCGATCATGTTGCCACGCCGCGCGACACGGTTGCCAGGGATAAGCCGGTTTCGCTATGACGGGCCGCCGTTTGTCGCCGGGGATCCAGCAGCATGTTCGATGACACCACGCCGCTCCGCCTCATAGGAATGTCGGGCAGCCTGCGCGCCGGCTCCTATTCCAATGCCGTGCTGGCGACGCTGCGCGAGACGTTCGCCGGCCGCGCCGATCTTGTCGTTTACGACTTGGCGCTGATCCCCTCCTACAACCAGGATTTCGAGGGCGACAGGCGGCCGCCGGCGGTCCAGCAACTGCTCGCCGACATTGCGGCGGCCGACGGGCTCGTGCTGTGCGCGCCGGAATTCAACCACAGCATCCCCGGCGTCCTCAAAAACGCGATCGACTGGGCCTCGCGCCCGTCTTTCCAGTCGGTGCTGGCCTATAAGCATGTCGCGATCATGGCGACCTCGCGCGGCCCTTTGGGCGGCGCCCGCTGCCTCGAACACCTGCGCGTCGCGCTCGAATCCTGCCTGTCGCGCATCGCCCTGGCGCGCGAGGTCATCATCACCGCGGCCGAAACCAAGATCCAGGGCGGCCGCCTCGTCGACGAAACCTCGCTCGGTTTTGCCTGCGCCGCCGTCGAAGCATTGCTGCGCGAGATCCGCCTGTGGCGCGCCGCCGAAGCCAAGCCGGGCTGAACGGCGTTCGCAGGATTAGCCTCGCCGCATCCGGCAATCAGGGCATAATCGTCGCCAGCGAGGAGCCATCTGACGGGCGGGGTCATCCATGGACGGCAGCGAGAGCCAAGACATCGAGCAGTTCGGCATCGGCCAGCCGGTCAGGCGGCGCGAGGACCGGCGCTTTCTGACCGGCGCCGGCTGCTTTACCGATGACATCGATCGGCCCGGCCAGGCGTGGGGCCATGTGCTGCGCTCGCCGCATGCCCATGCCCGCATCGCCAAGCTCGATACCAGCGCGGCCAAGGCGGCGCCGGGCGTCCTCGGCGTCTATACGATCGCCGATCTCGACGCCGCCGGCATCGCCGAGATCCCGACCCAGGCCAAGGTGCCGGGCCGCGGCGGCAGCGAGATGTTCGCGCCGACCCGCCCCGTGCTGGCGCGCGACGTCGTGCGCTATGTCGGCAACCCGGTCGCCTATGTCGTCGCCGAGAGCCTCGAAGAGGCGCATGACGCCGCCGAACTGATCGAGGTCGAGTACGACAGCCTGCCGGCGATCGTCGATCTGGCCTACGCGCTCGATCCGGAGGCGCCGCTGGTCTGGCCGGAGCACGGCTCCAACCTCTGTGTCCATTGGGAGAGCCACGACGCCAGCGCGGTCGAGGCCGCGTTCGCCAAGGCGGCCAACATCGTCGCGCTCGCTTTCGTCAACAACCGGGTGGTCGGCAGCCCGATGGAGCCGCGCGTCGCGATCGGCGAGTGGGACCCGGCGGCCGAACGCTACACGCTGCATTCGCCGACCCAGGGCGTCATCCGGGTGCAGAACAGCCTCGCCAGCTTCGCCTTCGGGGTGGCGAAGGACAAGGTGCGGGTGGTCTCGCCCGATGTCGGCGGCGGGTTTGGCCTGCGCGGCAAGCTGTTTCCCGAATCGGTGCTGGTGCTGTTCGCGGCCCGGCAGCTCGGCCGTCCGGTCAAATGGCGGGCCGACCGGCAGGAAACCTTTGTCGCCGACGTGCACGGCCGCGACCACGTCACCCATGGCGAGATGGCGTTCGACGCCGGCGGCAGGATCCTCGGCGTGCGCATCCGCAGCATCGCCAATGTCGGCGCCTATCTGTCGGACAACGGCCCGCGCGTCTGCACGATGGCCGGGGCGCGCATCGCGGGGACGGTCTACGACGTGCCGGCGATGCAGTGGTCGGTGCGCGTCGCCTTTACCAATACCGTGCCGGTGTGCGCCTATCGCGGCGCCGGCCGGCCGGAGATCGCCTATCAGATGGAGCGGCTGCTCGACCAGGGCGCGCGCGCCCTCGGTCTCGGCCGCGACGAGATCCGCCGGCGCAATTTCATCCGGCCGGACCAGCTGCCCTACAAGAACCAGGTCGGCATGGTCATCGATTCCGGCCATTTCCGGGAAACCATGGAGCTGGCGCTCGCACGCGCCGACTGGGCCGGGTTCGCGGCCCGCCGCACCGCAGCGCGGCGGCACGGAAGGCTGCGCGGCATCGGGCTCGGCTATTATGTCGAAGCCTCGGGCGGCCAGCCGACCGAGCAGGCCAGCGTCAAGGTGACGCCGCAGGGCCGGGTCGAGCTGATCATGGGCACCTTCAGCCACGGCCAGGGGCACGAGACGGCATTCAGCCAGATCGTCGGCGAGCGGCTGCAGGTGCCGCTCGAGATGATCGACTTCCGCCAGGGCGATACCGATTTCGTCAGCTTTGGCAACGGCACCGGCGGCTCGCGCTCGTCGCAGATGGGCGGCGTCGCCAGCGCCCGCGCCTCCGACCAAATCATCGAAAAGGCGCGGCGCATCGCGGCGCATGCCCTCGAAGCGGCTTCCGCCGACATCGTCTATCGCGGCGGTGCCTTCGAGGTCGCCGGTACCGACCTGCGGATGACGCTGCGCGAGGTCGCCGCCCTGGCGCAGGACCCGGCCAAACTGCCGGAAGGCGAGACGCCGGGCCTCGATGAGACCTGCCGCTACCGCCGCCCGACCGAATGCAATTTCCCCAACGGCGCCCATATCGCCGAGGTTGAGATCGACGCCGAGACCGGCCGCCTCGAAGTCGTCAAATACACCGCGGTCGACGATTGCGGCGTCCTGATCAACCCGCTCCTCGTGATGGGCCAGGTCGAGGGCGGCGTCTGCCAGGGGCTTGGGCAAGCGGTGCTCGAGCACACCGCCTACGATGCGCAATCCGGCCAGTTTCTCGCCGGCTCGTTCATGGATTACGCGATGCCGCGGGCCGAGGACATGCCGCCGATCGCGGTGTCGTTCAACCCGGTGCGCAACCCGTCCAACGAATTGGGGGTGAAGGGCATCGGCGAGGGCGGCGCCTGCGGTGCGCCGCCGTCGATCGTCAGCGCGGCCTGCGACGCGCTCGGCGTGGCGCATCTCGACATGCCGCTCTTGCCGGAGCGGATCTGGGACGCGCTGCGCGACCGGCATTCGTCGGAAGCGGCCGATTAACCCCGGCACGACGACCAAACCCGACCTGGCCGAGCCGATCGGCCTGCCGCGGATCTTCATCGCGTTCCTGCGGCTCGGCAGCACCAGCTTTGGCGGCGGCACGGCGAGCTGGCTCTATCGCGAGATGGTGCTGCGGCGCCACTGGGTCGACGACCAAAGTTTCCTCGCGATGATGGGGCTCAGCCAGGTCTTCCCGGGCGCCAACGGCGTCAAGCTGACCGTGCTGATCGGTCTGCGGCTGCACGGTCCCGCCGGCGCGGCGGTGGCGTTGTTCGGCCTGTTGTCGGGGCCGTTCATGATCGTCCTGGCGATCGGCACGCTCTACGCCGGGATCGGCCAGCACAGCATCGTGCACGCGATGCTCGACGGCGTCGCGGCGGCGGTCATCGGCCTGACATTGGCGACCGGGCTGCGCAGCCTGGCGCGCAGCAAGCCGGGCCCGCTGGGACTGGCGATCGCCGTGGCGACGGTCGCCGGCGTCGGCGTGCTGCGCTGGCCGATGCTGCCGGTCGTCGCCACGCTCGTGCCGGTCAGTATCGCGCTGGCGCTGGCCAAGGCGCGCCGCCCCTGACATGCGCGACGGAATCGGCGACACGCTGATCGCATTGGCTGTCATGTTCGTGCCGCTGTCGCTGTTGTCGTTCGGCGGCAGCAACGCCGTCCTCGCCGATATCGCGCAGCAGACGATCGGGGTGCATCACTGGACCAGCGAGCGGCAATTCGCCGATCTGTTCGCGTTGTCGCGCGCCGCGCCGGGGCCGGGATCGATGCTGGCGGCGCTGATCGGCTGGAAGGTCGCCGGGATCGCCGGAGCGCTCGTCGCGACCTTGGCGTTCTATCTGCCGGGGGCGCTGCTGATCTACGGCGCGGCGCAGGTCTGGGACCGCTGGCGCGGCTCGCTGTGGCACACCGCGATCGAGCGCGGCCTCGCGCCGGTTGCGGCCGGGCTGTTCCTGTCGGGCGGCATCGCCGTGCTGCGCGCCTCGCCGGCCGGCTGGCCGGAATGGCTGGCGGCGGCGGTCACGACGGCGGCATTGCTGCGCTGGCCGCGTCTCCATCCGGTGCCACTGCTGCTCGGCGGGGCGGCGCTGTTCGGCCTGCTGGCGGCGGCCTAGCGCGATGAAGCGGCCGGTCACGCTCGCCCCGGCGGCGCTCGATTTCGCCCGGCTGATCCGCGCCGGCGAGACGATCGGCTGGGCGCAGGCGACCGCCGAGCCGAGTTTCCTGACCGGCCGGTTGCAGCAACAGGCGGCGCGCTGCCCGCCGTTCCGGCTGTTCTTCGCGATGACTTTCGCGACCGGGTTCGCGGCCGATCATCCGCATGTCACGGTCAGCGCGACCGGCGGCGGCGGCGCCGGCCGGCGGTTTTTCGCGGCCGGCGCCGACCATGTCATTCCGGCCAATGTGTCGCAGCTCTGTGCCCTGATCGCCGCAGGGCGGCCGCGCATCGATATCGTGCTGCTGCAGGTCAGCGGTCCCGACGACGCCGGCAACTACAATGCCGGGCTCGGCATCGAATGCCTGCGCGAGATGATTGAAGGGGCGCGGCTCGTCATCGCCCAGGTCAACCCGGCATTGCCGTGGACCTTCGGCGACACGCTGATCGCGCCCGGGGTGATCGACATTCTGGTGCCGGCGCCGCATCCGCCGATCGAACTGCCGGCCCGCCCGATCGGCGCCGTCGAGCGGGCCATCGCCGGCCATGTCGCGCGCCTGGTGCCCGACCGCGCAACCATTGAACTCGGCATCGGCCTCGTTCCCGAGGCGGTCACCGCGGCGCTCGGCGGCAAGCATGGCCTCGGCATCCATTCCGGCGCGATCGGCGACGGGGTGGCGGCGCTGATGGCGGAAGGCGTCGTCGACAACCGCCACAAGGAGATCGACCCGGGACTGACCGTGACCCTGATGCTGATGGGGACGCGGCGGCTATACGACTATGCCGACCGCAACGCACTGATCCAGATCCGTTCGCCGCGCTACACGCACGACGCGCTGGTCTTGGGTAATTTCCGGTGCTTTGTCGCGATCAACTCGGCGCTCGAGATCGACCTCACCGGCCAGGTCAACGCCGAGACCGCGCAGGGCCGCCATATCGGCCTCGTCGGCGGCCAGATGGATTTCGTGCGCGCCGCCAACCGGGCCGCCGCGGGGCGCTCGATCATCGCGCTGCCCTCGACCAGCCGTGACCGCCGCCATTCGCGCATCGTCGCCCATCTCGCCGACGGGGTGGTCACGACGCCGCGCGCCGAAGCCGATTGCATCGTCACCGAGCACGGCATCGCCGAACTCCGCGGCTGCAGCCTCGCCGAGCGCGCCCGCGCGCTGATCGCCATCGCCGATCCCGCCTTCCGCGCCGGGCTGACGCAGGAAGCCGAGCACCTTTTGTAGCTATCGCCGCCGGCGGCGCGGCCTGCTGAGCACCGGCACGGCGCCCGTTGCGGGCTCGGCTGCCGCCGGCAGTGACGCGGCGAGCGCCTGCCGCTCGGCCTCAAGCGGCGCGATTTCCCGCCCCAGCGCGGTCGCCTCTTCGAACAGGAAGGCCGACATCGCGATGTCGTGGCGATATTGCAGCCGCGCCAGCTCGTGTTCAACGACGGCGAGCCGGGCGCGCGGTGCCGCGACATCGTCCGCCAAGTCTCACGCCTCCAGCACGATCTTGCCGGCATACCGGCGCGACAGCAGCGCCGTCATCGCCGCCCCGGCTTCGGCCAGCGGAAAGACCTTCGCGACGCGCGGTTTCAGCCGCCCTTCCTGCCACCAGCGCAGCAGTTCGGCGAGGTTTCGGCTGACCAGCACCGGGTCGCGCGCCGCCTGGGCGCCCCACACGACGCCGATGACCGAGATGTTCTTGACGAGGATCAGGTTGGCCGGCACCGCCTGGATGCGGCCGGCGGCAAAGCCGATGACCAGCATGCGCGCCTCCCAATTGACCGCGCGTAGCGCCTGGTCGAAGGCGTCGCCGCCGACCGGATCGAACACGACATCGGCGCCGAGCCCGCCGGTCAGGTCGCGCACCCGGTCGCGGATATTTTCGCGTCGGTAGTCGATCAGCGCGTCGGCGCCGTGCTCGCGGGCGATTTCGAGCTTGTCCGGCCCGCCGGCGGCGGCGATGACGCGGGCGCCGAGTTGCTTGCCGATCTCGACCGCGCCCAGCCCGACCCCGCCGGCGGCGCCGAGCACCAAGAGCGTCTCGCCCGGCTTCAGGTGACCGCGGTGGGTCAGCGCGAAATGCGCGGTGCCGTAGGCCACCGGAAAGGCGGCGGCGGTGACGAAATCCATCCTGTCGGGGATCGCCACCACCGCGTCGGCATTGACGACGATCTCCTCGGCATAGCTGCCGCCGAAGCGCATGACCGCCAGCACGCGCTGGCCCGGCGCGAGGTGGCGCACCGCGGCGCCCACTTCGACGACCTCGCCGGCGGCTTCGAGCCCGGGGGTGAACGGGAAATCCGGCTTGACCTGATACTGGCCGGCGATCATCAGCGTGTCGGCGAAATTGACGCCGCTGGCATGCACCCGGATGCGCGCCTCGTGCGCGCCCAACGGCACCGGCGCAACCTCCTCGAAGCGCAGCATCTCGGGGCCGCCCCAGGCGCGGCATAGCACCGCCTTCATCTCGCCCTCCCTTGCTGGGCATCAACAGCGGCCGCCATTTTAGCGCAAAGGACACGGCGCGGCGCGTAATCCGCATTTCCCCTCTCCGCCCTTCGGGATGCTTTGCAGAAAAACAGCAAAATACGGCGTCATTCCGGGGCGCCGCTGCAGGCGGCGAACCCGGAATCCAGGAACACGGGCCGGTGTGCCTGGATTCCGGGTTGCCTCGCGTCGCTCGGCCCCCGGAATGACGATTTGTTGTGCCAATCGACGACTCTTTTGCTTAGTTTTCCCGGCGGGGGACGGGCGGAGGGGCGCATGCGCGAACCAGGCATCGGAAGGCGGTGGCGCGCGGCGGCGCTGGGCCTTTGCGCCTGTCTGCTCGTTGCCGCCTGCGCCGCGGGCGACAACAGCGCCGAGCAGCGGCACAACGGCTTCTACGCCGGCGCCAGCGGCGGCATGACCCGCCCGTGAATGCAGTGAGCGCGCGGGAAACCAGTTGCGGCGTTATCGTCACGGACGGCGAATTTGTGCTGCTCGGGCATGCGACCCGCTCGCCGCGCTGGGACATCCCCAAGGGCATCGCCGAGCCCGGCGAGAGCCACCTCGCGGCGGCGCGCCGCGAACTGCGCGAGGAAACCGGGCTCGACGCACCCGAAGCCGCATTGCGCCCGCTCGGGGTTTTCGCCTATCGCAGCGGCAAGGACCTCGCGCTGTTCCTCTGGATGCAAGCCGCGCTGCCCGACCCGCAGACCCTTGCCTGCACCTCGCATTTTTCGTGGAACGGCCGGATGCTGCCGGAATTCGACCGGTTCGGGCTGTTCGCCCGCGCGGCGGCGCTAAAGCTGGTCGGCAAGAGCCTGGCGCGCCTCCTCGCCATGATTCCGCTGGCGCCGCCACAGGGCGCTTCGAGTTCGCCCGCCGATCGTGCTAGATAGCATCCATCTCTAACGGGAGGAGTCCCTGATGCCCAAGCTCCGCCACATCGCGATTGCCGCCGAGGACCCGGAGGCGATGGCCGAGTTCTATAAAAAGGCGTTCGATTTCGTCGAGGTCGGCCGGCCCAACGGCGCGCTCGCCGACGGCGTGTTCCTGTCGGACGGCACGCTCAACATGGCGATCCTCAAATTCAAGACCGACCAGCTCGGCAAGGGGATGGATTTCCGCGGCATCCACCATTTCGGCGTGCTGGTCGAGGATGTCGACGAATTCACCAGGAAGCTCGACAGCCTCGGCGCCGAGCACTACATCGACCAGGGCCACGGCGGCAACCAGGCCGGCTATTTCGAGAAGAAATTCTACGGTCCCGAACACATCCTGTTCGACATCGCCGAGCATGGCTGGGCCGGCGCCGAGCCGCTCCCCGAACCCGTCAAAGAAGCTGCCGAATAAGGGAGTCCGAAACCATGGCCAAGCTGCGCCACCTCGCCATCGCCTGCAAAGACCCCGACGCGATGGCCGAATTCTATGTCAAGGCGTTCGACTTTGAGATCGTCCGCAGCAATGACGGGCCGCTCGCCTATGGGCATCACCTCAGCGACGGGACGATCGACCTCGCCATCCTGCGCTTCAAGTCGGACCAGATCGGCAAGGGGATGGACTATACCGGGCTGCACCATTTCGGCGTGCTGGTCGACGACCTCGACGCCGCCGCGAAGCAGGTCGCGGCCTCCGGCGGCAAGCACTACATGGACCAGTCAGAGCCGGAGCGGGTCGGCGGGTTCGAAACCAAGATGTACGGCCCCGAAGGCATCCTGTTCGACATCGCCGAACACCCCTGGACCGGCAGCGCGGCGCTGCCCGCAAAGGTCAAGGAAGCGGCGGAGTAGACACTCCTCGCGCGATTGACACTCCCGGCGGTCCGTACCATATCCTGTACGGAAGGCCGGGAGATCGTCATGGACTATGTGTCGTATACCGAGCTGCGGCAAAACCTGAAAAAGCATCTGGACAAAGTGTGCGACGACCGGGCGCCGCTAGTGGTGACGCGGCGCAACGCTGGAGCTGTGGTCGTTCTGTCGCTGGCCGATTATGAGAGTCTCGAAGAAACCTTGTATTTGCTAAGCGACCCGGAAAATGCGGAGCATCTCCGCAAGTCGATCGCCGACGCCAATGCCGGAAAACTCATCGCGCATGACTTGAGCGAATGAAGCTGCTCTGGACCGAGGGCGGTTGGAGTGATTACCTGTTCTGGCAAGAAAACGACGGAAATCTGCTGAGGCGCATCAACAGCCTGATCCGCGACGTGCAGCGCGCCCCGTTCAGCGGCATCGGAAAACCGGAACCTCTGGGTGGGGATTTCGCCGGTTGGTGGGCGCGGCGCATCACCAGCGAGCATCGCTTGATTTACCGCATCGTTGGCACCGCCGACGATCAGCGACTCGAAATTGTTGCGTGTCGCTTCCACTACTCGCGGCGGCGCTGAATCGACGAGGCGGCCAAAGCGCCCGGTCTCAGCCGCCGAATGATTGCCTATTACGAAAGCGGCGAGCGCCCGATCCCGCGCGTTGTCGCCCTCGCCACTCGCGCCCTTAGGGCGGCGTAGGGTGGGTTGAGCCTCGCGAAACCCACCACCTTTGTCCGGGCGAGAAGATGGGTTTCGCGGCGCTCAACCCATCCTACGCTTGCTACGCAATCACACAAGGATCAGCTCACACATCCAAATTCGCCACGCTCAGCGCGTTCTGTTGGATGAAGTCGCGGCGGGGTTCGACGAGGTCGCCCATCAGCGTCGAGAAGGTCTCTTCGGCGAGGTCCTCGTGGCTGACCCGCACCTGTAAGAGCGAGCGCGCCTCGGGGTCGAGCGTCGTCTCCCACAGCTGCTCCGGGTTCATCTCGCCCAGGCCCTTGTAGCGGTTGACCTCAATGCCGCGGCGGCCCAATTCCATCACCGCCTCGACCAGCGAAGAGGGGCCGGTGATGCGGTATTCCTTGTCGCGCGCGACGAGCTTGCCCGGCCGCTCGTAGACCTCGCGCAGCCGCGCAGTGTCGCCGTCGAGCCGGCGCGCCTCGCTTGAGCGCAACAGTGCCGCGTCAATCAGGCGCCGCTCGCCGACCCCCTGACGGTCGCGGCTGAACACCAGCCCCTCGCCGGCGATGACTTCGCCGCGCCAATCGGCGTCACGCCCGCCGGCATCGGGCCCGCCGGTCGCATCCTCGGCCGGGCGATTGAGCCGCTCGGCGGTGCGGTGCGCCAGCTCGACCGCGCGGGTTGGGTCGGCCGGCAGCCCGGCCGCCAGCGCGCCGGCGATCGCGGCCTGCTCGACGACGTCGAGACTGCCGACTTTCAACACCAGCGGCTGCAGCCAGCGGCGCTGGGTCCGCGCCTCGCTCAGCAATTCGCGCAGATCGAGCCCGGCGCGCTGGCCGCCGTCATGCTGGGTGAAGACGGCGTCGCGGATCGCCGCATCGACGCAATAGGCTTCGAGCGCGCCGTCATCCTTCAGGTAGACCGGCTTGGCATTGCCGCGCTGCAGGCGGTAGAGCGGCGGCTGGGCGATATAGAGAAAGCCCTTCTCGATCAGCTGGCGCATCTGCCGGAAGAAGAACGTCAGGAGCAGGGTGCGGATATGGCTGCCGTCGACATCGGCGTCGGTCATGATGATGATGCGGTGATAACGCGCCTTGTCCGCTTCGAAATCCTCGCTGCCGATACCGGTGCCGAGCGCCTGGATCAGGGTGCCGATCTCGGCCGAGCCGAGCATCTTGTCAAAGCGGGCGCGCTCGACGTTGAGAATCTTGCCCTTCAACGGCAGGATCGCCTGAAAGGCGCGGTTGCGGCCCTGTTTGGCGGAGCCGCCGGCGCTGTCGCCCTCGACGATGAAGAGTTCGCTCTTGGCCGGGTCGCGCTCCTGGCAATCGGCGAGCTTGCCGGGCAGGTTGGCGATGTCGAGCGCGCTCTTGCGGCGGGTCAGGTCACGCGCCTTGCGCGCCGCCTCGCGGGCCGCCGCCGCCTCGACGACCTTGCCGATGATCTTACGCGCATCGGCCGGGTGTTCCTCGAACCATTGCGTCAGCCGGTCGGCAACCAGACCCTCGATCACCGGCCGCACCTCGGAAGACACCAGCTTGTCCTTGGTCTGCGAGGAGAATTTGGGATCGGGCATCTTGGCCGACAGGATGCAGGTCAACCCTTCCCGCATGTCCTCGCCGGCCAGCGCCACCTTTTCCTTTTTGGCGATGCCGGTGTCGGTGGCGTAGGCGTTGACCGTGCGGGTGAGCGCCGCGCGAAACCCGGCGAGATGGGTGCCACCGTCGCGCTGCGGGATGTTGTTGGTAAAGCACAGCATCGTCTCGTGATAGGAATCGGTCCATTCCATGGCGATTTCGAGGATGATGCCGTCGCGCTCGCCGCGGATCGCGATCGGCGGCGCGTGCAAGGCCTGCTTCGAGCGGTCGAGGTATTGCACGAAGGCCTGCAGCCCGCCGTCATAATGGAAGGTGACGCTCTTCGGCTCGGCGGCGCGCTGGTCGGTCAGGACGAGGGTCACGCCGCTGTTGAGGAAGGCGAGCTCGCGCAGCCGGTGTTCCAGCGTCGTGAAATCGAACTCGGTCTTGGTGAACGTGTTGGGACTGGGCAGAAAGGTGATCTCGGTGCCGGTCGCCAGTCCGTCGCGGGGCGATCCGGGCGGCAGCGCCGGGGCCGGCCCGATCTCGGCGAGCGGCGCCTCGGGGACGCCGTCGTGGAAGCGCAGGAACCATTCGGCGCCGTCGCGGAAGACGCGCATATCGAGGCGCGAGGACAACGCGTTGACCACCGACACGCCGACCCCATGCAGCCCGCCCGACACCTTGTAGGAATTCTGGTCGAACTTACCGCCGGCATGCAGCTGGGTCATGATGACTTCGGCGGCCGAGACGCCTTCCTCCTCGTGGATGCCGACCGGGATGCCGCGGCCGTTATCGGTGACGGTGCACGAGCCGTCGGCGTTGAGGGTCACCGCAACGGTGTCGCAAAATCCTTCGAGCGCCTCGTCGATCGCATTGTCGACGACCTCGTAGATCATGTGATGCAGGCCGGAGCCGTCATCGGTGTCGCCGATATACATGCCCGGCCGCTTGCGCACCGGGTCGAGCCCGTGCAGCACCTTGATCGAGGTCTCGTCGTAGAGGCGAATGCCCTCCGGGGCCTCGGCGTCAGGCACGACGGGCGCGCGGCGGGGTTCGGATGGTGTTGAATTTGTCATGCGTCGATTGCGTTCTCGGTCAAAAGAGGGTTGCGGACAAGGCGCCGTCGCACACGGTCAGAAAGCGGGCGGCGCCCTGCAACGGCGCGAACAGCGCGGCATCGGTGCCGGTGATCCAGGCCTGGCTTTCCAGCTCGGCCAGGATCTCGAACAGCGCGAGGCGGCGCGGCGCGTCGAGATGCGCGGCGACCTCGTCGAGCAGTAACAGCGGCGGCTCGCCGCGCGCCGCGCGCTGCAATTGCGCCTGCGCCAGCACGATCGCGATCAACAGCGCCTTCTGCTCGCCGGTCGAGGCGGCTTCGGCGGGGATCTGCCGTTCGGCGTGAAACACCGCGAGATCGGAGCGGTGCGGCCCAAGTCCGGCGCCGCCGGCCAGCGCATCGCCGGCCCGGCTCTGCGCCAGCGCGTCCCTGAACTTCTCCTCGGCCGCCAGCGCCGGCATCATGCCGAGCCAATCCTCGATCGCGCCGACGAGAGTGAGGCGAACCCGCGGAAAGGCGCCCGCCGCCGCGGCGCAGACGCGATCGAGCCGTTCGATCGTCTCGCGCCGCGCCGCCGCGACCGCCACGCCCTCGGCGGCCATAATCTCTTCCAGCGCGGCAAGCCAGGCCGGGTCGCCCCGGCCGCCTTGGGCCACGGCACGCAGCAGCCGGGCGCGCTCGCGCAGCGCCTGCTCGTAGCGCGCCACCCGCGCCGCGTGCGCCGGATCGAGCCCGAGCACCAGCCGGTCCATCAGCCGCCGCCGCCCGGCCGGCCCTTCGACAAACAGCCGATCCATCGCCGGGGTCAGCCACAACACGCCGAGCCGCTCGGCCAGGGCCGCCTGGCCGCGCACCGGCAGGCGATCGATGCGGATCGCGCGGCGCTCGCCCGTAGCCGCCTCGCGCCCGGTGCCGATCTCGCGCCCGGTCTCGCGCCCGGTCTCGCGCCCGGTGCCGATGCGCAGCTCACCGCGCCGGGTCGCGATCGTCGCCGAGACCGCCCAGCCCGAGACCGCCGCGCTGGCGAGCTCGCGCCGGTCGATATCGCTGAGCCGCGCGTTGCGCAGGCCGCGGCCGGGCGAAAGGAACGACATCGCCTCCAGCAGGTTGGTCTTGCCGGCACCGTTGGCGCCGGTCAGCACCACCGGCACGGGCTCAAGATCGAGCCGCGCCGAGCGGTAATTGCGGAAATCGGTGAGCACGAGCCGGGTCACGCCGACCCGCTCGCCGCGGGCTGCAACACCAGCGGGACCGGCGCTTCGACGGTCTTCCTGCGCCGCTGCAAGCATTGCAGTCATATGGGGTGAAAGCGCTGAATTTCCAGCGAATTCGGGGTGTGCGGCGGGTCTCTTTTGGTCACACCCGCATGGGCATCAGCACATAGAGCGCCCTCGCACCATTGGCCTCTGGGGCGCTGTCGCGCAGGATCGTCGGCGAGCCGGCGTCCGACATCTGGAACTGCACATATTCGCCCGCGATCTGCTCGGTGATGTCGAGCAGGTAGCGCGAGTTGAAGCCGATTTCCAACGGGGTGCTCTCGTAACGCACTTCGAGTTCCTCGACGGCGGTGCCGTTTTCCGGGCTGGTCGCCGAGACCACGAGCCCGCCGCGCTCGATCGCCAGCTTGACCGCGCGGCTGCGCTCGGTCGAGATCGTCGATACCCGGTCGACCGCTTCGGCGAACTCCTTGCAGGGGACTTCGAGGGTCTTGTCGTTGTTGATCGGGATGACCCGGTCGTAATCGGGGAACGTGCCGTCGATCAGCTTCGAGGTCAGCGCCGCTTCGCCGATGGCGCAGCGGATCTTGGTGTCGCCGAGCGCGATCTGGACCTCGGCATCCGCCTCGCCCTCCTCGATCAGCTTGCGCAGTTCGAGGACGGTCTTGCGCGGCACGATGACCCCCGGCATGCCGATGGCGCCCTCGGGCGCGGTCAGCTCGACCCGGGCCAGGCGGTGCCCGTCGGTCGCAACCGCGCGCACCACCGGCACTTCGTCGGCCTTGGTCGCGTGCAGGTAGATGCCGTTCAGGTAATAGCGCGTCTCCTCGGTCGAGATGGCAAACCGGGTACGGTCGATCAGGGTGCGCAGTTCGGCGGCCGACAGCACGAAATGATGCGGCAGCTCGCCGGCCGACATGACCGGGTAGTCCTCGGGCGGCAGGCAGGCAAGGGTGAAGGTCGAGCGGCCGGAACGCAGCACCATCTCGTTGCGCTCGCCACCAGCTCCACTTGGCGTCTCGAGCTCGACCTGGGCGCCCTCGCGCAATTTGCGGACGATGTCGTAGAGCGTGTGCGCCGGGGCGGTCGTCTGCCCGTCGCGATCGACCCGCGCCGCGACGCGCTCGACGATTTCGAGGTCCATGTCGGTCGCGCTCAGCGCCAGGCGGCCAGCGCCATTGGCCGCTTCTGCGCGCAGCAGCACATTCGACAGAATCGGGATCGTGGTGCGCCGCTCGACGACGCTCTGCACATGGCTCAACGCCTTGAGGAGGGCGGCCCGTTCGATGGTTAGCTTCATGTTGCTGCACGACTCTTGGCGGAGCCCTCGGGCCCAGCGGCAGATGGGACGGCACTATAGCACGGAACCTCGCGCGCCATAGAAGGCGGTTCGCCCGCAGGGTCAGTTCTGCAGCATCCGCCGCAGCAGTTCGACATCCTCGGCCAGCGCGCGGTCGCTGACCGCCAGTTCCTCGATCTTCCTGACCGCATGCATCACCGTGGTGTGGTCGCGGCCGCCGAATTTGCGCCCGATCTCGGGCAGCGAGCGCGAGGTCAGCTGCTTTGCCAGATACATCGCGACCTGACGCGGCCGCGCCACGATGCGGGCCCGCCGGGCCGAGGTCATCTCAGCCATCTTGATGTTGAAATGCTCGGCGACCTTGCGCTGGATCTCGTCGATCGTCACCCGCCGCTCGTTGGCCCGCAACAGGTCGTGCAACAGCTCCTGCACGCTTTCGAGCGTGATGTCGCGGCCGACGAGCTGCATCTGCGCGGTGATGCGGTTGAGCGCGCCCTCCAGTTCGCGGACATTCGAGACGATCTTGTGGGCAAGGAATTCCATGACCTTCTGCGGCACCCGCAGCCGGCCTAGCTCGGCCTTCGATTGCAGGATGCCGAGACGCAGCTCGTAGGTGGTCGGATGGATGTCGGCAACCAGGCCCCAGCCGAGCCGCGAGCGCATGCGTTCCTCGAGGCCTTCCAGATCGGAGGGCGATTTGTCGGCCGAGAAGACGATCTGCCGGTTCTGGTCGACCAGGGCGTTGAACGTATGAAACAGTTCCTCCTGCGTCGAATCCTTGCCGCTGACAAATTGCACGTCGTCGATCATCAACAGATCAACCGAGCGGAACTGGTCCTTGAAGTCCATCGTCGAGCGAAAGCGCACCGCCTTGACAAATTGGTACATGAACTTCTCGGCCGACAGGTAGATGACCTTGCGGCGCGGGGCGTGCCGGCGGACATGCCAGGCGATGGCGTGCATCAGATGGGTCTTGCCGAGGCCAACCCCGCCATAGAGGAACAGCGGGTTGAACGGCACGCTAGGCACCGGCCCGACGCAGCCCTCGGCGACCCGCAGGGCCGCGGCATGTGCCAGGGCGTTGGGCTTGCCGACGACAAAATTCTCGAACGTGGAGCGCGGGTCGAGCGGCGCCGAAAGCTGCGCCCGGTCCTCGGCAATCTCGTTGGCGAGCGCCCTCTCGGGCGCGGCGAGCGGCGCCACTGGGCCGGGTGCGGCCTCGCGCGGCGGGGCCGCAACCGGCCGATCAACGATCAGCGTCAGGCGGAGCACCGCCGGGTTCTCGGCCCGCCACAACACCAGCAGCCGGTCGGCATAATGGGTCGCCACCCAGTTGCACAGAAAGCGCGTCGGCGCCGCGATCACCGCCTCGCCCTCATCGATGCGTTCGACCCGCAAAGATTGCAGCCAGTTGCGGAAGGCCGTCTCGCCGACCTCGTCCTTGATCTGGCCCAGCACCCGACCCCATTCGCCGATCCCCCGGCGCCCGGCGTCATCGGGCTCGTCGCTTCGCGCTGGTTCCCCCGCCACCCTGTCCCCCATCCGAGTAATGCGCCACTCTTGGCTCGCTACAGGCTAGAGCCAGTTCCGCTCCTGTTGAATCGTCCCCTTTTCCGTCATGGCCGGGCTTGTCCCGGCCATCCACGGGGATCCCCGGGTCAAGCCCGGCGATGACGAAGGGGGCGGAGATCAATTTGACCGAAATCTGCTCTAAAGGTCATCGTTAAGATGATGAACTAATTCGATGTAAAACCCCCAGCCTGCCCCACCATAGAAAACACACGTCCCTCTTCGGCCGGCCCCTAACGGGGCCCGGCCGGAACTATGCATTCCGTCATGTTGACAACTATTAAGATCTACACGAACTCTACGGAGTTCGTAGCGGCGTTGCTGCAAACTTTAGCGACATGCCGCAGCCCTGGCAACGCGACTGAAACGTGAACAGTGACGAATTTACGGCGGGTGCCGGGAACCCCGCGGAAACCCTCGCGTGCGCCGCAGCGGCGCCGGTCGGAGAGCTTAGAGAGCGTTGATTCGGGCGGCCAGCCGCGACAGCTTGCGCGCCACGGTATTCTTGTGCAGGACGCCCTTGGTCGTCGCGCGATGCAATTCCGGCTGGGCGACCTGGAAGGCGGACTGCGCCGCATTCCTGTCGCCGGTTGCGATCGCCACCTCGACCTTCTTGACGAAGGTACGCACCCGGCTCATGCGGGCGCGGTTGATGGCGGTGCGGGTTGCGGTCTGGCGAAGCCGTTTTTCGGCCGATTTGTGATGCGGCATCTCATCTCGTCGATCAGGGGACAGCGGGCTTATATCGATGGCGGGGCCGAGCGTCAACCGCGCGCCTCGCGGCCGCCGCCCCGAGTCTGATTTGAACAGACGGCCTACCGCTGACGCAACAGCTCAAGGAGTGTATCGCCGGGCCTCGCCGCTTATCAGTAACACGCAACCGCCGGCCTGACGACACCCGGAATCTGCCCGATCCCGCCGCATCACAGGAAACCCATAGTCGAACACCCGGGTTTCTATCCCGAGAGCTGGACAAGAGACCCGCTCGAGGCGGTGATTAAACTGCGAATGTCAACCCGGCAGCTGTTCCAGCCTTGTTCAGTCTTTCCTTAACGAGAGAGCTTCGGCGGGTTATAATCCTGCGCCGAACGCAACGAAACAGGCGAAGGGAGGCCGATATCGATGGCTACCCGCCAGAACATAGCCAATCTGTCGGCCGCCGAACTTGCCGCCTGGCGCCAGGTGATCGCCCGCTCGATGGCGCTTCAGGACAATCGCGGCTACGTCCATTTTGCCGGCATGCACGGGCTGCCCGGCCAGTTCTGCCAGCATGCGACCCTGCTGTTTCTGCCGTGGCATCGTGCCTATCTCTATATGCTGGAGATGGCCTTGCGCGACATCGACAACACCGTAGCGCTGCCGTGGTGGGACTGGACCTCGGATGATGCCCATGCCAACGGGCTGCCGGCGGCCTATGCCGATACGACGGTCGCCAATCCGCTGCTGGCGGGCGAAACCGGGTTGCCGCAGAGGACGCTGGACCAGATCCAGGCGCAGCTTCCCGACGTCCTCGACTTCTCGGTGACGCCGCCGCGTACTGTGCGGGCGCCCGGTCCGCCCGATGAACTGCCGAGCGCGGCGACGATCGGCTCGATCCTCGAGGCGTCGACCTTCGAGGATTTCAGCACCCAGATCGAGGATCAGCACAATTTGGTGCATGGCTGGGTCGGCGGCGCGATGGGCGTCGTGCCGGTCGCCGCCTTCGACCCGATCTTTTTCGCCCATCACGCGATGATCGACCGGCTGTGGTATCTGTGGCAGCTGCGCAATCCCAATTCCGGGGTCGGTCAGGTTGCGCTCGATCAGGCACTGCCCGGCACGCCGCTCAATGTCGGCCAGGTCCTCGACATCAGCAAGCTCGGCTATGACTATGCAACAAAGGTGATCGCGGCATGACCAGCACGACATCGTCACCGGCAACGCTGCCGCGCCAGCGGCGCGGCGGGCGGGCCAAGACCCATGCCCTCCAATTCCAGTTCGATCACCTGCAACGCCGCGATTTCAACCGCGCCGATCTGGTGTTCGAAGGGGTCGATCACGCCGGCCCCAGCTACGAGGCGCGGATCTTTCTCAACAACCCGAACGCCGATGCCGAGACGGCGCGCAGCATCGATCAGGGCTATGCCGGCTCGTTCCACATTTTCGGCCACGGTAATTGCTTTGGCGATGTCGGGCATTGCGAAGTCGACGATCGCGGCAAGGCGCCTTACGATCTGCGCGGGCCGCATCCGCTGACACCGGCACGCAAGCTGGTGAAGGTGACCGAGGCGTTGAAACAGATCCTGCAGCGCGACGGCAAGCTCGAACAGGTGACCGTGGTCCCGGTCGCCTTCGGTGGCGCAGCGACATCCGAAACCGATCCCGAAGGCTTCCTCAAATACGACACCATGCGGCTGCTGACCTACGATTGACCGGCCGCGGCTTCCGCCCGCCGCGGCGGCGCGGGGCCATCCCGACGCGCATCGTCCTGGCGGTGCTGTTCCTCGCCGGCCTCGGCTATGGCGGGGCGTGCCTGTGGTTTGTCAGGCACGAGCCCGAGTTTGTCTTCCACCCGACGCGGCGCGCCAGCGTTGCGCCGGCGAAGGCCGGGCTGCACGGGGTCGCCGAGATCCGCCTCGCGACCGCAGACGGCGAGCACCTCTATGGCTGGTGGGTGCCGCCGCAGCCGGGACACGGCGCGATCGTGCTGCTGCCCGGGAGCGGCGCCATACTGTCCGACGACGCCCCTCTGTTCGGCGACCTCGCGGCGCACGGGTTCGGCGTCATCGGCATCGATTATCGCGGCAATGGCGCGTCGAGCGGCCATCCGAGCGAGGCCGGGCTGCGCAGCGATGCGCGGGCCGCCTTCGACTTCGCCCACGCGGCGGTGCGGCAGGCCAGGATCGCGGTATTCGGCATCAGTCTCGGCACCGGCATCGCGTTGGGGCTGGCGCATGACCGGCCGGTCGCCGGCGTCTTGCTCGATTCGCCCTATGCCTCGGTGCTGCGGCTGTTCGAATTGCGCGGTCCGCCCCTGCCTTACCGGCTGTTGATGGCTGACCCGCTCAATTCGCAGGCGCTGATCGGGACGCTGCATGTGCCCGTGATGATCCTGCACGGCACCGACGACCTGACCGTCCCGATCGCCGAGGCGCGGCGCCTCTACGCGGCGGCGCATCAGCCCAAAACGATGATCGAGGTTGCCGGCGCGGGGCATGCGCAAGTCTGGTTCGGCGGGGCGCGCGAGGCAGCGTTGCAGGCGCTCGCCGCCTGGACCGCGCCTTGACGCGCGGTCAGCGGAAGCGGCTGCGCAACGCGTCCCACTGGTCGGCGCCCCACAACTGGAAGGTCTCGCTCACGCTCATCTCGCGCACCGGCGCCGGATGGCAGCGGGTCGTCGCCAGCTCGGCCAGCATCTTTTCGCAGATGCCGACGACGTTCTTGATCAGGAGGCCCGGGAGGATCGCCAGCTTGTAGCCCATCCGCTCGGCCTCGGCGAGATCGAGATCCGGCGTCTTGCCGCCGCGCACCACGTTGAGCAGGCAGGGGCCGCGAACGAGGCGCGGCACCAGGGCGACCTCCTCCAGCGTCTGCGGCGCCTCGACAAACGCCATGTCGGCACCGGCCGCGATCGCCGCGTTGGCGCGCGCCACGGCTTCCTCAAAGCCGGCGACGGCGCGCGCATCGGTGCGCGCGATGACGGCGAAATCGGGGCTGCGCTTCGATTGGGCGGCGGCGCGGATCTTGGCCAGCCAGTCTTCGCGCGGCACGATCTCCTTGTCGTCGAGATGGCCGCATTTCTTCGGAAATCCCTGGTCCTCGATATGGATGCCGGCGACCCCGGCGGCCTCGTATTTGCGCACCGTGCGCACGACGTTGAGTTCGTTGCCGTAGCCGGTATCGGCGTCGGCGATCACCGGCAGCCCCACGGCCGTCGCGATGCGGCCCGCATTGGCCACCATCTCACTCATCGTGACGAGGCCGAAATCGGGGTAGCCGAGCGTCGCCGCGGTACCGGCGCCAGTCATGTAGACCGCGTCGAACCCGGCCCGCTCGATCAGCCGCGCGGTGATGCAGTCATAAGCGCCGGGCGCCACCACCATCCCGTCGCGCCGCAGCAATTCGCGAAACCGTGCCGCCTGGGTCATGCCGTCCTCCCGGTCATGAGATCGCCGCAGGAGGCTAGCGGAAGCTGACCGCCCGCTCCACCCTCATGGCCGAGCGTGCCCGATCCGCGAAACTGCCCGCGGCGTATTTGTGGCTTCGACCGGCACAATCATGCCGCGCCCTCCCACGGCCATCCAAGCAGAACCAGCCCGCTCTGTGGCAAGTCATAGCCAAACAAAGCGGCGACCATCGGATTTGGGCCGGTGATCCACGAACCTACAACCTTTGATTTGACACGCGCGGCGCGATCGGCTGTAGCATCGTGCGCCGTCGCTAGAGGAGGTACCGGATGATCCCGATTTCTGCGCGCAACATCGAGTTTGTCGGCCATTCCGGTCAGGACGGCCGCGGCGACGGCGTGCAGGTCATGGTCCACAAGGGCCATGCGTTTGTCGGGCATATGTTCAGCGACGGCTTCACGATCACCGATGTGCGCGATCCGCGCCAGCCCCATCCCGTCAACTTCGTGGCGGCGCCGCCCAATTCGCGCGCCTTTCACCTGCAGACGCACGGCGACCTGCTGCTGACGGTCAATTCGCCGAACATCTGGGTGTTGCAAGGCTACAGCGACCCCAACGACTATTTCAAAGGCTCGATCACCGAGACCTTTACCCGCCGCGACAAGGCCTTTGCGGCGGGGCTGAGGGTGTATGACATCGCGAAACCGGCCGAGCCGCGCGAGATCGCGTTCATGCCGGTCGACGGGCTCGGACTGCATCGCCTCTGGTATGTCGGCGGCCGCTATGCCTATGCCTCATGCCACTGGCAGGGCTTCACCGATCACATCCTGGCGATCATCGACATGGCCGAGCCGACCCGCCCCGAAATCGTCGGGCGCTGGTGGCTGCCGGGCATGCATGCGGCCGGCGGCGAGACGCCGAGCTGGCCGAAGGGGCGGCGCTACGCCCTGCATCACGCGATCGTCGCCGACAATCTGGCCTATGCCGCCTGGCGCGACGGCGGGCTGACGGTGCTCGATGTCGCCGACCCGACGGCCCCCAAATTGCTCGCCCACCGCAACTGGTCGCCGCCATTCGGCGGCGGCACGCACACGCCGCTGCCCTTGCCCGAGCGCAATCTCCTGGTCGCCGCCGACGAGGGCAATCTCGACAATTGCGCCAACGGCATCCAGCGCTGCTGGGTGTTCGACGTGCGCGAGCCGACCAATCCGGTGCAGATCGCCGCCTTCCCGACCCCCGACGAAGAGGATTACTGCACCAAAGGCGCCAAGTTCGGGCCGCACAATCTGCATGAAAACCGCCCCGGCGCGTTCCGCAGCGAGCAGCTGATCTTTGCCACCTACCAGAATGCCGGGGTGCGGGTGTTTGACATCGAGGACCCGTTCGCGCCGCGCGAAGTCGGGCATTTCGTGCCGCCGCCGCCCGAGCGCATGGTCGATCCGCGACCCAACCGGCCGCGTGTCATCCAGACGAACGACGTCTATGTCGCGCCTGACGGGCTGATGTACCTGACCGACGTCAATGACGGACTGACGATCCTGCAATACACCGGCTGATGACACTGGAGACCTTGCGGCCCGGCCTGCGCCACAGCGCGACGCTGCTTGTCACCGAACAGCTTGCCGTGCCGGCATCGGGGCGGCGGCTCGGCGCCGTGGCCGAGATGCCGCCGGTCTTCGCGACGCCCGAGATGATTGCCTTTGTCGAATGGACCTGCGTCGCGGCGCTGGCACCCTATCTCGGCCCGCAGCAGCGTTCGGTCGGGACGCGCGTCGAGATCACCCACAGCGCGGCGACCCCGATCGGCATGCAGGTGACCGCCACGGTCGAACTGGTCGAGATCGCCGGACGCCGGCTGCGCTTCAAGGTGAGCTGCTGCGACGCGGTCGAACTCATCGGCGAAGGGTTCCACGAGCGGATGCTCGTCGATCACGATCGCTTCATGGCCCGGCTGGCGCATAAGCAGATGTGAGCCGTCTTTGCGCCAAGCTCAGCCGGGCGCTATCATTGCGACATGCAGAGCGGCAACGGCATCGACATCGCGGCGGTCTACCAGCTTTTGACCGAAGTGGCGCGGACGGTCTCGGGCCACGACCGTCGGTTTGAGGCGATCGACCGCGGGTTCGAGGCGATCGACCGCCGGTTCGAGGCGATCGACCGCAAGCTGGACGATCTGGCCGTCGGGCTGTCGGATTTGCGCGCCGCGGTGACCAATTATCACGGCGCGGTACTGGGGCACGGCATCATGCTCAGCGAACTCGACGAGCGGGTTCGCCGCATCGAGCGGCACCTGAAGCTCGAACCGACCGGCAAATAGGCTAAATCAACCCCATGTCGCGCAGGCTGGTGTGACGGCCGCGGCCGATGATCAGGTGGTCGTGCACGGTAACGCCGAGCGGCGCCGCCGCCTTGACGATGTCGCGGGTGACGGCAATGTCGGCCTTGGACGGCGTCGGGTCGCCCGACGGGTGGTTGTGCACCAGGATGAGGGCGGAGGCGCCCAGCTCCAAGGCGCGCTTGACGACTTCGCGCGTGTAGACCGGCGTGTGATCGACAGTGCCGCGCCCCTGCCGCTCATGCGCGATCAGGGCGTTCTTGCGGTCGAGGAACAACAGGTGAAACTCCTCGACCTGGCCGTAGGCGATATGGGCGGTGCAATAGTCGATCAGACGGTCCCACGAGCCGATCAGTTCGCGCTCGCGCAATTCCCCCCGGGCGAGCCGCAATGCCGCCTCGCGCACCGATTTGAGCAGCGCGACGGCGGGCTCGCGCAGCCCGGCGGCGCGCAAGGCGTCGGGATCGGCGCTCAGCACCTCGGGAAAGCCGCCGAAGCGGTCGATCAGCGCCTTGGCCAGCGGCTTCATGTCCTTGCGCGGATCGTTGACGAACAGCAGCACTTCCAATAGCTCGTAATCCGGAAGGCTTTCGGCCCCGGCGTCGATCAGGCGCTGGCGCAGCCGGCCGCGATGGCCGTGATAGTGCGGCGGCGCGCCGGCCATGTCGGCGAGCCCGCTCGGCGCCCGCTTGCCCTTGGTCGGCATCAGCTCGCCCCGCCACGCCGCGCCCGCAGCGCGGCGAGCCGCGCCCCGGCCATGCGATGCGGCTCGTCGCTCTGGTAGGCTTCGGCGAAAGCGTCGATGCCGCGCGCCACCGCGGCACTGGTCGAGAGGTCCTGCCAGTCGGCCATCAGCGCCTTCTGCAGGCGCATCGCCCGCGGGCCGCCGGCGAGGATCGCCGCCGCCAGGCGTTCGACCGCGGCGTCGAGCTGCTCCGGTGCTGCCACCTCATCGACGAGACCCCAGGCGAGCGCCTCGGCGGCGCCGATCGTCTCGCCGGTCAACAGGAGGCGGCGGGCGCGGCCCTGGCCGATCAGCTGCGGCAGCAAGGCCGCCTCGACGACCGAGGGAATGCCGACCCTGACCTCGGGCATGCCGAACATCGCGCGTTCGCTGGCAACGCGCAGATCGCAGGCGGCGGCAAGTTCGAGCCCGGCGCCCAGCGCATAGCCGTCGATGCGGGCGATGACCGGCACGGCGAGACGGCGAAACCCGTCGCAGCAGCGGTGCACCAGGGTGATGAAATCGCGGGCGCTGTCCGGGTCGAGCGCCGCCAGCTCGCCGATATCGGCGCCGCCCACAAAGGCGCGCTCGCCGGCGCCGCGCAGGATCACCAGGCGCAAGGCCGCATCGGCCTCGAGACGCTGCACGATTTCGACGATCTCGACCATCAAGGCGCGGTTGAGCGTGTTGAGCTTCGCTCGATTGTCGATCGTCACGCGCGCCAGATGCCCGCCTTCCGGCCGTTCCTCCCGGACCACGACAACTTCCATCGCGCGTTTCTCCGCCTGGAGGTCCCTCTTGCGCTCGTGCATAGTAGGCGTGGTCTGCGACAGGAGGCGAGGGTGGACATTATCGAGGACATCGGCGCGATCCGCGAGCTTTACGGCACGCCCAACGAGCGCGCGGTGAAAAAACAGCTGCCGCGGCTGGAAA
>DATLRS010000209.1:0-3977 GCA_035534535.1 Allostellaceae bacterium | reverse complement strand
ACCATCCCGCAGCGAACCTTTGTCGAATACCTGGTAAAAGACATCCTGCACACCCGGGTGCGCCTTCTCGATCTCGTCGAGCAGCACGACACTGTAGGGGCGCCGCCGTACCGCCTCGGTCAGCACCCCGCCTTCGCCGTACCTGGCGCCGATCCCGTCGATGGCGATCGTCCAGTTTGTCGCGTCGAACGATTTGGCGGCGCGGGTCACGATCCCTGCGGGCTCGGCGCTGGATACCGAGCCGGTGCGCGGCGAGAGTTGCCGCTATCGCACCGGCTACGATGTCGAGTTGTGGCCGCTCGCGATCGAGGCAGCGACGCTGGCCGGACGGCCGATCGAGGCGCCCCCCAACCCCAATGCAGCGGGTGCCGCGGGGGTGCTGCGCATTCGGCTGCGCTGCACGGCCGACGGCATGGCGCTATCCGCGATTGCGCCGGATCGGCTGCGCTTCTTTATCAACCCACGCTCGCAGCACGCCCACCGGCTTTACGAACTGGTGCTGAACCATACGATCGCGCTCGCTCTCGCCGATTCGCCGCGTGATCCGAGCCCGGTCATTTGCGCGGCCGACGACGTCCAGCCGGTCGGTTTTGGTGAGCGCGAATGGCTGCTTCCTTACCCGTCACGGTCGTTCGTCGGCTACCGGCTGCTTACCGAATACTTCGCCTTTTCGGACAAGTTTTTGTTTTTCGACGTGGTTGGATTGCAGGCCAAGACGCTGCTGTCGCAGCAGGGCAGCATCGAGCTGTTCTTTTACCTCAATCGCTCGCACATCGAGCTCGAGCGGACAGTTTCGGCGGACAGTTTCGCGCTGGGGTGCACCCCGATCGTCAATCTGTTTCCGCTGCGCGCCGAACCGATCGCCCTCGACCAGAGCACCGCCGAATACCGCCTGGTGCCGGACGTGCGGCGGCCGACGGCGACCGAAATCTATGCGATTCAGTCTGTCACCGCCACGGCGCCGGACGGGCGAGCGCAGCACTATCAGCCGTTTTTTGCGCTGCACCGCGCGGCTGAAGCGGCGGCGGGAGGTTACTGGCATGCCGCGCGCCGGGAGGCGGCAATCGGCGGCACCGACGTCTTCCTCAGCTTCGTCGACCTCGACTTCGACATCACCGTGGCGGCCGACCACACCGTCTCGATCGAGACGCTCTGCCTGAACCGCGACCTGCCGTCGGAACTGCCGTTCGGCGGCGGCAACCCTCGGCTGCATCTGGACGAAGGCTCCTCTGCGGTGGCCGGCATTACCTGTCTGACCCCGCTGAGCGCAACACTGCGCCCGCCGCTCGGCGGCAGCACGCGCTGGCGGCTAATCTCGCATCTGATGTTGAACCACCTTTCGATTACCGGCGGCGACGAAGGCGCGGACGCGCTGCGGGCGATCCTCAGCCTTTACGACTTTCGCGCTGCGGCGCAGGTGAAATCGCTGATCGCCAGCGTGCTGCGCGTCGACAGCCGGCCCGGCGTCGCCCGCATCGCCAGCGCCGGCATGACCGGCTTTTGCCGCGGCCTCGATATCGAGGTCGATTTCGCGCCGGACGCGTTCGAGGGCGGGCAAGGTTTTCTGTTCGCGAGCATCCTCGATCGGTTCTTCGGGCTCTACACTTCGCTCAACTCGTTCACCCGCATGACCGCGCGCGTCCGCGGCCGCGCCGACCCCGTCCGCACATGGCCCGCGCGCGCCGGCTACCGCACGTTGCTTTAGACGCCAGGGCTGTAGACGCCCGGCTGGCGGCACAGCCGCGCCGCTTCGGCTTTTTTCAGGCGGTGCGCTTGATCGAGGCCCGGGCCGGGCGCCCCAACCGGACGGGGCGGCGCGGCTCCTCCCTGGTCGGAGAGGAAGCGGAACCGCAACAACGGGCGGTGATCTTTCGCGCCGCCGCCCACCTGTCCTATCCCGAAAGCGAGATCCACGGCCTAGACCTGCTGAGCGATCCGCCGCAAATGGACGTTAACCTCATCGGCCTGACCGGGCCCGTCGGCGTCCTGCCACAGCATTACAGCGTTGTTCTGGCAAATGAGCTGCGGCACCGCAACCTGGCATTGCGCGATTTTTTTGACCTGTTCAATCATCGCTTGATCGCTTTTTTCTATCGGGCCTGGGTCAAGTACCGCGTTCCGATCTCAGTCGAACGCGATGGCACGCGTGGCAACGATGGCGCGACGCAAATGTTGCGGGCGCTGGTCGGGTTCGCCACCGATCGCCTGGCGGAGCGCAGCCGGATCGGCCAGCATTCGCTGCTGCATTATGCGGGCCTGCTCGGGCACTTGCCGCGCAATGCGGCGTCGCTGCAGCAGCTGTTGATCGATTACTTCGGTCTTCCGGTCCGGATCGAGCAGTTTCGGGCACGCTGGCTGCCGCTGCCGCCGGAACAGCGCAGCCGCGTAGGCCTGCGCGGCCGGTTCGCCGGTCTCGGCGTCGATGCGGCGCTGGGCGAGAGCTTTTGCGACATGCAGGGCAACTTCGCGATCCTGATCGGCCCGATCGGATACGGCGAATTCTTGCAATTCATGCCTGAGAGCGCCAAGCTCGACGAACTCGCGGCATTGACGCGGCTCTATGTCGACCCGCAACTGGGCTTTCGGGTCGAACTGGTGCTCGCGCGTCGGGA
The DNA here is from genome assembly GCA_035534535.1 of Allostellaceae bacterium. Classification (GTDB taxonomy): domain Bacteria; phylum Pseudomonadota; class Alphaproteobacteria; order ATCC43930; family CGMCC-115725; genus DATARH01. The sequence continues at coordinate 1,365 of DATLRS010000209.1, read as the reverse complement.
GATCCCGCGATTGCATCTCGCCGTTGCCGCGCCGCCGCGGCTCGGCTGGAACACTTGGCTGCGTCACTACCCGGCCGCCGAGGACGCCCGCGATGCCGGCTGGTATCTCTGAGGACTTCGCGCGGCCGGACGCTGCGCCGAAGGGCATCGGGTTTTGTGGCAAGCTGCCGACGCATGGCGACTTTCTGTGCCGTCGCCTGCCTGATGCGTTCGCTCGCCCCTGGGACGCGTGGCTGGATGCCGGCATCGCGGCGAGCCGCACCACCCTCGGCGCCGCCTGGCACAAGGACTACCTAGCGAGCCCGATCTGGCGGTTTGTCGCGTCGGCCGGCTGCTGCGGCGACCGCGCGGCGGCGGGCGTGTTGATGCCGAGCGTTGACCGAGTCGGTCGCCATTACCCGCTGACGGTCGTCGCGTTGCTGGCGAACGGCGTCTCGGCGATCTCCGTCGCGCTGGCAGCGAGCGAGTGGTTTGGCGATATCGAGCGCCTTGCGCTGTCGGCGCTGCTCGACGATTTCCGGTTTGACGAATTCGATGCGAAACTGGCCGACCGTGCACCACCGGATAACGCGGCGCCGCTGGCGCCGCTATTGGGCGGCAGCGGCGGGGTGCGCAATGCCGCGCCCGCGGCGGACTTCGACCGCGCGCTGCCCGGTCTGATCGACGGGATCATCGCAGCACGAGCACTCCGCTACAGTCTGTGGTGGGCGGTTGATGCGGATGAGCGCGCCGATTTCTCCTGCGCCTATCCCGGCCTCCCGCCGGCCGAGGAATTCCATCACCTGTTGCGGCCGACGACCGGCGATGGCTAGCCTGTGAAGTCTCAACAGGTTGTTCTCGGAAAGAGCGAGGCGGCTGATCGGCGTTGGTGAATGGGCCGAGAAAGTGGTGCCGATCGCGGCGCACGGTAGCATCCCGCCGCAGGGGGCTCGGCAGCCGCTCGACCGGATCACGACATGGCTCGGTCCGAATTGCGGTGCCGAGGGGTGGGTGATGACTCATTGCGGCCGATGAATTCCTCGGCAACTTCGCGGAAGGTCCGGCCTTTGGCGGCAGAAAGCCGCTGCGCTTGCCGCTGAGCCGCCTTGGCGTCGAGCGGGTCAATTTCCGTCGCGGCGTTGGTAGTCGACGATCTGCTTTGCCAGTCGAAGGCCCGACGCGCGGAAGTAGTGTCGCCGATGGCGGACCTGTTCGCCGAACGACCACCAGCCGGGACGGCAAGGATGTAAGCGTCGTTGTCAGGCCACGGCCGGGAGCTGCCTTGTGGCGGGATAAGCGCAAGGCATCAGGTCATCGAGACGGATCTGCGGGTGCCCGTTGACGATCCGAGTGATGACGTCGGCCAGGTACCCGTGTGGCTCGACG
>DATLRS010000208.1:0-2141 GCA_035534535.1 Allostellaceae bacterium | reverse complement strand
GCGGGCTTGACCCGGCCATCCCCGAGATCCGCGGGTCAAGCCCGCGGATGACGATCAGAAATTGGGCCTAGGACCCGATGATCCTCGGCGTCGGCAGCGACCTGATCGACATTCGCCGCATCGAGCGCGCGATCGAGCGGTTCGGCGACCGCTTTCTCGACCGCATCTTCACCGAAGCGGAGCGGCGGCGCTGCGACCGCCGCGGGCTGACGCGCGGAGCGAGCTACGCCCGCCGCTTCGCCGCCAAGGAGGCGGCGGCCAAGGCGCTCGGCACCGGGTTTCGCCGGGGCGTCTTCTGGCGCGATCTCGGGGTCGTCAACCTGCCGTCGGGTCAGCCGGGCCTGCGGCTAACGGGCGGCGCCTTGCTGCGGCTGGAGGCGATCACCCCCGCGGGGATGCAGGCGCGCCTCGATGTCAGCCTGACCGACGAGCCGCCATTGGCCCAGGCCGTGGTGATCATTACCGCCCTGCCCGCCGAAGCGGCTCGGGGCGCGTGAAATTTGCCGTTAGTGCCTTGACTTGGCGCGCCGCGGGCGGCTTGATCGCGCGCCTCCGAAATCCGCCCGCCTGGTCATGAAATCCAACTCCGGCCACAAAGTGGCGTCCAAAAAAAAAGCCTCGGGCGGCGTTCTCGAGACCGTCAAGACCGTTGTATATGCGGTTCTGATCGCGCTTGTCGTCCGTAGCGTCGCCTACGAGCCGTTCAACATCCCCTCGGGCTCGATGATCCCGACGTTGCTGGTCGGCGATTACCTGTTCGTGTCGAAATTTTCCTACGGCTACAGCCGATATTCGCTGCCGTTCGGGCTGCCGCTGTTCTCCGGGCGCATCTACCTGCCGTTTTCGCACATGCCGCAGCGCGGCGACGTGACGGTGTTCAAATTGCCGACCGACCCGTCGGTCGACTACATCAAGCGCATCGTCGGCCTCCCCGGCGACCACATCCAGATGCGCCACGGCGAACTCTACATCAACGACCAACTGGTGCCGCGCCGGCCGGACCCGGCGTGCCGCAATGCCGATGCCGGCTTCCCGCTGGAAGCGCAGCAGGGCTACCTGGAGAGCCTGCCGCGCCGCCCGGGCGAGGCGCCGGTCGCGCATTGCATCATCAAGATCGGCAATGACGGGCCGCTCGACAACACGCCGGTCTATGACGTGCCGCCCCGCCATTATTTCGCGATGGGCGACAATCGCGACAATTCCGAGGACAGCCGCGTCCTGTCGGTGGTCGGCTACATCCCGGCCGAGAACCTGGTGGGCAAGGCGAAATTCCTGTTCTTCTCGACCAATGGCGAGGCGCGCTGGTGGGAGGTCTGGAAATGGCCGCTGACGATCCGCTATGGCCGGCTGTTGCATGGCATCGATTGATGACGGCGGCGCACCCGGGCCGCCAACGCCGGCTTCATTGCCGGCGGCCGCACCGGCCGCCGGCGCGGAGCTGGCCCTGCTGATCGGGCACCATTTCGCGCGGCCCGAACTGTTGGCCGAGGCGCTGACCCATCCGAGCGCCCTGCCGCCGCTGCGGCAGGGCCGCCGGCGGATGCGCCGGGGCGCCCGGCCGCGCCACTACGAGCGGCTCGAATTTCTCGGCGATCGGGTGCTGGGCCTGGTCATCGCCGATCTCTTGTGGCGCCGTTTCGCGGACGAGCCCGAGGGTGATCTGACGCGGCGCCTGACGCATCTGGTGCGGCGCAGCGCGCTGGCGCGGGTCGCCGCCGCGATCGGGGTCGAGCGCTATCTGCTGCTGTCGCCGGCCGAGGCGGCGTCCGGCGCGGCGCGCAATCCCGGCATCCTCGCCGATGTCGTCGAGGCGGTAATCGCGGCGATCTATCTCGATGGCGGATTTGCCGCGTCCTTCGCCTTTATCGAGCGGTTCTGGGAGCCGCTGCTGGCCGACATGACGGCGCCGCCGCGCGACCCGAAAACCAGCCTGCAGGAATGGGCCCAGGCGCGCGGCCTGCCGCTGCCGGACTATCAGCTGATCGCCACGAGCGGCCCCGATCACGCGCCGCAATTCACCGTCGCGGTGCGGGTCGCGGGGCTCGCCGAAGCGAGCGCCGTCGCGTCATCGAAACGCGCCGCCGAGACCGGCGCCGCGGCGGCGCTGATCGAGCGGCTGGGAGACGCGGCAAACGGGTGAT
>DATLRS010000207.1:0-13640 GCA_035534535.1 Allostellaceae bacterium | reverse complement strand
CTCTTCCATTACCGACACGGATTTTGCGGTGCCGCAGGCACCTTGCGGAAGCGTCCGCCGGGTGCTCTCATCGCGTCCGCGACAAGAAAAGAACAGCGGGGTGAGGAAATGCGCACGCTGCTGCTGGGCATCGGATTTGCGATTGGCGCGACGCCGGCATTGGCCGCCGGGTTCAGCGTGACGGCGGCGGATTTCGCGAACCGCGCCACGATGCCGCTGGCGCATGTCTGCGTCCGCTATAAGGGCGCCAACCAGTCGCCGGCGCTGTCCTGGTCGGGCGAGCCGGCCGGCACCAAGAGCTTCGCTGTCACGATGTACGACCCCGACGCGCCGACCGGCAGCGGCTTCTGGCACTGGACCGTGTTCAACATCCCGGCCGATGTGCACGAACTGGCCGCGGGCGCCGGCGACGCCGGGTCGAAAGCGCTGCCGGCCGGCGCCGGCGAAGGGCGCAACGATGGCGGCGCTGCGCACTATACCGGTTCGTGTCCGCCGATGGGCGACCCGCCCCACCACTATCAGATCACGGTTTTCGCGGTCAACGTCGCCAAGCTGCCGCTCACCGCCGACGCGTCTGGCGCGATGGTCGGTTTCCAGTTGCATTTCAACACCCTGGCCAAGGCGCAGATCGTCGCGACGTTCGCCGCGCCGAAGTGACGCTCGCGCAGGGCGGGCACTCAGCAGACCGGCGCCCACAGCACCTCCTCGATGTGCCGGGCGCCGGTGGCCAGCATGACGAGCCGGTCGAAGCCGAGTGCGATGCCGGCGCAATCGGGCAGGCCGTGTTCGAGCGCCGCGAGGAAATCCTCATCGAGCGGATAGGTCTCGCCGTAGAGCGCCTGTTTGCGCGCCTGGTCCGCCAGGAAACGCTTGCGCTGCTCGGCGGCGTCGGTCAATTCGCCGAACGCATTGGCGAGTTCGAGCCCGCACACATAAAGCTCGAAGCGCTCGGCGAGGCGCGGATCGTCGGGCTTGGGTCGCGACAGCGCGGCCATCGCCAGCGGGTAGTCGTAGAGGATGGTCGGCGCGCCGACCCCGAGAAGCGGCTCGATGCGCTCGAGAAAGATGCGGAAGAACAAGGCTTCCCAATCGTCGCCCGGATGCGGCGTAATGCCGATCCGGGCTGCCGCGGCGGCCAAGAGCGCCGCGTCCGGCCGCGACGGGTCGGGGATCGTCGCCATCAGGTCGATGCCGGCATGGCGCGCGAACGCCTCGGCGACGCTGAGGCGTTGCCACGGGCCGCGCGCATCGGCGCTGCGGCCCTGCCAGCGCAGCGTCTCGGCGCCGGCGGCGGCCTGGGCGCAGCGCAGCAACGCTTCGCATTCGTCCATCAGGTCGCGGTAGGTGGCGCCGGCGCGGTACCATTCGAGCATCGCGAATTCGGGGTGATGCGTCGCGCTGCGCTCGCCGTCGCGAAAGACATGCGCCAATTGCCAGAGGCGCGGCAGGCCGCCCGCCAGCAGCTTTTTCATCGCGAATTCGGGCGAGGTATGGAGATAGCGCGTTCGCGCGCCGCCGTCGCGCGGGTCGTGCAGCACGCTCGCGAAGGCCTTGAGATGCGGTTCGAGCCCGGGGCTGACCTGCAAGGCCGGCGTATCGACCTCGACATAGCCGGCATCCGCGAAAAAATCCCGTACCGCGCCGAGAATCCGGCCGCGCGCGGCGAGCGCGGCGCGGCGCTGCGCCAGGCGGTCGGGCCGCCACCATGCCGGCGTCAATCGTCCCTCCTGTGCATTCCGCTTTTCGCGATGGAGCCGGGCTGGTAGGAAGCGCGGCAGATCCCCATCTGCTGTCGCGAGATACATTGCCATGAAAATTAACGCGATCGACCTCAAACCGGGCAACGTTCTGGAACACCAGAACAAGCTCTGGCTGGTTCTGAAGCGCGAGCTGGTGCAGCCGGGCAAAGGCGGCTCCTTTGCCCAGGTCGAATTGCGCGATCTGCGCGGCGGCAACAAGCTCAACGAGCGGTTCCGCACCCAGGAGACCGTCGAGCGCGTCCGGCTCGACGAAAAGGAGATGCAATTCCTCTACATGGAGGGTGGCGAGGCAACCTTCATGGACAATGACACGTTCGAGCAGGTCGGCGTGCCGCGCGAGTTGATCGGCGACCCGGCGGATTTCCTGCAGGACGGGATGGTGTGCAAGGTCATGCTGTATGAAGGCACGCCCCTGTCGCTGGAAATGCCGCCCTCGGTGGTGATGCAGGTGGTCGAAGCCGATCCGGTGGTGCGCGGCCAGACCGCATCGTCCTCCTACAAGCCCGGAAAACTCGAAAACGGCCGCCGCGTGATGCTGCCGCCGTTTGTCGAAACCGGCACCCGCATCGTCGTCAATACCGCCGACGGCAGCTACGTCGAGCGGGCCAAGGACTGACCCGCAACGTGCTGCCCGACAGGGAGTAATCTGGCCGTGGCGGTGCGCTCGCCGGTAATCAACGTCATGGCCAACGCCGCGCTCAAGGCGGCGCGCGGGCTGTTGCGCGACTTTGGCGAGGTCGAGCAATTGCAGGTCTCGATCAAGGGCCCGGGCGATTTCGTCTCGACCGCCGATCTGCGCGCCGAACGCACGCTGAAGGGCGAATTGCTGCGCGCCCGCCCCGGCTACAGCATCCTCTTGGAGGAAGGCGGCGCAACCGCCGGCAGCGATCCCTATCACCGCTGGATCGTCGACCCGCTCGACGGCACCACCAACTTCCTGCACGGCATCCCGCATTTCGCGATCTCGATCGCGCTCGAGCGCGACGGCGAGATCATCGCGGGGGTCGTCTACGAGCCGACGCGCAACGAGATGTTCTGGGCCGAAAAGGGCGCCGGCGGCTATCTCAACGACCGCCGCCTGCGGGTGTCGGCGCGGCGCCAGCTCGGCGACGCGGTGATCGGCACCGGGATTCCGTTCGGCGAACGCGGCGACCAGCCGGCCTATCTGGCGACGCTGGCGCGCATCATGGCGGCAACCAGCGGCGTGCGCCGGCTCGGCGCCGCGGCGCTCGATCTCGCCTATGTCGCGGCCGGACGCTACGACGGATACTGGGAGTTTGGGCTGTTTCCGTGGGACATCGCGGCCGGGCTGTTGCTGGTGCGCGAGGCCGGCGGCTTTGTCAGCGACTGCACCGGCGGGCAGACGATGATGACGAGCGGCGCGGTGCTCGCCGCCAATGACCACCTTCACCTGCCGCTCGCGGCGGCGATCAGGGAAGCGCTGCGAGGCACCCGCCCCGCGTCATAAGGCCGGCCCGGACGGCCGCTGCGCGGCGCAGATTTCGGTGTCCCCTGGCGGACCCATCGGTTAAATTGCGCCGCTCTCGGCGGCGTCGGCGTTCCGAGGAACGCATCGAGCATGGGGGGCCGGAGCGACGGACTGGCATGGCTGAGCGCATACCCGTATTGGCGCCGCCGGCGCGGCGCAGCATGACGCGTTCGCACCGCGTCCTGGTGCGCATGGTCATCTTTCTGCTGGTGATCGCTGGCGCCATCTATTTGCTTGGCCGTCCGCTGATCGACGCCTTCCTCGGCAACCCGGCGGTCAACGGCCTGATCCTCGGCATCCTGGCGGCCGGCATCGCCTACATCTTTCGCCAGGTCCTGCTGCTCGGACCGGCGAGCGACTGGATCGACAGCTTTCGCGAGCGGCTGAGCAACCGCGAGCTGACGGCGCCGCCCGGCCCGCCGCCGCGCCTCTTGGCGCCGATGGCGCGCATGCTGGGCGGCCGGCAAAGCGGCCGGGTCAGCCTGTCGGCGACCTCGCTGCGCACCCTGCTCGACGGCATCGCCTCGCGCCTCGACGAGACGCGCGAGACCTCGCGCTACCTGATCGGCGTTGTCATTTTTCTCGGGCTGCTCGGCACGTTTTACGGGCTCCTGGAAACGGTGCGCTCGGTCGGCAGCGTGATCGGCGCGCTCAACATCGGCGGCGGCGATCTCGCCCGCGCCTTCGCCGCCCTGAAGAACGGCCTGGAAACCCCGCTGCACGGCATGTCGACAGCGTTCAGCGCCTCGCTGTTCGGCCTCGCCAGCAGCCTCGTCCTCGGCTTCCTCGATCTGCAGGCCGGGCAGGCGCAAAACCGCTTTTACAACGATCTCGAAGAGTGGCTGTCGACCTACACGCGCCTCTCCGGGGGCGCGTTCGGCGACGGCGGCGACGGGTCGATGCCGGCCTATCTGCACGCGCTGTTGGAGCAGACCGCCGACAGCCTGGAAAATCTGCAGCGGATCGTCGCGCGCAGCGAGGAAAGCCGGCACAGCACCAATACCAGCATCGCAACCCTCGCCGAGCGCCTCGGCGCGGTCGGCGAGCACATCAAGGCTGGGCAGTCGCTGATGCTGCGCCTCGCCGAAAACCAGGGCGAGCTGAAACCGGCACTGGCCCGGCTGGCGGCGATCGCCGAAAATTCGATGGGCCAGGACGACGTGCTGCGCACCCATCTGCGCAACATCGAGGCCTACATGGCGCGGCTGACGGAGGATGTCGCCGAGGGCCGGGCGCACAGCGTCCAGGAATTGCGCGGCGAGATCCGGCTGGTCGCCCGTACGATCGCCGCCCTTGCCGAGGAAAGCAGCCGCTGACCGGCGATCCATGACGCTGGGCTGTTTCGCGCCATTGCCCGCGGCTCGCCGCTGTCGCGCCGGTGATGGCGATGGGGGGTGTCGATGCCGCTAGCCAGCCGCCGGTCGCGACGCCCCAGCATCGACATCTGGCCGGGCTTTGTCGACGCCCTGGCGCAGCTGTTGATGGTGATCATCTTCATCCTGCTGGTGTTCACGGCCGGCCAGTTCCTCCTTTCGGACGCGCTGTCGGGGCGCGACAAGGCGCTGAAAGAGCTGCAGCAGCAGGTCAGCCAGCTCAGCGATTTATTGGCCCTCGAGCGAAGCGCCAACGCCGATCTGCGCGTCAGCGCAGCGAGCCTCTCGGCACAGCTCAAGGCGACGCTGGCCGAGCGCAACAGCCTGACGAGCCAGGTCGCCACGCTGACCGCCAAGGCCCAGGCCGAAGCGGCCCGCGCCGACAAGGCCGAGAGCGCGCTCGCCGCCGAGCAGCAGACGAGCGCCGCGGCGCGCTCGCAGGTCGAGGCGCTGACCGCCTCGATCGCGGCGCTGCGCCAGCAGCTCGCGCAGATCGCCGCGGCACTCGACGTGTCGGAGGCCAAGGTCAAGGACCAGCAGACGCAGATCGCCGATCTCGGACGCCGGCTCAACCTGGCGCTCGCGACCAAGGTGGCGGAGCTGGAGCGCTACCGCTCGGAGTTCTTCGGCAAGCTGCGCGCGATCATTGGCGACCGGCCCGACATCCGCGTCGTCGGCGACCGCTTTGTGTTCCAGTCGGAAGTGCTGTTCGAACCGGGCAGCGCCGATCTCGGCGATGCCGCAAAGCAGCAGCTCGCTCCGGTTGTCAGCGCGTTGAAACAGATCGCCCCGGAGATCCCGAAAGACCTCCACTGGGTGCTGCGCATCGACGGCCATACCGATCGCCGGCCGATCGACAATGCGAAATTCCCCTCGAACTGGGAATTGTCGACCGAGCGGGCGATCTCGGTGGTGCGCTACATGATCGCGCAAGGCATCCCGCCGAGCCGGCTGGCCGCCGCCGGCTTTGCCGATACCCAGCCGATCGATCCGGGCAACAGCGCCGACGCCTATCGCCGCAACCGCCGGATCGAGCTGGAATTGACCAACCGCTAACGGACCGCTTGCAACGACGCGCCGGCGCGCCTATGCGCTCGCACGTGGCCGAGCCTGTATCCGCCCAGCAAGAAGACGACGCCGAGGCGCGGCCGGCCAATGCCGCCGAGCCGCGGTTGCGCGACAGCGATCTGTTCCTCGTGCTGCTCGCGGTGTGCACCGGCGTGCTGGCCGGCCTCGGGGTCATCGCCATCGACCTCCTGCTGGAACTGTTGCATCACGCGGCCTTCGAGCTGCCGCCCGGCGCCCATCTGAGCGATTCCACCGGCCTGCCAAAGATCCGCCTGCTGACGATGCCGATCGCCGGCGGCCTGCTGGTCGGCGCCGCGACCGTGCTGCTGCGCCGCTGGCGACCCCGCGAGGTCGTCGACGCGATCGAGGCCAACGCGCTGCTCGGCGGCCGGATGTCGCTGCGCGACAGCTTCGGTCTCGTCGGGGTGACGTTGTTGTCGGGCGGGTTTGGCGCGTCGGTCGGGATGGAAGCGGCCTACACCCAGCTCGGGGCCGCGATGGGATCGCGGCTCGGCCGGCGTCTGGCGCTGCGTCGCGACGATGTGCGCACCCTGGTCGGCTGCGGCGCCGCCGGCGCCATCGCCGCCGCCTTCAACGCGCCGCTCACCGGCGCGTTCTATGCGTTCGAGCTGATCATCGGCAGCTATACGCTGCAGACCCTGGCGCCGGTCGGGGTGGCGGCGCTGATCGGCGCCCTGACGGTGCGCGCGCTCAACGGCGGCAACCCGATTTTTCTGCTCTACCGGCACGCCGATCTGACGCCCTCCGATTACCTGGGTTTTTTTGCACTCGGGCTGGCCTCGGCCGGGCTCGCCGTTCTGGTGATGAAGGGCGTCACCGGCACCGAGGCGCTGTTCCGCCGGCTGGCGATCCCGCGCTGGGCGCGGCCGGCGCTCGGCGGCGTCATTCTCGGGCTGTGCGCCCTGCCCTTTCCGCAGATCCTGGGCAGCGGCCACGGCGGGATCCTGCGCCAGCTCCATTGGGGCAATGCGTTGCCGCTGGTCGGCGCCCTGATCATCGCCAAGACGATCGGCTCGGCGGTCTCGATCGGCTCCGGCTTCCGGGGCGGCCTGTTTAGCAGTTCGCTGTTTCTCGGCAGTCTGTTCGGGAGCTTTTTCGGCGGCCTCGTGACCCGTCTCGACCCCTCGATCGCCGGCGATCCGGTGCTCTACAGCCTCGTCGGAATGGGCTCGGTAGCGGCCGCGATCGTCGGCGCGCCGGTCACGATGATCATGCTGGTGCTCGAAACCACCGGCGATTTCTCGGCCACGATCGGGGTCATGGTCGGGGTCCTCACCGCCGCCTTCGCGGTGCGGCACTGGTTCGGCTATTCGTTCGCCACCTGGCGGTTTCATTTGCGCGGGCTGAAGATCCGCAGCCCCGAGGATGTCGGCTGGCTGCACGAGATCCGGATCGGTCAGATGATGCGCCGCGACCCGGCGGTGATGGCGGCCGATCAGCCGATCGCCGAACTGTTGCGGCGCTTTCCCCCGGGCAGCACCAAGCAGGTCTTCGTGGTCGATGGCGGCGGCCGGCTGTCCGGCGTCATCGATCCGGCCGAAGCCGCGCGGCCCGATGGCGGCGCAGACGAGGAAGTCGTTGCCGACCTGGTCGGCGACGCGATGGTCTTCCTGCTGCCGGGCGACGATCTGCGCACGGCCCTCCTACGCTTCAGCCGGGCGGCACAGGAAAGCCTGCCGGTCGTCGACGACCCCGAAAGCCGCCACGTCATCGGCTATGTCAGCGAGGCCTACGCGCTGCGCCGCTACGCCCAGGAACTCGAACGGCGGCGCAGCATCGGCCAGGACGATGCCGGCATCTTCAGCCCGATGAGCGGCACGGAAGCCGACCCGCCATAGGCACGCCATATTTGAGGAGCCATTTTCGCAGGGCTGCGTTAGAATGCATGCAACGCTGCCCGACGCTGGATAAGATGCCCGACGCGCGGCGAGAGGAGAGTGTGCTTGTCGGCTGACGCCGTGTTCGGCGACCTGTGTTGCCGGTCTCGGGCTGACGCGACGAGCCCGCACCGTCGGTTCGCTTCGTGACCGCCCTGAGAAGGGCGGCGCTTGTTGGCGACTGTGTCGTTGGTGCGCTGGCGGCCGGTTCTCTGGGAGTTTTGTTCAACAACCACATTGCCGGGCTGGATCGCCGGCGCGACGAAAGGATGGGACGCGATGGCGCAAGTCGCCCTGCGCAAGATCGTTAAGACATTCGACAAGACCCCCGCCGTGCAGGGGATCGACCTCGATATCGCCGACCGCGAGTTCATCGTCCTCGTCGGGCCCTCCGGCTGCGGCAAGAGCACAACCTTGCGGATGATCGCCGGGCTCGAGGAAGCGACCTCGGGCGAGATCTTTATCGGCGACCAGCTGGTCAACGACGTGCCGCCGAAGGACCGGGACATCGCGATGGTGTTCCAGAACTACGCGCTCTACCCGCACATGACGGTGTTCGAGAACATGTCGTTCGGCCTCAAGCTGCGCAAGTTCCCGAAACCCGAGATCAAGGAGCGGGTCGAGGCCGCGGCGCACATCCTCGACATCACCGACCTGTTGGCGCGACAGCCGAAACAGCTCTCGGGCGGGCAGCGCCAGCGGGTCGCGATGGGCCGCGCGATCGTGCGCAACCCCAAGGTGTTCCTGTTCGACGAGCCGCTCTCCAACCTTGATGCCAAGCTGCGCGTCCAGATGCGGACCGAGATCAAGAAGGTTCACCAGAAGGTCACGACGACGACGGTCTATGTCACCCACGACCAGGTCGAGGCGATGACGCTCGCCGACCGGGTCGTCGTCATGAACGCCGGGCGGATCGAGCAGATCGGCACCCCGCACGAGGTCTATCACACGCCGAACACGCGGTTTGTCGCCGGGTTCATCGGCTCGCCGGCGATGAATTTCCTGCCGTGCCAGCTGGTCGCCAACGGCAGCGGCCTGTCCATCCGGCTGTCCGACAAGCTGAGCTTCCCGATCCCGGCCGACCGCACGGCGCGCTACCGCTCGCATGCCGGCCGCGAGTTGATCTTCGGCTTGCGCCCCGAGGACATCATCGAGACCCGGGCCGACCTGCCGCCCGGTCGCGTGCCGTTCGAGGTGCAACTCGACGTCGTCGAGCCGATGGGCATGGAAACGATGGTCTATTTTGTCGTCGGCGGGCTCGAGATCTGCGGCCGCGTCAATCCGGCCTCGGCCGGCAATGCCGGCGAGATGATGCCGCTTGTCGCCGACCTCAACCACATGCACCTGATCGACCCGCGCACCGATCTGGTTCTCTAGGGAGTTCGCGCCCCAGGGGGCGAGGACCGGTGGAGGTGGCAATGGAGGTGCGGGACAAGGTCGTCGCCATCACCGGAGCGGCACGCGGCCTCGGCCAGGAATTCGCCCGCAGCCTGGCCGCCGCCGGGGCGCGGGTGATCGCCGCCGACATCAACGATTGCGCGGCAACGCTCGAACTGATCGAGGCGGAAAACGGCAGCGGCATCGCGGTCCGGCTCGACGTGACGGACGCGGCCTCCGCGGGCGCGATGATCGCGGCGGGGCTGAAGGCGTTCGGGCGGATCGATGCGCTGGTCAACAACGCCGCGCTCTATGGCGCGTTGCACGGCGGCCGCTTCGACGCGATCGACGACGCCGAGTGGGATGCGGCGATGGCGGTCAACGTCAAGGGCATCTGGAACTGCTGCAAGGCGGCGGTGCCGGCGATGCGCCAGTCGATCCGACAACGGGCCGGCGGCGGCAGCATCGTCAACATCGCCTCGCTCGCCGCGACCTACGGCATGCCGTACGGCCTGCATTACACGACCTCGAAGGCCGCGGTCATCGGCCTGACCCGGGGCTTGGCGCGTGAGCTTGGGCGCGACCGCATCCGCGTCAATGCGCTGGCGCCGAGCGCCGTCATCACCGAAGGCACCCGCGAATTCTTCGGCAGCAAGGTCGAGCGCGCGTTGGAGACGATCAAGACCGGGCAGACGATCCAGCGCAACCTGGTGCCCGCCGATCTGACCGGCACCCTGATGTGGCTGGTGTCCGACGCCAGCGGCTTTGTCACCGGCCAGACCATCGCCGTCGATGGCGGCACGGTGATGCTGTAGCGGGGTAGGGGCGGGCAATGCAGCTGGCGGGCAAGGCGGCATTGATCAGCGGCGCCGGCGGCGGCATCTGCCGCGCCATCGCACTCGCCTTCGCCGAGGCCGGTGCTTCGGTCGCCTGCGTCGACCTCGACCCCGCCGCAGCGGCCGAGACGGCGCGGCTGGTCGCCGAACGGGGCGGCCGCTCGCTGTCGCGAGCCTGCGACGTCGCCCGCGAAGACGAGACGTTGGCCGCCGCCGAGGCGGCGCAGCAAACCTTCGGCCGGCTCGACATCCTGGTCAGCGGCGCGGCGCCGCAGGATCCGAGCGGCAGCGTCATCGAAACGCGCCTCGCCGACTGGCAGCGCGTGCTTGACGTCAACCTGACCGGCTCGTTTCTACTGTCGCGCGCCGTGCTGCCGGCGATGATCGCCGGCGGCGGCGGCTCGATCGTCTTTATCGCCTCGCAATTGGGCCGCGTCGGCAGCGCCGGGCGCGCCGCCTATTGCGCGACCAAGGGCGCATTGATCCAGCTCGCCAAGGTCATGGCGATCGACCATGCCGGGCAGAACATCCGGGTCAACACCCTGTCGCCGGGCGCGGTCGAGACCGAGCGGCTGTTGCGCCGCTACGGCTCGTTCGAGGCGGCGCGAGAAGCGCTCGGCGCCAAGCACCTGCTGGGGCGGCTCGGCCGGCCCGACGAGATCGCCGCCGCTGCGGTCTTTCTCGCCAGCGACGCGGCCAGTTTCGTTACCGGCAGCGACCTCCTCGTCGACGGCGGCTACACGGCCATTTGAGCGGCCGCTCCTCAGGCCTGCAGCACTTCCTGCACGGCGCCCTCCCGGGTGAAGACGGCGGCCAGCAGCGGACCGCCGCGGCCGGCGCCGGCGTCGAGCGAGACCGCGAACTCGCGCTCGACGAGCCCGCGCATCTGCCGGTCGAAGCCGCGAACGACACGGCGAAAGCCGTCGAACGGCGCGGCGAGTTCGAGAATGTCCCGACCGCCCCACCAGAAGGCGTCGCCTTGCCCGGCCAGCGGGCGCGCTGCATCGACCCCGGCATGCACGAACAGCAGCCGCTTGTCCTCACTCAGCGCCGCGTGGCGCAGGCTGGCGAACAGCGTCATATGGCCGGGCGCCGCGTTCATCGCGTTGCGCAGACTGCTCGTCCACCGGGTCATCGTGCGCGGCCCGTCGCGGCTCGCGGCAAAGCCGTGCTGCAATTCCCCGCCATAGGCCCGCACCGTCGCTTCGACCCCCTCGCGCACCATCCAGGCCAGCACCTCGCCGGGGTTTTGCGCAAATTGCAGCTGCAGCAGCTTCTGCCACATCTCTTCCTGGGCGCCGCGCAGGTAGACGACGTCGCAGGCAAAGCCGCGCGCCCGCCCCAGCACACGGCCGCGGAAATCCAGCAATTCATCGATCGTCGCGGCGACCGCGCTGCCGCGGCCGAGAAAATTGCCGAGATAGACGATCCGGTCGCCGTCCTCAAACCGTCCGGCGATGCGATCATGCAGCCGGCCGAGTCGCTCCGCCTCGCCATGCACCGAGGCCACCGCCCAGACCCGTCGCGCGCCATGCAATCGGGCGAATTTCTCATTGGTCGCGCGGCTGTTCACCCCATACTCCGGCGCCGCAGCGTTGTCCGAAGGACCGCCGATCAGGCCGACAGCAGCTGCTCGACGCGCTGCGTCGCGGTCATCTCGTCGATCCGCTCGACGGCGGCGTACTCGCGCACGAACCGGTCGAGCGCCGCCTGATAGATCTGCCGCTCGCTGTAGGATTGTTCGGGCTGGCCGACGTTGCGGAACAGGTCGCGCACCACCTCGGCGATCGAGGCGGGATCGCCGGAGGCGATCTTGGCCTGATATTCCTGGGCACGCCGGCTCCACATCGTGCGCTTGGCGCGCGAGCGGCCGCGCAGCTTGGCCAGCGCGGCATCCATCTCCTTGCGGCTCGACAGCCGGCGCAGCCCCGACACCTTGGCCTTGCCGAGCGGCACGCGCAACGTCATGCGATCCTTGTCGAAGGTCACCACGAAGACGCTCAGCGTGTAGCCGGCAATCTCCTGATCCTCGATCGCCGTGATCTTGCCCACGCCATGGGTGGGGTAGACGACGAGATCGCCTGTGGTGAATGGCACCTTTTCGGCCGTCATCATGTGTCTCTCGTGCAACCGACCCGACCGACGCCGGTGCGACGCGACCCCTGGGCCGCCAACGGAAAGACGGCCGTCCACCTCGACGAGGAGCGCGGAACCACGGGGGGAAGGCGTCGATAGCGCCACCCCTATCGTATATCACAGAATACCCGGTCGAGCCAGCAGATCGGTAGTGTCTCACTTTGATTGTAACGGTCATCCCTGCGACCACAGCGCCCGCCAAATCGCCGCAATGCAGTGATAATGCTCACCTGCGATCTTGACCGACCGGAATCCGAGGCGCAACCTCACGGCGGAACGGAGTCAGCGATTCAACGTTGATTCTTAATGATTGTAGGCGAGGATGGCGCGCCCGGTTCATCCGGACAAGGGAATTGAGGCTGCTGTGAGCTTTGCCGAATCCAAGGGATGGCGTTTCGTCGCGGCCGGGAACAGTTCCCACGCTTGGGGACGGCTCTTTTGCCCTGGCGGTCGGCCCGGGGATTGCATCGTTTCGGTGTGGTCTACACCAAAAGACACATTCGTGCATGCGCGCCAAATTCGCCGAAGGGTGGATACCTGCGCCCATTATGGGAGCGCTGCCCCATGACTCATGCCTTTACATTGCGTGTCTCTGGCATCGATATTACTGGGAACTATGAAGATCGGCTCTACGAAGCTGGCTGCGATGACGCCCTTGTTGCGGTAGTTGGCGGCAAGCTGCGCCTCGATTTTGACCGCGAGGGCGCATCGTTTGAGGCTGCTGTCAACGCGGCGCGGCGGGACGTGGAGCGAGCTGGCGGTCACGTAGACGGCGTGGTGCCGCCGCCAGGATAAATCAGCCGACTACCCGGTCCGCCAGCTTCGGCGTAGTGCGCGCGGCATGCTCATCGACCAGCGCCGCGACATCCTCCACCGACCATAGCCGGCTTTCGATCCCCGCCGCCCTTCCTTGCGATTTCGGCTCGCCGCTCTGGCGTCATACGGGCCGCGCGAGCTTTCCCGCCGCGCGCCCCCAACTCGGCAGCGGCCGATTTCGCCGAACCGACGTCCTCGCTTTCCTCGCCGGTCGCGATTCGCATGACCTTGACGGCGTTGCCGATCACGTCGGCGGGGCGCTTCTCGCCTCGCGGGCCTTTAGGCATCGGCGATGCGGCCGGCGCGATAGCCGCATCAAGCGGAATCGGTGGCTGTTACATTGAAACTGAGACACTACCAGCAGATCAGCCATGCTCGCCCGGCACGCGGGCGGGCGGGCGGGCTCGCAGGCACCCCGGAACGGCGGCGCCTTAGCGCCCGGGTGGGTTGGGATCGAAGAACTTGTCGTACTTGCCCTCGACCCCCTTCCATTCGTCGGCGTCTGCGGGATAGGGCTTTTTGCGGGTGATGTTGGGCCAGGTCGCGGCGTATTCGCGATTGAGTTCGAGCCACCGCTCCGCCGCCGTCTCGCTGTCCGGAATGATCGCTTCAGCCGGGCATTCGGGCTCGCAGACCCCGCAATCGATGCATTCGTCGGGATGGATGACGAGCATGTTCTCGCCCTCGTAGAAGCAGTCGACCGGGCACACCTCGACGCAATCCATATACTTGCAGCGGATGCAGGCTTCAGTGACGACGTAGGTCATGGTGCCGCTTTCTTCTCCTGTTCATCGCTGTCGGCGCATCGGCGCCGATGCGGCGGGCCGCTCGGTGCGTTGCCTAGCATGCGTCTTGCCGCCGGGGCAAGCCCGCGGCAGCGCCGCCAC
>DATLRS010000206.1:0-7912 GCA_035534535.1 Allostellaceae bacterium | reverse complement strand
GACCACCCGCGAGCAACGCTGCTGGGTGCACAAGACCGCCAACGTCCTCAATAAACTGCCAACGAGCCAGCAGCCCAAAGCCAAGCGGTCATTGCAGGAGATCTGGATGGCCGAGACCAGCAAGGACGCCGAGGCCGCGCTGCCTTCATCGCCGCCTACGAGCTGAAAGACGATAAGGCCGCCGAATGCCTGGGTAAGGATCGCCAGGCCTTGCTCGCCTTCTGCGATTTCCCTGCCGAACATTGGAAACACCTGCGGACTTCGAACCCGATCGAGAGCGCCTTCGCCACCGTGCGGCACCGCACGATCCGCGCGAAGGGCTGCCTCTCAAACAAGACGGCGCTCGCCATGGTGTTCAAGCTCGTCGATGCGGCGCAGAAGAGCTGGCGCCGGCTCGATGGCCACAACCAGTTGCCCAAGCTCATTCAGGGTGTCAGGTTCACCGACGGGATCGAAGTTGCCGCCAACTCGGCGTCCTCGCAATCCCGAACCGTTGCCGCCTGATCCCTCAGGCCATCACCAAAATTCGGCGATAGCTCTGTACCAATCCAACAACTCCGCTATGGAGTATTTTCCTTCGTCTACCTTCATCAACATCACTCCCGCTCGGGCGGGTCTGCGCAAAAGTGCCTCGTCTACTAATCTTTTGGGTCGGGCTCCCAGCCGCGTGCGGTGCTATGTGCCCCGAAACACGACGAGGGCGTCTACCGCCTTCACGCCCTGGCCTCGCGGCAGCACCATCAGCGGATTGATGTCCAGCTCTGCCAGGTGTCCGTCGAGGTGCATGGCGAGGTACGACACGCGCACCAGGGTATCGGCGAGCGCCGCGATGTCGGCCGCCGGTCGGCCGCGAAAGCCCTGGAGCAACCGGGCGCCTTTGACCTCGGCAATCATAGAATGTGCTTCCGGGCGCGTGATCGGGCAGGCTCGCAGGGCCACATCGTTGTAGATTTCGACCATCACGCCGCCACTGCCGAACAGCAGCACCGGGCCCAATTGCGGGTCGCAAGAGACGCCAACGATAACTTCGACACCGTCTGCGACCATCTCCTGCACCGACACGCCGCTGATGCGGGCCTGCGGTGGCGCATCTCCCCCCTCCCCCTCGATGGGGGAGGGCCAGGGTGGGGGTGAAGCTTCCGCCGCACCGGTATCCGGCGAGCGTGCTGCGGCATCACCCCCTCCCATCCCTCCCCCATCGAGGGGGAGGGCATTCAAATAGGCCTTGGCACTGGCCAGGATCTCGGCGTAGGCCGATCGCACTTGGGCCGCATCGCGCAAGTTCAGCCGAACGACCCCGGCCTCTGTCTTGTGTAAAATATCCGGCGAATCGACCTTGAGAGCCACCGGAAACCCGAGCTCTTCTGCGGCCAGGGCGGCTTCCTCTGCAGAATTTGCCCGGTGCTCGCGCGCACTCGCCACGCCCCAGGCTGAGAGCAGCTGCTTAGCTTCGGACTCCGAGAGCGTCGGACGCCCCAAGCCCAGAGCCTGGGCGATGGCCTCGTCCTGAGATGCCGCGCGCGGCGGGGAAGTGGCAAAGCCGTCGGCCAGGCGACGCTCGCGCCAAGTATGATACGCGAGGCGGCTCTGCAGGCCGCGGGCCAATTTGTCCGGCGTGTAGAAGATCGGTATCCGGGCGTGTCTGAGCTGTGTGAGGCCAGCCTTGGCGTCCCGGCTTCCGGTCCACAAGAACACCACGCCCTTGTCGGTCCGATCGCGCTGGCTGATGACCTGCTGAGCCTGGGCGTCCGCCCCGGCACTCGCCACGACAAGCGTCCCCATCCGGGGATCATTGATCATGTGCTCCATGATTTGCGGGAACGATTCGCTGTTGGCAAAGCCTGTCACATCGGCAGGGTTGGCAGCCCACCCGAAGCCCTTCAGGATGCCGTTGATGCCCGCGCGGGCCGCCTCGCCCAGCGGCGGCAGATCGAGACCGGCCTGGCCGCACATGTCGGCGGTCAATGAGCTGATGCCGCCCGAGTGGGATACCACCGCGATGCCGGGCACTTGGGGCTTGGGGGTGTGGGCCAGCAGGTGCGCGACCTCCAGCAGCTCGTCGTAATCCTGGACCCGGATCACCCCGTATTGGGCAAAGATCGCATCGTAGCGCGCGTCCGCGCCCGTCAGCGCCGCGGTATGCGAGCGAGCAGCGCGGGCTCCCAGTTCCGAACGCCCGATCTTGATCAGGACGATCGGCTTGCCGCGCTCTGCTGCGAGCTTTGCCACTTCAAGAAATTTATCGGCCCGCTTGAAGCCTTCGACAAAGCCGGCAATGACCCTTGTATCGGGATCATCCAGCAGATAGCGGGCGAAATCCGTGAAGTCGAGGTCGGCCTCGTTGCCTGTCGAGATGATGTAGCTGAAGCCGATGCCGTTCTCCACCGCGCGCACCAGAAACGGCCCGAACGCCGTCGCGCCGCTTTGGCATACGAGGCCAATGGGCCCCGTCAGACCAGAGGCGCCGCGCGAGGAAGCGGTGGCCCAGATGTCGTCTTTGACATTCGCCAGCCCCAGGCAATTGGGGCCGCTGATACGCATGCCCGAGGCGCGGGCAAATTCACCCAATTCCCCCTGCAAATCACGCCGGTCGTCGACGGCGCGCTCGGCAAAGCCCGCCGAGATCACGATCGCCGATCCCGCCCCCTTGCGGTGGCTCTCCTGGAGGACATCGAGCACCTGGTCCCAGGGCACCACGATGCCCACCAAATCGGGGGCCTCCGGCAGGCTCGTCACACTCGGGTAGGATTTCACCCCCATGATGTCGTCATAACGCGGGTTCACGGCATAAACCCGCACCCGGTCCTTGGCCTTGAGCGCCGCCGCCAGAAACCGCCCGCCATACTGCATCCGCGGCGTCGCGCCGACGATCGCAATGGAGCGTGGGTTGAGCATTTTGTGGATCGAGGCCATCTGTGGTTCTGTCCAGAACTCCATGACACCCCCCGAAAAGAACGCGGTGCGCCGGCAGATCGGCGCGCACCTGTGACAGCAGCCGGCGATGGCCGATTGCGTCGACCCCAAGCTCTTTGACATCGTCGGCAGTGGCGCCATTGCGGGCGAATTTCTGAAGCCGCGTTAGCGCAGCGGCGGAAAGACGTGCTCGCCGTTGCGGCCGAGCGGCAGCGCCTCGACGCCGGCTGCCTCATGCGGCGCCAGCGTGCCGTAAAGATGCGGAAAGAGCTGGCCGCCGCGCGCCGCTTCCCAGCGCAGCCGCGCCCCGAGCCGCGCCGCCTCGACCGCGACCAGCACGAGGCCCGGCTGCCCGGCGCGATGCCGCCGCGCGCTCTCGACGATCTGCGCCGCAGTCGAAAAATGGATGAAACCGTCGCGACGGTCGTCTTGCGTGCCGGCGTAAGCGCCCGCGGCGACCGCCGCCGCCCATGTCTCGGCCGGGCACATGTGATAGATCATTTCGCTCATGCGACAAGGCTACCGTATCCGCCGCGGCGCGCGAAGCCCGTTGCCCCTTGGAGGGTTGTGAACCGGTCCCCGGAAGCGTCCGAGCGCGTTCTGGTGCCGCGCGCCCCGGCGCTGGTCGCCGGGTTCCGCGAGATCGTGTGGCTGTCGCCCGAGGGCGAGATCGCCGCATTGTCGCCCGGCGAGGCGCGTGCCCGGCTGGATTTCGGCCGGGGCGGCGAGACCCCGATGGTGTGCCATGCGCGCGCCGTGGCGCGTCGCCTCGATGCGACCGGGTTCGCCGCGCTCGACCTGCTCGAACTGTTCGCCTTTGTGCGGCCGGCGCAATTCTGCGTGCCGACGCCGCGCGGGCTGGCAGCGGCGCTCGGCCTGGCGACGCCGCGCACGATGGCCGAGGCGTGCATTGCCCTTGCCACCGCGGCGCGCGCCCTGTTGCAGCAGCTGCAGGCGGAAACCGACCCCGGCATTCGCGCCCTCGCCATGGCCGCTGAGCGCGCCGGCTGGGCCTGGGGGCCGGCAGTATTGGCGGCATTGCCGCCGGCCGAGCCCGCCGCGCTGCGCCGCGCCGCCGGGCTGCGCGCCTGGCAGAGCCTCGCCGAATGGCAGGAGCGGGCGCCGCCGCCGCCGCCCGGCAACCTGCCGGTCTCGGCCGCCGACGCGCGAACCCGGCTCGCGGCGCTGCTCGGGGCCGCCGCCGAGGCGCGGCCGCAGCAGGCCGATTACGCCGCCTCGGTCGCTGCCGCCTTCGCGCCGCGCGACCGCCCCGATCAGCCGCAGGCGGTGCTGGCCGAGGCCGGCACGGGCGTCGGCAAGACCCTCGGCTACATCGCGCCGGCGAGCCTGTGGGCCGAGCAGAACCAGGGCACGGTGTGGGTCTCGACCTACACCCGCAACCTGCAAAGCCAGATCGCCGGCGAGCTCGACCGGCTCTATCCCGACCCGGTGCAGAAGCGCCGTCATGTCGTCGTGCGCAAGGGCCGCGAGAATTTCCTCTGCCTGTTGAATTACGAGGAGGCAGCGCAGGCGGCGAATGCGCGCGGCGCGCAATCGGTCGCGCCCCTGGCATTGATCGCCCGCTGGATCGGCGCCACGGCGGCGGGCGATCTGGTTGGCGGCGATTTCCCGGGCTGGCTCGCCGAGCTGATCGGGCGCGGCCGGGTCGGCGCGCTGGCCGACCGGCGCGGCGAATGCATCCACTCGGCCTGTCCGCATTTCCGCCGCTGCTTTGTCGAGAAGAACGTGCGCGCGGCGCGCCACGCCCGCATCGTCGTCGCCAACCACGCGCTGGTGATGGCGCAGGCGGCGTTGGGCGGGCTCGACGACGCCAACGTGCCGACCCGCTATGTGTTTGACGAGGGGCATCACCTCTTGGCCGCCGCCGACGCCGCGTTCTCGGTGCGGCTGTCGGGCCAGGAAGGGCGCGAATTGCGCCGCTGGCTGCTCGGCGCCGAGACCGGCCGATCGCGCGCCCGCGGCTTGCAGCGCCGCATCGGCGACCTCGTCGAGGCCGAAGACGAAGCCGGACCGGTCTTGATCGAGGCGCTGGTCGCTGCCCGCATCCTGCCGGCCGATGGCTGGCACCAGCGGGTCGCCGAGGGGCATGGCCTGCCGGGGTTCGAGGGCTTTCTCGCGCTGGTGCGCCGCCAGGTGCTGGCCCGCGCCGCCAATGGCGACGCCGGTTACGGCATCGAGGCCGAGGCGCGCCCGCCGATCGACGGGCTGGTCGAGGCCGCCGGCCGGCTCGCTGCCGGGCTCGACCGGCTGGCCGCGGCCTTGCGCCGCCTCGCCGCCTGTTTGCGCCGCCAGCTGGAGGACCCCGAGAACCCGCCCGAGCCCGGGCTGCGCCAGCGCCTCGACGCCGCGGTGCGCGGCCTCGAGCGCCGCGCCGACCGGCAGCTCGGCGGCTGGAGCGCGCTGCTCGGCGATCTCGGCGAGCCGCCCCGCCCCGAAACCGTCGAGTGGCTCGCCCTCGACCGCGTCGAGGGGGCCGAGAGCGATGTCGCGGTCAACCGCAGCTGGATCGATCCCGGCATCCCGTTCGCGCAAACCGTCGTGCAGCCGGCGCACGGCCTCGTCGTGACCTCGGCCACCCTGACCGACGGCGAAATCGACCCCGAGATCGCCTGGCATGCCGCGGAAGCCGCCACCGGGCTGCGCCACTTGCCGGAGCGCCCGCGCGCCGCCCGCATCGCCTCGCCCTTTGATTACCCGGCACAGACCCGCATCCTGATCGTCACCGACATCCCGCGTGACGATCTCGGCCAGGTCGCCGCCGCGTTCGCGGCCTTGATGAGCGCCGCCAGGGGTGGCGCGCTCGGCCTGTTCACGGCGGTCGCGCGGTTGAAGGCGGTGCATCAGCGCATCGCGGCGGCCCTCGAAGCGCAGGGCCTCTTGCTGCTCGCCCAGCATGTCGAGGCGATGGCGACGGCGACGCTGGTCGACATCTTTCGCGCCGAGGAGGATTCCTGCCTGCTCGGCACCGATGCGGTGCGCGACGGGGTCGACGTGCCCGGCCGCTCGCTGCGCCTCATCGTGTTCGACCGGGTGCCGTGGCCGCGCCCCGACATCCTGCACCGCGCGAGGAAGCCGGTGTTTGGCGGCCCGCATTACGACGACCGCATCACCCGGCTGCGGCTGCGCCAGGCCTATGGGCGCCTCGTGCGCCGCGCCGACGACCGCGGGGTCTTTGTGATGCTCGATCGCGCCCTGCCATCGCGGCTGTTGCCGGCTTTCCCCGACGGGGTGCCGGTCACGCGGCTGCCGCTCGTCGCGGCCGTTGAGGAAACCGCGCGCTTTCTTGCCCCCGGACCCCGACAAGAGCCCGCTTGACAGAGGCGGCGGGGTTCTGGCTTGTGCAATGCAACCTGTGAAAGGAATATCGATGCTCGATGCTCACGGTGCGCTGATCTATACGATGGTAATGATTTCGGCGGCCGACAGCGACATGACCGATGCCGAGCTGGCGATCATCGGCGCCATCGTCGAGCACTTGCCGGTGTTCCGCGACTTCCACCGCGAGCGGCTGCCGCATGTGCTGCAGGATTGCGCGCGGCTGCTCGATCGCGAGGACGGGCTCGACGAGGCCTTCACGGCGATCAAGGAGGTGCTGCCCGCCAATCTGCGCGAGACCGCCTATGCGATCGCCTGTGACGTTGCGGCGGCAGACGGCGAGGCGAGCCAGGAGGAATTGCGGGTGCTCGAACTGATGCGCCACCGCCTCAAGATCGACCGGCTGATCGCTGCCGGCATCGAGCGCGGCGCCCGCGCCCGGTTTCAGAATCTTTAGATTGTTCTGTAGATTTCCGCTGGCGCGGCGTTCTTCGGATGAAACACCGCCTGCCGCTCGCCGCCCTGCTGGTGGTGCTGCCGGTGGCCGGCGCTGCCGCCCGCCACCGACCGCCGGCCACCGACCGCCGGCGAGGCTGGTGACGGTGATCGCCACCGAGTACCGGTTCGAACCGGGCCGGCTGACCTTCGTGCGCGGCATTGAATATCGCCTGCATCTGGAAAACCGCGGCCAGGAGTTGCACGAGTTCCACGCGCCCGAGTTCTTCAAGGCGGTGCGGCTCGCCAATCCGGCCGTGCTCGACGCCGAGCGGACGGAAGTCCGGTCAGCGTAACGACGCCGGTGCCGCCGTGGACGATAATGGTACCCAGAGCACCCGCACCGGTGACGGTGTCGTTCCCCGACCGGAGCTTTACCGTCAGCGTCTTGCCCGGACCGACAGACGCGGCACCGACCTGATCGTTCTCGGCGCCGCCCGTGAAAATATCCGATGATGCCGCCCCGACCACGTAACGCGCCGTCTCGCCGGTGACGCCGGTAACCGTGACGACATTGTTGCCGCTGGTCCCATCAAAGATCGCCACCGTACCGCCGCTCAACGTTCCGGAGGTGACGGTAATTGCATTGCCCCCGGCTGCGTTCAGACCGATCGTGCCGAAATGGCTGACGCCACCGAGCGTATAGCTGCCCGCGGCGGTCAGCACCAGAAAATTGCCGGGATTCGTGCCGCCGGTCAGCGTGTAGCTGCTCAATTTGTTGCCGACCTTGACAACATCGATCTCCGACCCGCCGACGAAATTGTCCGTTGCGAAGGTTGCCAAATACGTCAGCCTGGTGCCGGTGGTGTCGGCGGCGGCGTTGATGACATTGCTGCCGCTGGCGCCATCTTAATGAGCCGCCCCGCTGCAGAGCGGTCCACGGGCGGATATGGCGGGGAGATGCCCTAGCCGTTCGAGGTCACTGGAATCCGGTGGTTTTTTCGCAGTTTATCCATTCATCGGACGGTAGTCAGTTTTGTTTATCGAACGTTAGAGATTCGGCTTCATCGTGCGATGAACTGCGACAGCCCCCGAGCCCCGTCTCGTCCATGCCGGTCATCCAGCTCTTTCAAGGACGCACTGACCGGCTGATCGGCTGGGCGCGGCACGCGCCGGAATTTCGAGCGAAGAGCTCTGTCGGTCTGCGCTTGATGGGATTGAGACCGCC
>DATLRS010000205.1:0-4957 GCA_035534535.1 Allostellaceae bacterium | reverse complement strand
CGCCGGCGAGCCCAGGCGGATCCCCGAGGTCACGGTCGGCCGCTGCGGGTCGAACGGGATGCCGTTTTTGTTGCAGGTGATGCCGGCGCGCTCCAATGCCTGCTCGGCGTCGCGCCCGGTGAGGCCCAGGGGGCGCAGATCGACCAGCAGCAGATGCGTGTCGGTGCCGCCCGAGACGATCGCAAGCCCCTCCGCCGCGAGGGTTGCGGCGAGGGTCTGCGCGTTGGCGACCACCGCGCTTGCATAGGCGGCAAAGCTCGGCTGCAGGGCTTCGCCGAGCGCCACGGCCTTGGCGGCGATGACATGCATCAGCGGGCCGCCCTGCAGGCCCGGAAACACTGCCGAATCGATCCGCTTGGCGATGTCGGGGTCGTTGCACAAGATCATGCCGCCGCGTGGGCCGCGCAGCGTCTTGTGCGTCGTCGTCGTGACGACATGCGCGTGCGGCAGCGGGCTCGGATGCGCCCCGCCGGCAACCAGGCCGGCGAAATGTGCCATGTCGACCATCAGATAGGCGCCAACCCGGTCGGCGATGGCGCGGAATCGCGCGAAATCGATGATCCGCGGATAGGCGCTGCCGCCGGCGATGATGAGCCGCGGCCGGTGCATCTCGGCCTGGCGCTCGACCTCGTCGAAATCGATCTGCGCGTCGTCGGCGTGCACGCCATAGCTGAAGGCGCGGAACCATTTGCCCGACAGGTTGGGCGGCGCGCCGTGCGTCAGGTGGCCACCGGCGGCGAGCGACATGCCGAGGATGGGATCGCCTGGCGACAGGAGGGCGAGGAACACCGCCTGGTTGGCCGGCGCTCCGGCATGCGGCTGCACATTGGCAAAGCCGCATCGGAACAACTCTTTGGCACGAGCGATCGCCAGCCGCTCGGCAATGTCGACAAATTCGCAGCCGCCGTAATAGCGCCGCCCCGGATAGCCTTCGGCATATTTGTTGGTCAGCACCGAACCTTGCGCCTCCAGGACCGCGCGCGACACGATATTTTCGCTTGCGATCAGCTCGATCTGCGACTGCTGGCGGCGGCACTCGCCGTCGATCGCCGCAGCCAGTTCCGGGTCGACCTGCGACAGGGGATCGGAGAAAAAGCCGGTTTCGCGCCCGGCCACAGAGGGGAAAGCTGAGGAGATCGCCAGGACAACACCTCTCGCGGCAGGACGACCAGGCGGCCCTGCAACAGCCAGTCGCAATCTACCATATCTCGGGCGCCGATGTCAGCCGCCTACCACACGTCGCGTCGCCGTCGCCGCGGAATCGTCGACGCCCCGGGCGCTGGCCGGCATTCACCCAAGTCATCGAATGAAAAATCGCGACGATCAATCAGTAGCGACCGCCAGCCGCCCCTGACAAAGGCACTTCCGCACGCTTCTCAAGCGCCAGGCAAGTCGTGGCCGGAGCAGCCGCTGCCTATTACTGTCTTCTCCCGGGGGTTTCGGTTGACAGGAAAAGTTCGCTCTGCAATCATAGGTTTCGTTCAACATCGAGCAGGACTGGGGGGAGAACATGGCGGAACCGGCAGCGCCCAAGATGGCAGAAGATGAATTGCTGCGAATGACGGCCGAGGTCGTATCGGCCTATGTCAGCAACAACAGCTTGCCGACCGGGCAGTTGGCCGACGTCATCCAGGCCGTATACACCTCGCTGCGCGGCCTGGACGGACAGGTGGGCGAGCCGCCCGCCGAACCGCTGAAGCCGGCCGTGCCGATCCGCAAATCGGTGACCGCAGAATACCTGATCTGTCTCGAGGACGGCAAAAAGCTCAAGATGCTGAAGCGGCATCTGCGCTCGACCTATGGCATGACGCCCGACGAATACCGGACGAAATGGGGGCTGGCGCCGGAATACCCGATGGTGGCGCCGAAATACGCCGAGCAGCGCTCGGAATTTGCCAAGAAGATCGGCCTCGGGCGCGGTTCGGGCCGAGGGTCGGCCAAGAAATAGCCATTCGCCGGCGACGGCCGCCACAAAAGGGCGCCCCCGCGGCGCCCTTTTTCGTCACCGAGGAGAGCGTCAAAGCCGTCGCACGATCGGCCGAAGCGTTATAAAGAGGCGCCGGCCAGTGCCCGAGGATCCCGATGAGCCGTACCACGACATCCGCCGACACCGCGGCCTTTGATTGGGCCGACCCGTTGCTGTTCGACGACGAACTGAGCGAAGAGGAGCGCCTGGTGCGCGATAGCGCCCGCGCCTATTGCCAGGAAAAGCTGTTGCCGCGGGTGCTGACGGCCAATCGCGAGGAGCGCTTCGACCGCGAGATCATGACCGAGATGGGCGAATTGGGCCTGCTCGGCTCGACCATCGAAGGCTATGGCTGCGCCGGGGCCAATTATGTCTCCTACGGCCTCATTGCCCGCGAGGTCGAGCGCGTCGACAGCGGCTACCGCTCGGCGATGAGCGTGCAGTCGAGCCTCGTCATGTACCCGATCTGGGATTTCGGCAGCGAGGCGCAGCGCCAGAAATACCTGCCCAGGCTGGCGAGCGGCGAATGGGTCGGCTGTTTCGGCCTGACCGAGCCAAATCACGGCTCCGATCCCGGCAGCATGGAGACCCGCGCGCGCGCCGTGCCCGGCGGCTACCGGCTGCGCGGTGCCAAGATGTGGATCACCAACGCGCCGATCGCCGATGTGTTTGTCGTTTGGGCCAAGACCGAGGACGGGGTGATCCGCGGCTTCATCCTGGAAAACGGCATGGCGGGGCTCACCGCCCCGAAAATCCACGGCAAGTTCAGCCTGCGCGCCTCGGCCACCGGCGAGATCGTGATGGACGACGTATTCGTCCCCGAGGAGAACCTGCTGCCCGGCGTCAAGGGGTTGCGCGGGCCGTTTTCCTGCCTCAACAACGCGCGCTACGGCATCGCCTGGGGCGCGCTCGGCGCCGCCGAATTCTGCTGGCACGCGGCGCGCAATTACACGCTGGAGCGGCGCCAGTTCGGCCGGCCGCTGGCCGCCAACCAGTTGATCCAGAAAAAGCTCGTCGACATGCAGACCGAGATCACGCTGGGGCTGACCGCCTGTTTGCGGCTCGGCCGCCTGAAGGACGCGCACCGCTGCCCGTCCGAGGCGATCTCGATGCTCAAGCGCAACAATTGCGGCAAGGCGCTCGAGGTGGCGCGCCTCGCCCGCGACATGCACGGCGGCAACGGCATCCACGACGAATTCCACGTGATCCGCCACCTGATGAACCTCGAAACCGTCAACACCTACGAGGGGACGCACGACATCCACGCGCTGATCCTCGGCCGCGCCCAGACCGGCATCGCGGCATTCGCGAATTAGCGCCGGTATTCGCTCGGTTGCGGTCGCTCCGTTGCGGTCGCCGCGTCGCGGGTGCGCCGCCGGCTTGACATCCGCGCGCCGTTGCCGAGATTGCTGCCCATGCCGCTCGTTCTCTACAACTCGCTGACCCGCCGCAAGGAACCGTTCGTCCCGATCGACGATCGGGATGTGCGCATGTACGTGTGCGGCCCGACCGTCTACGACCTGGCGCATATCGGCAACGCCCGCGCCGTCGTCGTGTTCGACCAGCTCTACCGCCTGCTGCGCCACAGCTATGGTGAGGGGCATGTCCGCTACGTCCGCAACATCACCGACATCGACGACAAGATCATCGACGCGGCGCGCACGAATGGCGAGCCGATCGCGGCCTTGACCGAGCGCACGACGGCGGTGTTTCGCGCCGACATGGCGGCGCTGGGCGCGCTGCCGCCCGATGTCGAGCCGCGCGCCACCGCGCACATCCCCCAAATGGTTGCGATGATCGAGCGGCTGATCGCATCGGGCCATGCCTATGCCGCCGAGGGGCACGTGCTGTTCGCGGTCGCCTCCTGGAAGGGTTATGGCCGGCTGTCGCGGCGCAGCCGGCAGGAGATGGTGGCCGGTGCCCGCGTCGAGGTTGCCCCCTACAAGAAGGACCCCGGCGATTTCGTCTTGTGGAAGCCGTCAACCCCCGACCAGCCGGGCTGGCCGAGCCCGTGGGGCCGCGGCCGGCCGGGCTGGCACATCGAATGCTCGGCGATGAGCGAGGCGCATTTGGGCGAGCATTTCGACATCCACGGCGGCGGCCTCGATCTCATCTTCCCGCACCACGAAAACGAGCTGGCGCAAAGCGAAAGCGCGCATGCGGGGCGGAAATTCGTCAATTTCTGGGTGCATAACGGCTTTCTCTCGGTCGACAGCACCAAGATGTCAAAATCGCTCGGCAATTTCGTCACCGCGCACGAATTGCTCGAACAGGGCATCCCCGGCGAAGTCATCCGCCTCGCCCTCCTGATGACGCATTACCGCGATCCGCTCGATTGGACGGAGGAGAAGATCGAGCAGGCGAAGGCGACGCTGGACCGCTGGTATCGTGCGGTACAGGTGCCGTCGATAGCTCTCACACATCGGCAATGGGGCGCCGATAGTGCGGTTCGTGATCCGCTGGAAGATGATTTGAATACGCCGTTGGCCATCGTGCGACTTCACGATCTCGCGTCTACCTGTTTCAAAACTCTCAACGAGTTCGAGTACAGGGAGGCGCGAGCGACCTTAATAGCTAGCGCTCGGCTAATGGGCCTGCTCAAGCTCGATCCGGCGGAATGGCTGAGGGGCGAGGGCGCCGTTGCGCCCGGTGTCGAACAGCGCATCGAGGCTCGCGCCATGGCACGGAAGGAAAGACGCTTTGCCGATGCCGACCGCATCCGGGCTGGGTTAGCTGACGAGGGGATCATTCTCGAAGACCGGCCGGACGGTACGACCGAGTGGCGCCGGGTGTGAGCATGGGTTTGGTGGATGTGCGGCACACTCCCTCTCCGCCCCCGGGGGCGGAGAGGGTTGGGGTGAGGTGGGGGACGCCGGAGCGCTCCCGGCCACCCACCTCACCCTCCCATCGCTGCGCAATGGGCCCCTCCCTCTCCCCCCTCAAGGGCGGAGAGGGGTAAGATGGCGGGGACCAATAGCAGTCGCGAGGGGG
>DATLRS010000204.1:0-14642 GCA_035534535.1 Allostellaceae bacterium | reverse complement strand
GGCGGGGGCGACGGCGCGGGCGATGGCGCGGCAGGCGCAGTCACGCCGGGCGGGACTGGCTGAAGCCGGGGCGCCGTCCGGTTCGCCACGGAAGCAGGCTGGCGCGGCGGCCCGGCAAGCCGGCGCGGGTCCAGCAAGGCGCTGACGGCAGGCGGCAGCGGCACGGCAGCGGACGGCGCCGGGGCCGCCGCGGCGCTCGGCAAAACCGCCGGCTGCATGGCAGGCGGGGGAAGCGAGGCCGGGTTCGGCAAAACGGCTGTGACCCGCGGTTCGGGCAGCGGCGGGGCCGGCGTGATCGCTCGGGCCGGCGCCGCAGGCCGCGATTGGCGCGTGGCGACCGCCGGCATCGGGTTCGGCGCCAGCGCGGCGACGGCATGCCCGACCTCGCGCGGCGCCGTCACCGCCGTCGCGGCATGGTGTTCCTGTACGAAATTGAACGCGAGATTGCCGGCGACGCCGACCGCCACGGCATAGCCGAAAGCCGCCGCCTTGCTGGCCGCCATGCGGCCGATCTTGGAGATGATCCCGTTCACCGACAGCTTCCCCCAGGTTCGCCTCGGCACCGCGCAGCGGCCGCATCCTTCTAGAGGAGGTTTGCGGCGATACCAAGTTGATGATTGGGCAAAAAATGACGCGACATCCCCGCGCCGGGCAGCTGGCGTGTGCCTCTACCGGGCGCTGATCGTGGCGATGACATGGGCGACGGCCGCCGGGTAGGCGGGCGATGGCGCCAGCCGGTACCGCCACAGACAGGCCTCAGCGAACTTGATGACATGCTCGTCGCCATTGGCGAGCGCTCGCTCGACCAGCACCGCCGCGTCCTCGCCGCCGGCGCCCTCCGGAGCGAGGCCGCTACCGTCGGCGAAACAGGCATAGAGGCCGCAGCCCGCCTGCCAGGCATAGCGCAACAGCGACCGCGCGCTCGCCTCGCCGACATGCGGCACGATATGGCCGAGCGCCACGAGGCCGGTCACGCCATGGACAAACGCGATCGCGGTCGGGATGTTGCGGATGTGGGCGAGCGCAACCCGGGCAAACAGCTCGCACAGTTCCTCAAGCCGCGCGTCGATATTGCCGCCGAGATCGACGGCCCCGATCGATGCCGCGAAATCGGGGAATTCGCCGAGCCGCGCCAATGCCGCAGCGATGTTGCCGGGGCGGCGGCGCTCGGCCGGCACAATGGCGACCTGCGCGAGCGCCTCGCGCGGCGGCAATCTGCCGTTCCCGCCGCCATTATCGGGTGGCAACTCGCTGTAGCTCGCGGCCCAGCTCGCCAGGGCGTCGGCGAGTTCGCCTCGGCGCTGCGGCGTCTCGCTGTCGGTCAGGCCGCGCACCGCATGACCGACGCGGATCGGCCCGTGCGTCGCCGCCGCGGAAAATCCGGGTGCGAGGCACCCAACCCACCGCTCCAGCACCGCGCGCCAGGGCGCGGCGGCGAGCGCCTCGCGAAAAAACCGGCTCCAGTCGGCAAACCGCTCGCGCCGGCCGAGCGCCTCGCGCCACGCATCGGCGCGGATCGGTTCGCCGGGCGTGGCGCGCGGCAGCATCCGTTCGCGATAGCGCTCGATCCACGGCATGACCATCGCCGGCCGGCCGAGCGCGCACAGCGCCTCGGCGACCATCGGCGCGTGGTTGAAATTGCCGTTGCCGAGCTCGCTGCCGTAGCCGGAGAGCGTGTCCAGCGCCGCGTCGAGCGTGTCGTATCGGGCGATCGTCATCGGTAGATTAGAATAACTTTAAGTCGCGGCCGTCAAGCGGCGGCGTCAGCCAGCGACGGCAGGCCGGGCGGCGGGCGCCGCGCCATCGCCGCCTGCTCGAAAGCATGGGCGAGGCGCAGCAGCGTCGGTTCGCTCCAGGCGCGGCCGGCAAAGGTCGCACCGAACGGATAGGCCGGCGTCGCCCGTCCGCCCGCTCCGGAAACCCAAC
Source organism: Allostellaceae bacterium (assembly GCA_035534535.1). GTDB lineage: Bacteria > Pseudomonadota > Alphaproteobacteria > ATCC43930 > CGMCC-115725 > DATARH01. The sequence continues at coordinate 12,716 of DATLRS010000204.1, read as the reverse complement.
CGGCCGGCACCTGGACGCTGGGATACCCGGCCTTTGCGGCGATTGCGGCACCGGCCGCGCCGGGAAACAGCACCGCATCGAGGCGGTGATGGTCCATGTAGGCGTCGAGCCCGAGGGTGCGGCTGGCGCGCAGATCATTGGCCCGTGCCGAATGGTATTCGGGCTCGCACAGATCGCCCCGGGTCGCGGCGGCGGCAAGGAAGATGTCCTGGCCGAAGCGCAGCGCGCGATCGGCATTCGCCAGATTGAACGCGACGATATCGGCGAGGCTGGCGATCGGTGTCGCGGTCAGCCAGTCGCGCAGATAGATGTCGAGGTCGGCCTTCAGCTCGTAGACGAAGACGATCGGGCGCCGCGCCGGTTCGTGGCGGCTGAGACTCTCTGGGTTGCGGTTGAGGATCGCCATCTCGGTACCCGGGCCGCCGATCCAGCCGGGGGTCGGAATGTTGGCGCGCACGATGGTCGCGCCTTGCGCTTCGAGAAGCGCGACGACGCTCCCCATCACCGCGCTCGCGGCCATCCCGAGCCTGCCGTAATAGACATCGTTGCCGGGATCGGCGGGATCGCTCGGCACGCCGATGCGGGCGCCGCGCAGCCCGTCGCGATCGAGCAGGCGGGTGTAATCGGCGGGCCGCCGTTGGGCGAGCGTCGCCGGGTCGCGCGGATCGGGGGCGGCCAGCACGTTGAGCAGGATCGCCGCGTCGCGCACGGTGCGGGTCAGCGGACCGGCGGTATCCTGGCTGTGCGCGATCGGCAGGATGCCGGCGCGGCTGATCAAACCGACCGTCGGCTTGACGGTGACGAGCCCGTTCTGCGTCGCCGGCGACAACAGCGAGCCCGAGGTCTCGGTACCGATCGCCGCGGCGCACAGCCCCGCCGCCACCGCGACCGCCGAGCCGGAACTCGACCCGCCGGGCGGGACGATCGGCACACCGCGCGCATCGACCGCCGGGACATAGGGGTTCTTGACCTGGCCGCCCAGGGAGCTGTAGCCGGCCGGCATGTCGATCGCCAGGATGTTGGCGAATTCGGTCAGATTGGCCTTGCCGAGGATGACTGCGCCGGCGGCGCGCAGCCGCGCGACCAGCGGCGCGTCGCGCACCCCCCGCGCGCTCGCCAGCGCCAGCGCGCCGGCCGTCGTGTGCTGCCGGTCGCCGGTGGCGATGTTGTCCTTGACCAGGATCGGAATGCCGGCGAGCGGCAGCAGCGGGCTCGGCTTGACGCGGTCGAGGCTCGCCGCGATGGCGAGCGCGTCAGGGTTGACCTCGCGCACCGCATTGAGCTGCGGCCCCCCGCGGTCGTAAGCCTCGATCCGCGCCAGATACGCCCGCGCCAGCCCGCTGGCGCTCGTTTGCCCCGCAGCCAGCGCGCCCTGCAACTCGGCAATCGTGGCGTTGTCGATGGCCGTCATTGCAGCCGGTCAAGCGGCTGGCGCGCGACGGATGGCAGCATCGCCGGCACCTCCCGACCCAACCTCACGGCCGTACCAGCGGGCATTTTGATTGCGCCAGCGATCCGTAGGCCACCTCCCCCGGGATCGTCGCGACCAGCTTTAGGTAATCCCACGGGTAATGCGATTCGGACGGCGTCTTGACCTGATAGAGGTGCATGTCGTGCACCATAACTCCATCGGCGCGGATATGGCCGTCATGCGCGAAGAAATCGTCGATCGGCGCCGCTCGCATCGCCTTCATCACCGCTTCGGTGGCGTCGGTGCCGGCGTGGGCGATCGCCTGCAGATAGTGCGTCGTCGCCGAATACACCCCGGCCTGCAGGTCGTTGGGCATCCCCTTGAATCGCTTGAAGAAACGCCGCGACCAAGCGCGTGTCGCGTCGTTTGCGTCCCAGTAAAAGCCGTCGCTCAACATCATCCCCTGAGTCGTTTGGAGGCCGAGCGCATGGACCTGATTGATTCGCATCGCGAGGCCGGCAAACACCTGCGGCCCCGGGATCATGCCGAGCTGGGCGGCGGTCTTTATCGTATTCGACAGATCGGCACCGGCATTGGCGAGGCCGATGACCTTGGCCCCCGATTGCTGGGCTCGCGCCAGGTATGACGTAAAATCGGACGCGCCGAGCGGATGCAGCGCGCCGTCCAGGACCTGGCCGCCACCTGCCTCTACCACGGCTTCGGTGTCGTGTTCGAGATCGTAGCCAAAGCTGTAATCGACCGTGATAAAGAACCACGTGTCGTCGCCGCGCGCCAGCAGCGCACCGCCGATCGTGCGGGCGAGCGCGCCCGTCGTGAAGGCATAATGGACCGATGTCGGGGTGCAAGCCTCGTTGCTGAGACGCTCTGCAATCGCCGAGCTGAGCATGACGATCTTGTCCCTTGTCTCGGCGATTCGTTGGACGATCAATCCCTCGGACGAGCCGGAGACGTCCATGATCGCGTCGACATGCTCCTTATCGAACCAGTCGCGGGCGATGTTGAGCGCGCGGTCGGGCCGGTTCTTGTGGTCGGCGACGACGACCTCGATCGGCGCCCCGAGCACCCGCCCGCCGAAATCCTCGACCGCCATGCGGGCGGCCGTCGCGTTGCCGAGCCCGGCCGTCTCGGCATAGGGACCCGACATGTCGAGGATCAGCCCGATCTTGACGACACCGTCCGAGATCCGCGCTGCGGGCTGCGCGCCGGCGCTCGCCGCGGCAACGGCCAGAGCGGCTGCCGCTGCGACGGCAATCAATGTGGAACGCCAGCGTCGTCGCATGTTCATACCGCTCGTTACGCCTCCTGGTAGATCGCCCATGTACACGATCACGCGGCGTTTGACATCGCCCCGCTACGGGCCGCCGCCGCCGCGCAACGCCGACCCCATTCTGCTGTTCGGATAGGCTGTCCGGAGGGGCTGTCCGGATTTGCACCGTCTGTCATTTTACGAGGACTTCGCTCATGTTGTGTCGGTCGCGATCGACGCACCGCCATCGCGAGAGGGCGTTGTCGCGCCGATCGCGCTGCGAGGCTAGCGCAGCGGGATAAATCTGGTACCGGGAAGGTCATCCGCGTGTTCCTGTCTCTCTCTCGTTGCAAGCTGACGGCGCGATGGCTCGGGTGGTAGACGGCGCAGCCGCGCTTGCGCCGCCGGCCAGGGCGGCGTGGCTGCGTCTCGTACTGGTCGGGCTCGGCATCTCGGTGGTGCCGCTCGACACCGCGGTCAACATCGCGTTTCCCGATATCACCGGCAGCTTCGGGCTGCCGATCCCGATGATCCAATGGGTCATCATCTGCTACGTGTTGACCCATGCCGGGCTGTTGCTCGCCTTCGGCCGGGTCGGCGACATGTGGGGCCATGGCCGGGTGTTTCGCGCCGGGCTGGGGTGGAGCGTCGTGGCCTTCCTCGCCTGCGCCGCGGCGCCGAGCTTCGGCTGGCTGCTGTTCTGTCGCTTTCTGCAAGGGATCGGCGCCGGGCTCATCCTGAGCTGCGCACCGGCGCTGGTGACCGGCCTCTATCCCGAAACCCGGCGCAGCCATGCGCTCGGCATCTTCACGCTGATGTTCGCGCTCGGCTCGGCGGTCGGGCCGCTGATCGGCGGCGTCCTGGTGGCACGCTGGGGCTGGCCGGCCGTGTTCTGGTTCCGCGCCCCGATCGCGCTGACCAGTCTGGTGTTTCTGCGCGGCCTGCCGGCCGGCGTCGCAATCGGCGGCGAGCGGCGCTTCGACCTGCTCGGCGCCGGATTGCTGGCCGCCGGTCTTGCTGGTCTGCTGCTGGCGATCAACGCGCTGTCGCGGCTGGAAGCGGGCGATCACCTGGCGCTTTTCCTGTTCCCGGCGGCGCTGGCGAGTCTCGGCGCGTTCGTCTGGTGGGAGGGCCGCGCCGCCCAGCCGATCGTGCGCATCGAATTGTTCCGCGAGGCCGCGTTCGCGATCGTCAACCTGGCCAGCACGCTGATGTATCTGGTGACCTTCTCGGTGATGCTCTTCGCGCCGTATTTTCTCGTGCGCTACACCGGCTTGACGCTGCCGGAATCGGGCCTGGTGCTGGCCGCCGGCTTCGTCGCGATGGCGGCGGCTTCGCCGATCGCCGGCGCCCTGGTGGCGCGGATCGCCGCCGCCCGCATCGCGCCGCTCGGCGCATTGGTGAGCGGCCTCGGCTTGTTTCTGGTCGGCCGCTGGCAGCCCGACAGCGCGCCCATCGCGATGGTGCTGGCGCTTGCGCTGCAAGGGGTCGGCCTCGCGATGTTTCAGGTCGCCTATATGGAGATCGTGCTGGCGGTGTCGCCCTTGGCGCATCGCGGCGTCGCCGGCAGCCTATCGATGCTGACCCGGACGATCGGCGTCGTCACCGGCGCGGCGCTGCTGACGCTCGGCTTTCAGGTGATCGAGAGTGCCGCACGCGCCGGCGGCGCGACCCCAACGCAGGCGTTCCTGGCGGCATTCCACGCGATGTTTCACATCGCCGGCGTCGTCGCGGCGCTGACCGGCGGGCTTGTCGCCTGGTCGGTGCGCCGGCGGATGCGTCCCGCCGCCTGACCCGGGGCTTGAGCGCGAATCGGCGCAGCAGGAACTATGAAGCGACCGGGGCCGTTATGCACGGCATCGGCTGCGCAGGAGGAATGGCATGGAAGACCACGTCTACCGGGTCATCGAAATTACCGGCTCGTCGCACGTTAGCATCGAGGACGCGATCCAGACCGCGGTCACGCGAGCGGCGAAAACCCTGCGCAATCTGCGCTGGTTCGAGGTCATTCAGACGCGCGGCCAGATCGAGGACGGCAAGGTGAGCTTTTACCAGGCCGTGCTGAAGCTCGGCTTCACGGTCGAAGACGCGTGAGACTGATCCTCGAGGTGGTGCAAGGGTTCACGCCCTAAGCCTCGCTCTTGCCGAGGGGCGGCGCGATCGGCGATGGTGGGAAATCGGTCCCCACAGCGCACGAGCGCCCCCTCATGGCCCTGAACGACGCCGTCAACATCGAAGACCTGCACCGGCTGGCCCGGCGGCGCCTGCCCAAGATCGCTTTCGACTTCATCGAGGGCGGGGTCGAGGACGAGCGCGGCCTGTCGCGTAACGAGGCGGCGTTTGCCAAGCACCAGCTGATGCCGCGCTATCTCGTCGATGTCTCGACGCGCGACCAGTCTCAGACGATTTTCGGGCGCACCTTCAACAGCCCGTTCGGCATCTCGCCGACCGGCACCGCCGGCCTCTTCCGGCGCGGCGCCGATCTGATGCTGGCCGAGGCCGCGACGCAGGCCAACATCCCCTACATCATGTCGGGCGCCAGCAACGATTCGATCGAGTCGGCGGCCCGGGTCGCGCCCAACAACGCCTGGTACCAGCTCTACGCGGCGCAGGACGGCAGGATCTCGGAGGACATGATCCGCCGGGTCGCCGATGCCGGGCTCGGCGCGCTGGTGCTGACCGTCGATGTGCCGGTGCGGCCGCGCCGCGAGCGCAACATCAGGAACGGCTTCAACAACCTGCGCGCCGGCTTCTGGCAGACCCTCAAGCTGAAGCCGGCGATCCTCGCCGAATCGCTGACCCATCCCGGCTGGATCGCCGAATATGTGCGGCACCGCGGCGTGCCGATCATGGAAAACTGGCAGCCCTATGCCCCCGAGGGTGCCAACACCGAGGTGATCCGCCAGCTGGTCAGCGACAACACCCCGGCGCACGCGCAGACCTGGAAGGATCTGGAAAAATACCGCCGCCTCTTCCCGCGCACCCTGATCGTCAAGGGGATCATGCACCCGGCCGATGCGATGCGCGCTGCCGAGCTCGGCTGCGAGGGCGTCATCGTGTCGAACCATGGGGGGCGCCAGCTCGACCAGGCGCCGGCTTCGCTCGATGCGCTGCCGGCGATCAAAGCGGCGGTGGGCGACCGCATGACGGTGATGCTCGACAGCGGGGTGCGCCGCGGCGCCGACATCCTGATCGCGTTGTGCCTGGGCGCGCAGTTCGTGTTTTTCGGGCGGCCGACGCTCTATGGCGCCGTCGCCGGCGGCCTGCCCGGGGTCAAGAAGGCGATCGACATCTTCCGCGGCGAGATCGACCTGGTGATGGGCCAGATCGGCTGCCCCAGCCTCAATGAGCTCGGCCCCGATTTCCTGGCGAGCGAGGACTGGCGCCGCAACCTGTGACGTCACGGCGCGGCGGCAATAATGTCCTGCCGCCATGACTGCCGCCAGGACCGTCGCCAGGACCGCCGCCAGGACCGCCGGCCGCGCGCCGCTCGCCGCCGAGATCCGCGCCACGCTCGCCGTCGCGGCGCCGCTTGCCGGCGCCAACCTGGCGCAGATGGCGATGCAGGTCACCAACATGGTGATGGTCGGACATTTGGGCGCGGTGCCGCTCGCCGCTGCCGGGCTCGGCGCCGCGCTTTACGCGACGCTGTTGATGACCTGCCAGGGGGTGCTGGCGGCGGTGGCACCGCTCGCCGCGCATGAGGTCGGCGCCGATGATCGCTCGAGCGCCGGCGGCATTGCCGGCGCCGGGATCATCGTCGCGGCATTGCTCGCCGCGCCGGTCATTGCGGTCCTGACGCTCGTCCCGCTGCTGCTCGCCGCCCTCGGCTATGCGCCCCATCTGATCGCCGGGATCGGCGCGTTCCTGCGCGTCGTCTGCTGGGGCGCTCCGGCCTTTCTCGGCGTTGCCGTCTTGCGCTTCCTGCTGGTCGCGGTCTTCCGCGTGCGCATCGTCATGCTGGTGTCGCTGCTCGCGGTGCCGCTCAACGCGGCCCTCAACTGGGTGCTGATCTTCGGCCATCTGGGGATGCCGGAGCTCGGCATTCGCGGCTCGGCCGGCGCGACGGCGATCGTGCAGTGGCTGATGCTGTTGTGCCTTGCCGGCTACCTGGTCTTCCGGTCGAGCCAGATACCGGTCAGCATCGGCCGGCGGGTCCTGCGCCAGATCCCGCGCATCCTGCGGCTCGGGCTGCCGATCGGCGCGTTGCGGGCGCTCGAGATCGGCCTCTTCGTCACGACCGGAATCCTGATGGGCGTGCTCGGTGCCGATGCGCTGGGCGCCCACCAGCTGGTGTTCAACGTCGTCGGCGTCTGTTTCATGGTGCCGCTCGGCCTCAGCCAGGCGGCGACCGTGCGGGTCGCCGTCCAGCTCGGTGCCGGGGCGCCCGGCGCGGCGCAGCGGGCCGGGTTTGTCGCGCTGGCGCTCGGCGTAGTGTTCATGGTGGGAACCGCGGTGCTCTTGTTGACAGCGCCGCGGACGCTGGTCGGCCTCTATCTCGATCTCGCCGATCCGGCGAACCAGGGCCTGGTGGCGATCGCGCTGCACTTGTTCTTCATCGCCGCGCTGTTCCAGGTGTTTGACGGGATGCAGGTGATCGCGGTGGGGGCGCTGCGCGGCTACCAGGACACCGCGGTGCCGATGCTGATCGCGGCGATCGGCTACTGGGCGATCGGCTTTGCCGGCGGCTGCGCCCTCGCCTTTCCGCTGGAATTCGGCGCGGTCGGGCTATGGCTGGGGCTGGCGGCGGGGATCGCCGTCGTCGCGGTGTCGTTGACCGTGCGGCTGCACGTGTGCGCCCGCGCCCACATCCTGACGGCCGCGGCGATCCCGCTCGCCGCCGGCCGCCTGCCGGCCTGAGCCCCGATCAGCGATTGACCACCCGCCCGGCGCGGCTGAGGTGCGGCGCGTCGAGCCCGACCCCCTCCAGGTGGCCGAACAACGTGTAAAGCCGGGCGCGGTCCGCTGCGGGCAGCGGCGGCTTCAACAGGGAGGCGATGTTGCTGCGCAGGTGCCCCTGGTCGCCGGTGCCGAACAGCACGACATCGACCCCCGGCTCGTGGCGCACAAAGCGATAGGCGGCGTCGATCAGGCTGCTGGCGCCGCCCTCATGAACGAGAAAGCCGAGCGGGTCGGGGCTGGCGGCCAGCGCCTGCGGCACGAGGCCGTCGTCGGCCAGTTCGCGCATCGTCACGGCGAGCCGCTCGGGGCGCGAGAAGATGTTGCGCACCGCGAACATCAGGAGGGTGCCGACCCCGGCTTGCCGGGTCAGCGGAAACGCGCGGGTCCGCGCGTTCTGGTGCATCATGTGAAAGGCGATCATCGCGACATCCCAGACGCCGTCCTGGCAGGCGCGCCGCACCATGCCGTGCTCGGGGTCGCCGGGCGCCGTCTCGGTGATGCCGAGATGCCGGAACTTGCCCTTCTCCTTCTCGCGCAACAGGGCCGGCGCGATGACCTGGAACGCATGGTCGTAGGCGTCGGGCGCGATGCCGTGCAGCTGGTAGACGTCGATATAGTCGGTGCCGAGCTCTTTCAGCGAGCGATCGAGGCTGGCGACGGCGCGCTCTGCCGTCGCGTTCGGGTTGCTGACGCCGAACGGCGCCTTGGTGCAGATCACCACCCGCTCGCGTGGCACCCCGCGCAGCGCGCGGCCGAGCACCGGCTCGGTGCCGTAGGCCGCCGCGGTGTCGAACAAATTGACCCCGAGATCGAGCGCGGCATGGACAATGCCGATCGCGCCTTCGTCGCTGCCGCCAGTGCCAAGCCCCAGCCGGCTGAACCCGCCACAGCCGAGCCCGGCAACACTGACCCTGAGCCCGGTACGCCCGAGCGTCGTATAGTCCATCAATACCCCTCCTCAAGAGCGGGGAGACAAGCCCCGCCCGAACCCATAACATAGCTTGAGAAACTCGGCGGAGCCGGTCCTCTGCGGCGCGAGAGGGCTCCGCTGCACATCGCGCGCCACACCAAGGAGAAACAGGATGGCTTTGCGCAAATTCATCATCGAGCGCGACATTCCGGCCGTCGGCAGTTTGGAGCGCGAGCAGCTGCGTGGTGCGGCGGCGCAGTCGAACGGCGTGTTGCGCCAGCTCGGCCCGGACATCCAATGGGTCGAGAGCTATGTCGCGGCCGACAAAACGTTCTGCGTCTATCTCGCCAAGGACGAGGACATCATCAAAAAGCACGCCGAGATCAGCGGCTTTCCGGCCAGCAAGATCACCGAAGTCCGCAAGATGATCGACCCGACGACCGAACACGCCGCCTGACGCGACGCGGGCGGGCCAGGCAATGCGGATCGTCATCACCGGCGGGTGCGGGTTTCTCGGGCGGCGGGTGGCGATCCGCCTCCTCGAACAAGGCAGCGGCCTCGGCCCGGTCGACGAATTGGTGCTGTTCGACAACGCGGCGCCGGCGCTGCCATTGCCCGAGGACCGGCGGCTCAGGCTGATCACCGGCGACATCGCCGATCGCGACACGGTGCGGCGGTTGATTGCGCCGGGCACCGACGCGGTCTTTCATCTTGCCGCGGTCGTCAGCGGCCAGGCCGAGGCCGACACCGATCTCGGCTATCGGGTCAATCTCGACGGCACCCGCGCCGTGCTCGACGCCTGCCGGGCATTGGGCCAAACGGACCCAAAACCGCCGCGCCTCGTCTTCGCCAGCTCGCTGGCGGTCTATGGCGGCGCGCTGCCGGCGGCGGTCGGCGACGATACCGCGCTCTACCCGCAGACCTCCTACGGCACTCAGAAGGCGCTCGGCGAGCTGTTGGTCAACGACTACAGCCGCAAGGGGTTTGTCGACGGCCGGGCGCTGCGCCTGCCGACCGTCGTGGTACGGCCGGGGCGGCCCAACCGCGCCGCCTCGACCTTTGCCTCGTCGATGATCCGCGAGCCGTTGGCCGGTCAGGACGCGGTGTGCCCGGTGACGCCCGAGACGGTGATGGCGCTCGCCTCGCCGCGCCGCATCGTCGACGGCCTCGTGCATGCTCTGGGATTGCCGGGCGCGGCGTTCGGCGCGAGCCGGTCGCTGCAATTGCCCGGCTTCTCGGTCGCGGTCGGCGAGATGGCGGCGGCGTTGCGCCGCGCCGGCGGTGCGGCTGCCGCTGCGCATCTCAGCTGGCAACCCGACCCGCTGATCCAGGCGATCGTCTCGGGTTGGCCGCGGGCGCTGGCGACGCCGCGCGCCGAGGCGCTCGGCTTCGGCCGCGACCGCGATATCGACGAGGTCGTCCGGTTCTTCATCGAGGACGACCTGCCGCTGCAGCGCCAGTTCGCCGGCTGAGCCGCGGCCGCGCATCGCCGAGCATCTGGCACAGGCCCAGGGGCACAAAAACGACGGCGGGGGAGAACGGCGATGACCCGGTATCGCACCCTTTGGCTCGCCGCGCTGCTCGCCGGGCTGGCGCTGGGCGCGGCGGCGGCACCGGCCGCGACGCGGCCGATCGTCGTCGAACTGTTCACCTCGCAGGGCTGCTCGTCCTGTCCGCCGGCCGATGCGCTGCTGCGCGAGTTGGCTGGCCGCGACGGCATTCTCGCGCTCGGCTTTCACATCAGCTATTGGGACGGCCTCGGCTGGAAGGACCCGCTGTCGAGCGAGGCGTCGACCGAGCGGCAACGGGCCTATGCCCGGCATTTCAACGGCGGCCAGGTCTATACACCGCAGATGATCGTCGAGGGCACGCGCGAGATGGTCGGCTCCGACCGCGCGGCGGTGCTGGCTGCGGTGCGCGAGGCGCGGCCGGAGACGGTGGCCCCGGTTGCCTTCGCCGCCGATCGGCGCTCGGTCGCGATCGGCGGCGGCGTCGGACGCGGCCAGGTCATGCTGGTGCGCTTCATCCGGCACCGCACCACCGATGTCGCCGCCGGAGAGAATTCCGGCCGGGTGATCGAGGACGCGAACGGGGTGGAGACGTTGACCCGGCTCGCAACCTGGCAAGGCACGCCGCTCACCTTGCCGATCGAGCCGCCCGGTGCCGGCGAGGGCGTCGCCATCCTGGTCCAGGCGCCCGACGGCCCGATCCTCGGCGCCGCCCGGCTACTCGGTTCCGATTGACGACCGGGCGGGCTCGGCAAGCGCGACGCGAACGCCGTCAGGACGCGTCGCATCGTCGTCGTCGCCATCCGCGCGTCTTCAATAAATATCGATCTGAAATAACAACACGTTGATCCAGTATCGGTTTCTATGAGACCGGTATATGCCGGAACCTACCAATAACTGTCGTCGTTTAATCGAATATGTCAGAGCGCCATCCCGGCGTGCATGTGCATAATTTTTGGAGGAGCAAAGATATGGATAAAAAGATTGCCGGATTGATCGGTGCAGTTGTGGGATTGGCAGCCATGAGTTCGGCGCAAGCCGCGATCAATCCTGCTACCAACCCGGCGGAGGGGATGCAAGCGTCCTCCTATGCCGACCTGCTCGCGCCGATCGCCAACGCGGTCGCGCTGCTGCGCGCCGACGACGCGGCGCGAGCGGCTGAGGAGGCGCCCGTCGAGGTCGCGCAGTATTATAATCCCGCCTACCCCTATCAGTATCATCACCACCATCACCATCACCACCGTACCTACCGTCGCGTTTACCATCGGCGTTATCACCACCATCATCATCACAGCGCCTATATTGGCATCCCTGGCGTTGCCGGCGTGGTGGTCGGCGGGCATTAAGGCAGATAACTTGTCCCGGTCCCGGGCGAAAGCCCGGGGCGGCCGTTCGGGCGGTCGGCGTCAGGCGTCGCCCTGTTTGGCCTTGGCCCGCGCGGCGCCCAGGATGCGGCGATAGGTGCCGTCGAACACGGTGTTGGTCGCCGAGGTCCAGTTCGACTCTTTCCCCAGCGTGTCGCGGCTGGCGTGGATGCGGCGGCCGCGCAGCTCGCGCTCGGCGGCTTCCTCTTCATCCATCGGCACCAGCGAGAACGGCGCTTCCGCCGGCACGAACAGCATCTGCATGAACGGCTCGCCCGGCCGGAAAATGTGGGTGCGCCCCTCGGGCGGCGCCTTGAACACGACAAACGAGATCATCGGCCACCAGCTGGTGCGCAACAGCGCCGGCACCGCGCACGGCACATCGTCATCGGGCGAGGTATAGAAACGCGGATGCGGCTCGGTGCGCACTGCCATGTCATCCGCCACCTTGAGATCGAGCAGCAGCTGATAGGTGTAATAGCCTTCGCCAAACGACCGGAATGGCGGCCATTGGATGCCGGTCTGCGGGTCGGGGCCGAAATCGCCGGCCAGCACCACCTGACCGTCGGTTTTGGTCACGTGCAGCTCGTTATCGAACGGGTAGAACAGTTCGATGCCGTATTGCGCCGCCTCGACGAAGGGCAGGCAATGCCAGCCGTATTCGTGCGAACCGTCACGGCGCGGCTCCGCTTGGCCGGCCCAGCCCGGCACCTCGATTTTGCTGCGGCGCGGCATCAAGCGCGGCTCGAACAGTCGATATTTTACGGTTTGCATGGGAAGCGTCGCCGATCGTCAAGCCAATACGCGAGGACGGCCAGCCAACGCCTGAACCGCCGGACTGGTTCCCGCCCCTATCGTCCGGCGATCGTGCCGCGTGGGAGCGCGGGGTCGCTCCAGGTCTGCGCGGTGCGCGGCCTGTCGGTAGGCGTCGGTACGCGCGAAGTCCGGATCAAGTGCGTGGAGCCGCCGGTTTGCGGTGTGCTACCGTGCGCCACCTGGTCTCGTCCACCATCGCGACGCAGAGAATTTCTGTCGAGAGTCCAGCAGGTTAGGAGGCACCATGGCACATACTGAGCCACTACGGGCAGGCGCGCGCGGTAAGGTCGTCAACGGCTGCGCTGTCTTATAGCTCAGGCGCTTACGGAAGAAAAGTGCGGATTAAGTGCGGGGCGCCTCCCGCTGCATTGCCCAGTTCTGACGCGGCGCGGAGGAGGTCACGGATTCTGGACGCGGGGGCGGCCGGAAGAAGGTCACGGATTCTGGACGGCTGCGGGGTCGGCGGGGCTTGGTTGAGGCCTGGATGGGGGTTCCGTTCGGGCGGCTTGGTTGGTGCGGGGCTCGTCTTGCTTGCCGG
>DATLRS010000203.1:0-12329 GCA_035534535.1 Allostellaceae bacterium | reverse complement strand
CCCGGCATCATTCAGCCGCGAACGCAGCTCCGCCGCGTCATATTCGTAAGGCGCGGCAAATTCGACGCCGGCGAACCCGGCCCGCGCCGCCGCCTCGAAACGCTCGAGAAACGGGACTTCGGTGAACAGAAACCCCAGATTGGCACAGAAGCGCGGCATACCCAGCCTCCCGCAATGGTCCGCTATGGCCGATGAACGAGCGTCGCATTCACCAGATTTTTGTCGTCGGCGTGCTGCTCAAGGGGGCGCATGCGCTGATCGAATGCGCCGGCGGTATCGCCCTCGCCATTGTCTCGACCCGCGCCATCGTCGCCCTTGTCAATGCGCTGACACAGGACGAACTGGTCGAAGATCCGAACGATTTCGTCGCCACCCATTTGCGCTCCCTGGCCCAGAACTTCTCGGTAAGCAGCAAACATTTCTATGCGTTTTACCTTCTGAGCCACGGCTTCGTCAAAATATTCCTCGTCTCTGGCCTGTTACGCGACAAGATGTGGGCCTATCCGGCATCGCTGATTGTGATGGCCTTATTCATCGTCTACCAGATTTATCGATTCTCCTATACCTACTCGTGGGGATTGGTAGTGTTGAGCGTCTTCGATTTGGTCGTGATGGCGCTGATCTGGCACGAATACCGGTTCATGCGCGCCCATCACGGGCAACCGCCGGCTTAGACCTTCAGCACTTCGGCGTTGGGCGCGGCGTCCAGTTCGGCGGCGTTCACCGTCATCGCCAGGAGGCTGTAATAGCCGATCGCGGTCGTGAGCTGGACCAGCTGATCGTTGCCGAAGCGTGCCTGCATCGCCTTGAACAGCGCCTCCTCGACCCGATGCTGGCGCAATAGCTGCCGGGTGAATTCGACGATCTGCGCGTCTTCCGGCGGGATGCCGCGGACGTGGTTTTCGCGGATCGCGGCGATCGTCGTCTCGGGGACGCCCTGCCGGCGCGCGCCGCCGCTCTGCGCGCCCCACACGTAGACCGCCTCGAACTCGCGCGCCACGGTCATCGCCGCGAGCACCCGCACCCGCATGTCGAGCGAGCCCTCGAAGCGCACATAGGCGCCGAGATGGGCGACGCGCTCGGCCACTTCCGGCGAATTGAGGAACATCGTGAACGGGCCCTGCACCGCACCACGGCTCGCGACGATGCTGTCGAAGATCGCATGATCCTTTGCCGGCACCTGGTCCTTGGCGGTGATCGAGGGCAGCCTTGCCATGGTCGTTCCTCCCAAAAATCGGATTTACCAGAAATTGGATTTACCAGAAATTGGATTTAATCGACGCCCAGCGCGGCGCCGAGCGTCTCGCCGATCGGCCGGTTCAGCACGAGGTCGGCGATGCGGTCGAGCCCGGTCGGCTCGCGGTTGACGATAACGAGCGCCGCGCCGTTGCGCTTGGCCAGTTCGGGAAACCCGGCCGCCGGATAGACGACCAGCGATGAGCCAAGCACGATAAAGAGATCGGCTGCGAGCGTCGCGCTCTCGGCGCGGCGCATCTCCTGTTGCGGCATCCCCTGGCCGAACGAGATCGTCGCGGTCTTGACAAAGCCGCGGCACCGCCGACAGCGCGGCGCCTTTTCGCGCTGCTCGCCGGCGTCCTCAAAGGCGCTGCGGATGTCGTCGATCTCGTGGCGGGCGCCGCAATCGAGGCAGGTGGCGTAGGTCGTGTTGCCGTGCAGTTCGATGACCAGCTCGGCCGGGACGCCGGATTCCTGGTGCAGCCCGTCGATGTTCTGGGTGATGACCGCGGCGACCGTGCCGCGCCGCACCAGCTCGGCGACGGCGCGGTGGCCGCGATTGGGGCGCGCCGCATCGAGCGTCTCCTGCAGCGCAAAGCGGCGCCGCCAGCTCTCGCGCCGCGCCTCGTCCGAGGCAAGAAAATCGTTGAAATCAATGGGCGCCATGCGCGTCCAGATGCCGCCCGGGCTGCGGAAATCGGGAATCCCCGATTCGGTGCTGATCCCGGCCCCGGTGAACACCACCGCGCGCCGCGCCTCGGCGATCAGGCCGGCGAGCGCAGCCACCTCGCTATCGCTGTTCATGCCGCAAGTTTGGCACAGCTCGGCTCAGCGGTCGATCCAGGCGATGCGCAGGACGTTGGTCGAGCCCGGCGTGCCGAACGGCACCCCGGCGGTGATGACGACGCGTTGGCCCGAGCCGGCGATCTCCTCGCGATAGGCGGTGCGCACCGCCTTTTGCACCATGTCGTTGAAATTGTGGATGTCGGCCAGGTGGACGCAATGCGCCCCCCACAACAGGGCAAGGCGCCGCGCCGTCCCGAGGTTGGGCGTCAACACCAGGATCGGCGCCGCCGGGCGCTCGCGCGCGGCCCGCAGCGCCGTCGCGCCCGAGCTGGTGAACGAGACGATCGCCGCGGCGCCGATCGTCGCGGCGACCTGGCAGGCGGCGGCGCTGATCGCGTCGTGATTGGTGTGCTCGGGCGGCATGCGGCTGGCGTCGAGCGTCGCGAAATAGAGCGGGTCTTCCTGCACGCGGCGCGCGATGCGGTCCATCATCGCCACCGCCTCGACCGGGAACTGGCCGACCGCGGTCTCGGCCGACAGCATGACGGCGTCGGCCCCCTCGTAGACGGCGGTCGCGACGTCAGAGGCTTCGGCGCGGGTCGGGGTCGGCGCCATGATCATCGATTCGAGCATCTGCGTCGCGACGATCACCGGCTTGCCGGCGAGCCGGCAGGCATGGATGATCTGCTTCTGCACGCTCGGCACGTCCTCGGGCGGCATCTCGACGCCGAGATCGCCGCGCGCCACCATCAGCGCATCGGCCAGTTCGATGATCTCGTCGAGCCGGCCGATCGCCGCCGGCTTTTCCAGCTTGACCATCAGCCCGGCGGCGTTGCCGATCAGCTTGCGGCCCTCGGCGACATCCTCGGGGCGCTGCACGAAAGACAGCGCGACCCAATCGGCGCCCTGCTCCAGCGCGAACGACAGGTCGGCGCGGTCCTTGTCGGTGACGGCCGAGATCGGCAATACCGCCTGCGGCACGTTGACGCCCTTGTGGTTCGACAGCGTGCCGCCGATCACCACCTCGGTATCGGCGAAATCGGCGCCGCAATCGGTGACGCGCAGCCGCACCTTGCCGTCGTCGAGCAGGAGGTCGGTGCCCGGCTGCAGCGCCGCAAACACCTCGGGATGCGGCAACGGCGCCCGCCCCGCGTCGCCTCTTCTCGGATCGAGGTCGAGACGAAAGGAGGCGCCCGCCACGATCTCGGCCCGACCCTCCTCGAAATCGCCGAGCCTCAATTTGGGACCCTGCAGATCGGCGAGGATGCCGATCGGCCGGCCGGTATCGGCCTCGATCTGGCGGATCTCCTCGAACAGCTGGCGATGCTGATCGTGCGTGCCATGGCTGAAATTGAGCCGGAACACGTCGACCCCGGCATCGAACAGGGCGCGCAGCCGCTCGGGGCTGGCGCTTGCCGGCCCCAGCGTGGCGACGATCTTGGCGCTGCGCCGCCGCCGTCCGGCATGAATTGGCGGCTTGTTGCGGCCGCGCGCCCGCTCAGCCAGCATCGGGGCTCGGGCAGATGAGGATGGCGCGAAAGTCGTTGACATTGGTCAAGGTCGGACCGGTTACGACGAGGTCGCCGAGAGCGGCAAAAAAGCTGTAGCCGTCATTTTGCGCCAATGCCTCGTCGATCGCGATCCCCTGCGCCGCCGCCCGCCGGGCCGTGTCCGGATAGACAATCGCGCCGGCATTGTCTTCGGTTCCATCGATGCCGTCGGTGTCGCAGGCGAGGGCGGCGATCCCCGCCGCGCCGCCGGGGGCTTTGGCGAGGGTTGCGGCGAGCGCCAGCAGGAATTCGCTGTTGCGGCCGCCGCGGCCATGGCCGCGCAGCGTCACCGTGGTCTCGCCGCCCGACAGCAGCACCGCCGGCGGCATCACGCGGCCGTTGCCGACGCGAAACTGCCCGGCCGCCACCTGCAGCGCGATTGCGGCATGCACCAGCGCGACATCGCGCGCCTCGCCCTCGATGCGGTCGCTCAGGACGATCGGCGTGACCTGGCGCGCGAGGGCGGCCTCGGCGGCGGCGGCGAGTGCCTGCTGCGGACTGGCGATCAGCTCGAAGCGGGCTTGCGCGAAGATCGGATCGCCGGGTTTGGGGGTTTCCTCGGCCGCCGCGGCGAGATGAGCGACAACGCCGGGCGGCGCCGCGATGCGGTATTTGTCGAGGACGGCGCGCGCGTCGGCGAAGCTCGTCGGGTCGGGGATTGTTGGCCCAGAGGCGATCACCGCGGGATCATCCCCCGGCACGTCGGAGATCGCCAGCGTGATGACGCGGGCCGGCGCCGCGGCCGCGGCGAGGCGGCCACCCTTGATCGCCGACAGGTGTTTGCGCACCGTGTTGATCTCGCCGATCGTCGCGCCGCAGCGCAGCAGCGCCCGCGTCACGGCCTGCTTGTCGGCCAGGGTGATCCCGGGCGCCGGCAGCGCCAGCAGCGCCGAGCCGCCGCCCGAGACGAGGCAGACCAGCTGATCGTCCGGCCCGAGCCCACGCGCGAGATCGAGAATGCGCCGCGCCGCATCCTCGCCCGCCGCGTCGGGAACCGGGTGGCTGGCCTCGACGATCTCGATCCGCTCGCAGGCGACGGCATGGCCGCGCCGGGTGACGACGAGCCCCTCGACCGGGTGGGCCCATGCCGCCTCGAAGGCGCGCGCCATCGCCGCCGAGGCCTTGCCGGCGCCGACGACGACGGTGCGCCCGGCGACGCGGCGCGGCAAATGCGCGCCGACTGCCCGCACCGGATCGGCCGCGGCGAGCGCCGCGTCGAACAGCGCCCGCAAGAATTCCGTGAGCGCGCCACGCTCGCGCGTGTTCACCAGACGATACCTCTCGGTCGGTTGCGCCCGCTCGATTGGCCCTTGCCATCGGCGACAGCATTTCATATCGACCGTGCCGGAAAGGCCAGCGCTAGATCTGGGCTGGCGCTGCGGCGCAATCGGCCGAGCGCGCACCGCAGCCACCGCAAGGAGGAGTGTGAGGGTTTTGGGCCAACGCGGTGTGGTTGTCGCGATTTTGTTGGCGTTGTTCGCGATCGGCACGGTGGCGAGCCGGGCCGAGCCGCGCGACACCGTGACGGCGCCGCGCCAGGCCACGCCGCCCAAGGCCGCCGCACCGCCGCGCCAAGCCCAGCCGCCTGCGGCGGCGCCAAGCCCAGCCAAGCCGGCCGCGGCGGCGCCGAGCCCAGCCAAGCCGGCCGCGGCGGCGCCAAGCCCAGCCAAGCCGGCCGCGGCTGCGGCGGCGCCAAGCCCAGCCAAGCCGGCCGCGGCGGCGGCCGCGCCAAGCCCAGCCAAGCCGCCCGCGGCGGCCGCGCCAAGCCAAACCGAGCTGCCGCAATCGCCGTTCGCCAAATTGTTCGCCCGTCTGGCCCGCCGGGTCGTCGGGGTCGTCGTCAATATTTCGACCGAGACCGAGCCGCCCGCCGCCAAGACCGCGCAAGGCGAACCGCAACATTCGCCCGGGACCACGCTCGATGAGGTCTTCCGCGACTTCTTCGGCGACAAGGGCGCGCCGGGCCAGCCGGGACCGCGCATCGCCTCGCTCGGCTCGGGCTTCATCATCGATCCGTCGGGATTGATCGTCACCAACAACCATGTCATCGCCAATGCCGAGCAGATCACGGTGACCTTGTCGGATAATACCTCGCTGCAGGCGCACGTGGTCGGGCGCGACCCGGTGACCGATCTGGCGCTCCTCAAGATCGACGCCAAGACGCCGCTGCCGGCCGCAACCTGGGGCGATTCGAGCAAGGCCAAGGTAGGCGACTGGGTGCTGGCGATCGGCAACCCGTTCGGGCTCGGGGGCACCGTTACCGCCGGCATTATCTCGGCAACGGCCCGCGACATCCATTCCAGCCCCTACGACGACTATCTGCAGACCGATGCGTCGATCAACCGGGGCAATTCGGGCGGGCCGATGTTCAACCTGGCGGGCCAGGTCATCGGTATCAACACCGTGATCTATTCGCCCTCGGGCGGGTCGATCGGCATCGGTTTTGCCATTCCCTCGGCGCTGGCCGAGCCGATCATCGCGCAGCTGGAGGCCACCGGGAAAGTCGAGCGCGGCTGGATCGGGGCGCGCATCCAGCCGGTTACCGACGACATCGCCGAGAGCGTTGGGCTCGACAAGAGCCGCGGCGCGATGATCGCCGCGATCGATGCCGGGAGCCCGGCGGCAGAGGCCAAGCTGCAGCCGGGCGATGTCATCCTCAGCTATGACGACAAGCCGATCGAGCGCAGCCGCCAGCTGCCGCGGCTGGTCGCAGCCACGCCGCCGGACAAGCAGGTGAAGCTGTCGATCTGGCGTGACGGCAAGCAGCGCGAGTTCGAGCTGAAGGTCGCGGTGCTGGACCCGAACCGGCCGCCGCCGCACCAACCGGAAAAGCCGAAGAAACCGCAGATGGTCGAGGCGCTCGGTCTCAAGCTCGCCAGGCCGAACCGGGAGCTGATCAAGCAGTATTCCCTGCCCGACGACACCAGAGGGGCGGTCATCACCGAGGTGCCGCCGAACAGCACCGCGGCGGCGCAAGGGCTGCTCCCGGGCGATCTGGTGATCGCGATCGGGCACACCAGAGTCACCAACCCCGACGAGATCGAGCAGATTGCGGCAGCCGCGAAAAAGGCCGGTCGGAAGAAGGTGCTGGTGCGCATCGAGCGCCGGGGCAACACCCGCTTTGTCGCGCTGCCGGTGGCGCCGACCAGCTGACCTGCCGCGCCGCGGCGGCCGGTCTCTTGCTCGACAGACCCCTATGCGGTAGGGCTGGAGGCAGGCCGGTACAGGCGGCGCGTGTTACGCCGCGCCGCGCGAAGGCCGATCGGGGAATTGCGGCATGAGGCGGTGGCTCAACCTTTTCGTCCAGAGCGGCGATCCCAGCGATTTCCTGCCGATCGTGATCGGTTGCGTGATGCTGCTCGTGTCGGTGCCCGGCTTTCTCGCCGTCCTGTTCTTCCCCGACCGCAATTCGGGGCCGCTGGCATTGGGTCTGCTGATCGTGCTGGGGATTGGCATCATGCTGGGGATAACGTTTCTCATCTTCGGCATTCGCAGCTCCTCGTATCCGGGATCGCTGGCGTACCGAATAACCCACGGCCGGATATTTTTCCGGTAGGCCTGCATCGGCCGCCGATCGGCGGCAAGCTCTCGCCTGCGCTCGGCAAGGGGTGTAAAAGTTTGGCGCCGTTGCCGGGCCGCGCCGCGCCCGGCTCGCTTGCGGCGAGCCGCCCTGCCGGATGATGTCAGCCCCGAACGGTATTCTCCCATGCCCGACACCTCTGCCGATAACGCCCCACAACCGACCCGCCTCGCCGATTACCGGCCGCCGGATTTTCTGTGCGATACGGTCGAGCTGGTCTTCGATCTGACCCCGGCCGATACGCAGGTCGCGGCGCGTCTCGCGCTGCGCCGCAACCCCGAGGCTGCGGATCGGCGTGCGCCCTTGCGCCTCGACGGCGACGAACTCGAACTGATCGCGGTCGCGCTCGACGGTCGGCCGCTTGCCTCCGGGGAGTACCGCAGCGAACCCGACGGCGCGCTCGTCCTCGACGAGGTGCCCGACCGTTTCGCGCTCGACGTCCAGACCCGCATCGTCCCCGAGCGCAACACCGCGCTGCACGGGCTTTACCTCTCGGGCGGCAATTTCTGCACGCAATGTGAGCCCGAGGGGTTTCGCCGCATCACCTATTTCCTCGACCGCCCCGATGTCATGGCGCGCTATACGGTGACGATGCGGGCCGACAAGGCGCGCTTTCCGGTATTGCTGTCGAACGGCAACCCGTCAGGCCAGGGCGATCTTCCCGATGGCCGGCACTGGGCGCGCTGGGTCGACCCGCATCCCAAGCCCTCCTATCTCTTTGCGCTGGTCGCCGGCGGCCTCGTCGCGGTTGAGGACCGCTTCACGACCCGCTCGGGGCGCGCGGTGGCGCTGGCGATCTGGGTCCGGCGCGGCGACGAGGACAAATGCGGCCACGCGATGGCGTCCCTGAAAAAGGCGATGCGCTGGGACGAGGACACCTTCGGCCTCGAATACGATCTCGATGTCTTCAACATCGTCGCGGTCAGCGACTTCAACATGGGGGCGATGGAAAACAAGGGGCTCAACGTCTTCAACACGCGCTACGTGCTGGCGCAGCCGCAGACCGCGACAGACAGCGACTACCAGGGCATCGAGACGGTGATCGCCCACGAATATTTCCACAACTGGACCGGCAACCGGGTCACCTGCCGCGACTGGTTCCAGCTGTCGTTGAAAGAAGGGCTGACCGTGTTCCGCGACCAGCTGTTCTCGGCCGACCAGGGCAGCCCGGCGGTGTGCCGCATCGGCAACATCCGCGCCTTGCGGGCCGCGCAGTTCCCCGAGGATGCCGGCCCGCTGGCCCACCCGGTACAGCCGCAAAGCTATCTGCGGATCGACAATTTCTACACCGCGACGGTCTACAACAAGGGCGCCGAGGTGATCCGCATGATTCACACCCTGTTGGGGCCGGACGGGTTTCGCCGCGGCATGGACCGCTATATCGCCAAGCACGACAACCACGCGGCAACGATCGGCGACTTTCTGGCGGCGATGCAGGACGGCGGCGCGGTCGATCTCGGCGATTTCGCGTTGTGGTACCGGCAGGCCGGGACGCCCGAGATCACGGTTGCGGACCATTACGACGCGGCGGCGCGATGCTATGAGCTGGAGATCGCCCAGCGCGTGCCGCCGACGCCGGGGCAGCCCGCCAAGGCGGCGATGCCGGTACCGGTCGCGCTGGGGCTCATTGGCCCCAACGGCGACGAGTTGCCGACCCGGCTCGACGGCGAGACGCCCGACACCGCCGGCACCGCCGGCACGCGCGTCCTCGTTTGCGGCGAAGAGCGGCAGGTGTTCCGCTTTGCCGACGTGGCGGTGCCGCCGGTGCCCTCGCTGCTGCGCAATTTTTCGGCGCCGGTCAAATTGCAGGGCGTGCCGCTCGACCGGCTGAAATTTCTCGCCGTGCATGACAGCGATCCGGTGGCCCGTTGGGATGCCGGGCAGCAGGTCGCGACCCGCATGCTGCTCGACCGGGTAGCGGCCTACCAGCAGGGACAGATGATGCCGCCGCTCGACCGCGATCTCGTCGCGGCGATGCGCCAGACCCTCGCCACCGCCGCGCGCGACCCGGCCTTTGCCGCCGAGGCACTGGCCTTGCCGAGCGAAGCAACCCTCGCCAACGAGATGGCCACCGTCGCGGTCGAGGCGATCCACGAGGCGCGCGACAGCGCCCGCACCGCGCTCGCCAGCGCGCTGGCCGAGCCGCTGGCGCAGGCCTACCGGGATCTCGCCGATGCCGGACCCTACCAGATCGACGGACGGTCGATCGGGCGCCGCGCGCTGCGCAATGCCTGCCTTTCCTACCTCGCCGCCGGCGACCAGGCGGCCGGCGCGCGGCTCGCCAAGGACCAGTTCGACCTCGCCGCCAACATGACCGACGTCCTGGCCGCGCTCGCCATATTGAGCGACATCGATTGCCCCGAGCGCGACGCGGCGCTGGCGGCGTTCTACCGGCAATGGAAAGACGACCCGCTGGTCATCGACAAATGGTTCGCCTTGCAGGCCCGCTCGTCGCTGCCCGGCACGATCGCTGCGGTGCGCGACCTGACGACGCACCCCGCCTTTACCCGCGCCAACCCGAACCGGGTGCGCGCCCTGGTCGGCACGTTTTCGCAGGCCAACCCGCTGCATTTCCACGCGACCGACGGCACGGGCTACGGGTTTCTGGCGGATGAAGTGCTGGCGCTCGACAAGGCCAACCCGACGACGGCGGCGCGCCTCGTCCAGCCGCTCGGGCAATGGCGGCGCTACGATGCGGCCCGCCAGGGGCTGATGCGCGCCGCGCTCGACCGCATCCTGGCAACCGCGGGGCTCAGCCCCAACACCTACGAGATGGTGGCGAAGAGCCTCGGCCGCACAGACTGACCGCCGGTCACGGCGGCATCCGCGAAGCGAGGTGCTCGTCGATCAGCGCGTTGACTCTGAGCGGGTCCTCCACCTCGGGCAGGTGGCCGCAGCCTGACAGCATCACCAGCCGGGCATCAGGCACTGCGGCAGCGAGCAGCGCGGCATTCGCCGGCCCCGGCGTCACGCGGTCCTCATCGCCCTGGATCATCAGCAGCGGCATCGTCAACCCGGCGCCGAGCGGCGGCATGTCGGCGCTCGCGCCGAACCGCGCCGCCTGCATGAACCCGGCGGGATTGGTCGCGCGCAGCGTGTGTTGCACGAGGGCAATCGTCGCCGCCGACGCGGCCGACCCGAGCAATGCCGCGACCCGCTCGCCAAAGCCATAGCCGCCGCGCGCGATCATCTGGGCCCGCGCGCTGATGCTGCCGGCGCGTTCTTCCGGCGAGCTGGGCCGGGCAACGCTGGTGCCGGTAAAGACGGCGCGGCCAATCCGCCCGGGGTGGTAATGGGCAAAGCACTGCGCCACCCGCGTACCGAACGAATTGGCGACGACGTCGAACCCGGCGATGCCCAATGCCGCCAGGAAGTCGGCCAGCGCGTCGGCATAGTCGCGGCTGCCGGGGGTTTCGGCGCGCAGATTGTCGCTCAGCATATAGCCGGGCGCATTCCAAGCGATCACCCGAAACCGGTCGGCGAGGTCCGCGAACTGATAGCGCCAGTGCAATGAATTCGCGCCGATGCCGTGCAGCAGCAGCACGGCGCGGCGATCGGGCGGCCCGGCCTCCATCCCGGCCTCCATCCCGGCCTCCATATAGCTGAACCGGTCGCCGGCATAGCAGTGCTGCGACGCGGCCGGGATCTCGGCAAAGCGCAGTTCGGGCAGCGGCGGGATGTCGTTCACGGGTCCCTCACATTCGCCGCAGCGACGCGGCTCACAATGACAATCGCCTGGTGGTCGCCTGGCGGTCGCCTGGTGGTCGATCCGGCAAGCGACGCCGAATTAGGGTGCTGCCGGCGGGCGCGCCCGGAAGATCGAGAGCATGTCGTCACCGATCGGTTCGCTGGACAGCCGCATGAAGCCGGGCGCCTCGGCCACGGCATCGAGGCCGAGCGCGGCGACGGCGGGAACCCCATCGCCGCCGAGCAATACGGGCGCGTGAAACCAGGCGAGGCGGTCAACCAGCCCACGGCGCAGCAATGCCGCAGCGAGATGGCCGCCGCCCTCGACCAGGAGCCGGGTCAGGCCGCGCTCGCCAAGCCGCCCGAGGACGCTCGCCAGATCGAGCTGCCCGCTCGCATCCGGGTCGGCGGCGATAATCGCGACCCCGGCGTCGCGCAGTGCGGCGACGCGGGCGGCGTCGGCCGTGGGCGACGTCACCACCCAGGTCGGGACCGGCCGCACCGCGGCGAACAGCTGCGCCGCCAGCGGAATGCGCAAGCGCCGGTCGAGCACGACGCGCAGCGGCGAGCGGTGGCCGAGCCCGGGCAGGCGGCAGGTCAGTTGCGGGTCGTCGGCGATCGCCGTGCCGGTGCCGACGAGGATCGCGTCATGCTCGGCGCGCAGCAGATGGCCGCGCGCGCGCGCCGCGGCGCCGGTGATCCAGCGGCTGGCGCCGCTCGCCGTCGCGATGCGGCCGTCGAGCGAGGTCGCCAATTTCAGGGTGACCAGCGGGCGGCCGAGCCGCAGGCGGTGAAAAAACCCGGCGTTGATCTCGGCCGCCTCGGCCGCGCCCAGCCCGGTCGCGACCGCGAGCCCGGCTGCGCGCAACCGCGCCAACCCCGCGCCGGCAACCCGCGGGTCGGGGTCCTCGACCGCCGCGACGACCCGCCGCACACCGGCGGCGATCAGCGCGTCGGCGCAGGGCGGCGTCCGCCCCCAATGGCTGCACGGTTCGAGCGTGACACAGGCGGTCGCACCGCGCGCCGCCTCGCCGGCGCGGGCCAAGGCCTCGGTCTCGGCATGGGGGCGCCCGCCCGGCTGCGTCCAGCCGCGGCCGACGACCCGGCCGTCGCGGGCGATGACGCAGCCGACCGCCGGGTTCGGCCAGACATTGCCGAGGCCGCGCCGCGCCAGCGCCAACGCGGTGCGCATCGCGCGCCGGTCTTGCTCTGGCGCTTCGGCTGAAATTTGCAGTGACACGACGAAAATCGCATCTCAGGCCGCCATCCCGGCGAAGGCCGGGATGGCTACAGGGGTTGTCACTCGATAGTTCACTGAACGAGGCGCGGCGCCTCACTCGCCATCGGCGGCGATGCGGCCGACGAACTCGCCGAAATCCTTGGCCTCGCGGAAATTGCGGTAGACCGAGGCGAAGCGGATATAGGCGACCTGGTCGAGCGTCGACAGCGCCTCCATCACCAGTTCGCCGACCATGTCGCTGGGGATCTCG
>DATLRS010000202.1:0-5456 GCA_035534535.1 Allostellaceae bacterium | reverse complement strand
CCGTACCGCGACCCCGGCGATCTCGAGCTCAATGCCATCAGAGCGCGATCGGCGACGACGCGTGCGGCGCGGCGAGACTATGGTTGTCGCCAGCTCGGGTTCCGTCCTCTCGACTACCGCCGGCACAAACATCGGCGGCGATGCCAGGGCGGACCGCCGCGCCAGCCTGCGCCAGGCAAACAGCTGCTGCGGTGTCAGCCCGTGACGCCGAGCGACAGCGCAAACCGTGTCGCCCGCGCCGTAGCTCTCGGCGATGATCGCCGCCTTCTCCACCACCGACCAGCTCCGGCGCCGGCCGGCGCCCGTGAATACCTCGATGCGCCGGACCGGCTCCGGCATATGCTTATGCTCTGAAATCGACATGTGTCGGAGCCCCTGTCAGCCCCGAACATCACTCTTCCACCCCCAGACCGAAAGGTGCCGCCCAAACACCGCTTACGCTGCGCTTCCAGGGGATGCGCTATATCGATCCGACTCTCGCCGCCTATGTCGGCGAAAGCGTGGTGTTGCGCTACGACCCGCGCGATCTCGGCGAAGTCCGGCTCTTCCATCAGGGAAAGTTTCTCTGCCGCGCGATCTGTCCCGAGTTCGCGGGCGAGACCGTCGCGCTGCGCGACATCAAGCGGGCTCGGGATCAGCGGCGGCGCGAGCTCCGCGAGACCTTGCGCGACCGCCGGAAGACCGACGCCGGCGCCGTTTCTTGGCCTCGGGGGCGATCCGCGCAACTTGCGTTTTTTCGGCGAGGTTCTTCATCACCGGGAAGCGGGCAACACCCAAGCGGTAGGCGGTTGAGCGGGCGCGATTGTCGGCGAGCTGGGCGAGCAGCAATTCGCCGATGATGCGCTGAACCGAATGCTGGGCGCGCCGCCCCGCGGTAATCGCCTCGTCCCCCGGGTCCGCGCTTCGCGCGGCTCGAGGACAGGCTCCGGTGGCGCGCATGCCGGCCAGCTTGAGCCGACCCATCAGCTCGATGATCTCATGCCCTCCACGGTAGACCTCCTCGGCCGGCAGTGGACCGCGCAACTGGTCGTAGCCGGCGCAATCAGCCATCGGCTCGATCGCCAGCGCCAAGCCAGTCGGCGTCGCTACCGGCCGGGCGGATCGACATCGCGCTGCCGCGCCAGGATGTTGAGCACGACGTCGCGGGCCGAACAGCCGGGCCGAGAGTGCCTCTTACACCACTCCTTGGGGCACGATTGACCGAGTCGATCCGACGACCGTCCGGCCGGAGGTGCCCCTCGGGCTCGCGGCAGAGCTGAAATTCTCAGAATGCCTACCGCCGCAGATCGCCGCGGCAGTGGTCGAGGGCCGCCTCAGCGATCGCGCAGCACTCGACGAGGCGTTGCGGCGCCCGCGGCGGTTGATCACGGCCGCCGCCTAGGTTGTGCTTGGTACACTGCAGCAGGACTACGGCGAACGAGCGACGATTTGCGACGCCGGCACGCACCCCCGCGAGGGCCTTGCCGTGCCGGCCAACATCTCGCTGTTGGTTTCGTGGTACGCTTAAACCCATGCGAACCAGCCTGACCGACCCCCTGCGAATAGCTGTTGTTTCCGCACCCGGGATCTCGGGCGCGATCGGTCACGAAGCCGGGAGGGTGCGCGCCGCAGGGGCGATGGCAGTAGCGGCAAGAGGAACGTGAAGCCTTCGTCGCGACGCTGGTTGACAGGCCGCGTAGGAAATGAGCCGCCCTTGTTACGCGCGGACGGGCTGCAGATAGCCCCGGTGTTCACGTGTTCCCCGCGCTCGCGGGGATGACCCGACCGACGACACCAAGCGGGAGCCGAGCGCGGAGTGTTCCCCGCGCTCGCGGGGATGAACGCGGTGAGGCGGTGATTGCAAGCGCAGCCGGGACACAGCCGGGACACCAGTTGCCGCCTAACGTCGTAACGAATTGTTATTATTGGCGTCCCCAACCGGATTCGAACCGGTGTTGCCGCCGTGAAAGGGCGGTGTCCTGGGCCTCTAGACGATGGGGACGTTTGCGGGCCGTGGCGCGGATGGGTCTAGCGGCAGGCGCGCGCGAAAGCAATCGCTGTTGCGGCCGCTCCCTAACTCATTGCGGCAGCGGCCAGGCAAAGCTCAGTTCGTGCCCGTCGGGATCGGTGATGTGAAAGAAGCGCTCGCCCCATGCCGCGTCGCGCGGCGCCGCGTCGGGCCGGCAGCCGGCGGCGACCAGCCGGGCATGCAGCGCGTCGACATCGGCGTGGTAGAAAATCAGGCGTCCCCACCACGACCACTGCCGCTCGGCCGGCTGCGCGATCAGGTTGAGATAATTGTCGCCGGCGCGCAGGCTGGTGAAGGCCGCGTCCTCGCCGCCATGGATGACCGACAGCTCCAGGATGCGGTAGAACCGCACGGCCCGGCGCATGTCATGCGTCGCCAGGGTGACCGCGCTGATGCCCTTGATCATAGCCCCGCTCCTGCCTCGCCGCTGCCGCCGCATTCTGCGCCATGGCACAGGGTGAACGGATTAATTCGCCGAGCGAGCGCCCGCTCGCCGGACGCCGCGTCGCGGTGCTCGAACATCGCGAACTCGACCGTCTCGGGCACATGCTCGAAGAGCAGGGCGCGCAGACGCTGCGCTGTCCGCTCGTCGCGATCGCCGATGCGAGCGATAGCGCGTCCGTACTGGCGTGGCTGCGGCGCTTTACCGCAAGCCCGCCGGATGATCTGGTGCTGCTGACCGGCGAGGGGTTGCGCCGCCTGCGCGGCTTCGCCGAGCGGGCCGGGATCGAGGCCCCGTTTCACGCCGCGCTCGCTCGCGTTCGCACGATTACCCGCGGCCCCAAGCCGGCCCGGGCCCTGCGCGAGATCGCGCTGACGCCCGGCTTGCGGGCGGCGCAGCCGACCATGGCGGGCATCATCGCGACGCTGGCACCGCTCACCCTGGCCGGACGGCGAGTCGCGATCCAGCTCTATCCCGAAGCGCCGGCGACGCTCGCCGACTTTCTTAAGCGCGCCGGCGCGCGGCCCGACCCGGTCGTGCCCTACGCCTATGTCCCGGCGGTCGCCGACGCCGAGATCCAGGCGCTGATCGAGGCGCTGGCAGCCGGCCAGGTCGATGCCGTTGCGTTTACCAGCATGGCGCAGGTCACCCGCCTGTTCGCCGCGGCCGCGGCCGCCGGGTTGCAGGCGAGACTCCGCAGCGCGCTGGGCGCCACCGCAATCGCCGCGGTCGGCCCGGTGGTCGCCGCCGCGCTGGAACGCGAAGGCCTCAGCGTCGCGATCATGCCGCGCGACAGCTTTTTCATGAAGCCGCTGGTGACCGCGATCGCCACGTCATTCGCACCGTGACCGCGCCCCGCCCGACATGGCGTCCGGCGAGACGCGACCACGGCGCGGCAGCGAATCAGCCGCAGGCGACGCAATAGCAGTCGCGCACGCCTTCGGGCAGCCGCGACTCGTTCCAGCTCTTGCCGCCGTCCTGGGTGCCGAACACCTGGCCGCAGCGCGAGATCGCGTAGACTTGGTTGGCGTCCTTGGGATGCGGGATGACGCCCATCATCGTCGCGTCGGCCTTGATGCCGTGGTCGAAGCGCCGCCAGGTCTTGCCGACATCATCGCTGCGATAGACCGAGCCGTCAGTGCTGCGCGCCGCCGGGCTCAGCGCGGCGTACATGATTTTGGGGTCGAGCGGTGAGGTGCGGATGTCGCGGCCATAGGTCAGCGGCGAGAATTTGCCGATCTCCATGTCCTGCCAGTGCTCGCCATGATCGCCGCTGCGGAACAGACCCATGCGGTTGGCGAGGAACACGCTGCCCGGCGCCGCCGCGCTGCAGGCCAGCGCATGGCCGTCGAGCATGCCCTCGATTTCGGTCTGGCTGCCGATGCGGCTGCGATAGCGAGGCTCCTCGCAGAACCGGATCAGATCGGCGGTGCAGTCCTCCCAGCTTTCGCCGGCGTTGCGGCTGCGCATCGCGCCGTTCGCCTCGAGCGTCGCATAGATGTCGTCCGGCGAGTTGGGATCGACATCGAGCCGCATGACGCGGCAGGCGAACGCCATGATGACGCGGTTGGGCAGGTTGGGGTCGGCGAGCTGCTTCCAGTGGTCGCCGCCGTCGTCGCTGCGGTAGACGCCAATCGGGGTCGCCCCGGCGTAGAGCCGCTGCGGGTTTTTCGGATGCACCAGGATCGACCAGATGTCCGGATCGCCGCCGGGCACGTTCAGATGCTCGAACTTGGCGCCGCGATTGGTGCTGCGATAGATGCCCTTGGTGCTGCCGACATAGAGCGTGTCGCTGTCATTGGGGTGCAGGGTGATGGCATGCACTTCGGCATCCTCGGGCAGCCCGCCGCCCAGCTTTGCCCATTTGCCGTCGCCGACCTCCTGCCGGAAGATGCCGCCCAGCGTGCCGCTATGCGTCGTGCCGACCGTCGCCGCCACGCCGGCGTAAACATGCGTCGTACCCGCCATCGTTCCCTCCTGTCGTTCTCAGTCTCTAAAATTTTAAGTCCCACTTTCCGTCACGGCCGGCCATCCACGAGGAACGGCTCGTAGATCCCCGGGTCAAGCCCGGGGATGACAGACAGAGGGGTGATCAAGATCAGCCGCAGGCGATCGCGTAGCAGTCGCCGACGCCCGCCGGCAGGTGGCGCTCGCGCCAAGTCTCGCCGCCATCATGCGTGCCGAACACCTGCCCGGATTTCGAGAGGCCGTAGACCTGCTGCGGGTCGCGCGGGTGGGGCGCGACGCCCATCATCGTGTTGTCGGCCTTGACCCCGTGATCGAAGCGTTTCCAGGTGCGGCCGACATCCTCGCTCTTGAAGATGCCGCCGTCGCTCGACCGGAAGGCCGGGCTCAGCGCCGCATAGAGCACCTTGGGGTCGTGCGGCGAGACGCGCAGATCGCGGCCGTAGGTCATCGGCGAAAAGCGGTTGACCTCGGCATCCTCCCAGTGCGCGCCGCCGTCGTCGCTGCGGAAGAGGCCCATGCGGTTGGCCAGAAACACGGTGCCGGGCGCCGCCGCGCTGCACGCCAGCGCGTGGCCGTCGAGCATGCCCTCGACCTCGGTCTGGCTGACGATGCGGCTCTTGTATTTCTCTTGCGCCGCGAAGCGTAAGAGATCGGCCGTGCAGTCCTGCCAGCTCTCGCCGCGGTCGCGGCTCTTCATCGCGCCGTTGGCCTCGATGCAGGCATAGACGTCGTCGGGCCGCGCCGGATCGACATCGACCCGCATGACGCGGCAGGGAAACGTCATGTGCACCCGGTCGGGCAGGCTGGGATCGGCAAGCTGCTTCCAGCGCGCGCCGCCATCGTCGCTGCGATAGACGCCGGTCGGCCCGAACCCGGCATAGATCGTCTTGTGGTCGTTGGGGTGGATCGTGATCGACCAGACGTCGGCGGCCGGGTTGGGCAAGGCCAGCCGCTGCCACGCATTGCCGCGATTGCTGCTGCGGAAGCCGCCCTTGGTGGTGCCGATGAACACCACATCGGGATCGTCGGGATGCACCG
>DATLRS010000201.1:0-17762 GCA_035534535.1 Allostellaceae bacterium | reverse complement strand
GCGTAGCCGTGGATCGCCGCGACGACCGGCTTGGCGCTGTCGTCGAGCACGTCATAGGGGCGCCGTCCGGTCGGCGGCGTCGATGGGCCGCGGCCGAACTGGCGGATATCGGCGCCGGCGATAAAGCTGCGGCCGGCGCCGATCAGGATCATCGCCGTCACCGCCGGGTCGGCATTGCCCTGGTCGACCGCCGCGACGATGCCCTCCGGAACCCCCGGCGACAAGGCGTTGACCGGCGGGTTGTCGACGGTAATGACACCGATGCCGCCCGCGTTCTCAAAGCGGACCAGTTCGCGCGCGCCCTCAGCCATTTGCGTTTCTCCGTTGAGATGAATTCACCAATGAGACAGTGAGGCAATGAGATGCCGGAAAGCGGCGTCTCACAGCATTATTCGTCGCATTCCATCCTTCAGCACCGCCGAGTTAAAATTCAACAGCAGGCCAGTCCGAAGCCCGCTTAGCTTGAGATAGGTCAAGATTTGTGCTTCGTGGATCGGCATCAGGCGCTCGACGGTTTTGAGTTCCAATATCACCTGCTCTTCCACCACCACATCGATCCGGTAACCGCAATCCAGCCTTATTGACTTGTAGACGACCGGCAACGGCACCTGGCGCCGGAAGTTGAGGCCGCTCTGCTGCAACTCGTAGCACAGGCATTGCTCGTAGGCTGATTCCAGCAACCCCGGCCCGAGTTGACGATGCACTTCGATGGCGAAGCCGACGATCCTCTCCGTAAGGAGATCATTTTCTCGCGGCGTGAGCATCGCTCGACCTCTCACTGCCTCACTGTCTCATTGGTGAATCATACAGTCGCCGCCGTCCCCAATATCACGGTGCTTTGCGATGACAGGACGCCGCCGTTGCCGTGGGCGATCGCGGTTGCGGCGCCGGGCACCTGGCGGGCGCCGCATTCGCCGCGCAACTGCCGCACCGCCTCGATCAATATGAGGAGGCCGTACATGCCGGGGTGGCAATACGAAAGGCCGCCGCCGTTGGTGTTGACCGGCAACCGGCCGCCGGGAGCGATGGCGCCCTCTTCGACAAAGCGCCCGCCTTCGCCCTTGGGGCAAAACCCGAGGTCTTCGAGAAACAGGATCGGGTTGATCGTGAACGCGTCATAGAGTTCGACGACATCGATGTCCGCCGCCTTAAGCCCGGCCATCGCATAGGCCTGCTGCCCGGATTGGATGGCGCCGGTCAGGGTCAGGTCGGGCATGCTGGAAATATTGGCGTGGGTGATCGCCGAGCCACAGCCGAGCACGTAGACCGGCGGCTTCTTGAGGCTCCCGGCACGCTCGGCATCGGTCATCACGACGGCGCCGCCGCCGTCGGTGACAAGGCAGATGTCGCGCACCGTGAACGGATAGCTGACCATCCGCGCGCCCAGCACTTCGGGGATCGAGAGCGGCTTCTTCTCCCAGGCGGCGGGATTGAGCAGGGCCCATTGCCGCGCCGCAACCGCGACTTCGGCCAGCTGCTCGCGGGTCGTGCCGAATTCGTGCATGTGGCGCGAGGCGGCCAGCGCATAGGCGGTCGAGGGCAGGAACGGGCGGAACGGCGTCTCGTACGGGTTGACCTCGCGCACCGAGGCCTGCCGCCGGCCGATGCTGCGCTGCGTCGAGCCGTAGGCGATGACCGCGACCTGGCACAGCCCCAATTGCAATGCCGCGGCGGCGTGCGCGACATGAAACTCGAACGACGAGCCGCCGAGGATCGTCGTGTCGATATAAGCGGGCGAGATGCCGAGATATTCGGCGAGCGACAGACCCGAGGTGCGGGCCTGCGCCGTGGCGCAGAAGAGACCATCGACATCGCGCAGCGCGAGGCCGCAATCCTCGAGCGCGCGGGCCACGCCCTGCGCCATCAGGTCGATCGGGTTGAGCCCGTCGGCGACATGGCCGAGATCGCTTTCAGCCACCCCGACGATCGCCGCACCGCCGCGCAGAAGCCCGCTCATGGCGCGCCCTCCACAGGGACGAAGACCGGGTAGGCCGGCTCGTCTCCGACTGTGTCCCCACCGGGCTTGTGCACCCGGAAGCGCACCCGCATGCCGATCCTGACGGCCATCGGGTCGATGTCCTCGACCCGGCTCATCAGCCGGAAACCCTCGTCGCAATCGACGAGAGCGACGTTATAGGGCTCGCCCTGAGCCGGGTGGGTGACGGTCGTCGCGTAAACCGTGCCGAGCCCCGAGGCGACCCGCCATTCGAGCGCCGTGCTGCCGCTATGGGGGCAGACAAGCCGCGGATAGAAGACCGCGCGGCCGGCCGCCGGGCTCCATTGATAGGCGAGCTCGCCTTTGTCGAGATGGGCCTGATAGATCGTCAGTGGCGCCTCGTCCATCACCCGCTCCCCCGTTGTCCGGCGGATTGTGTCGGGGTCGCGGCGGCAGGGCAAGCCGTGCCGCGCTCGGATCTCATGAGGCCGGCGGCGCGCTGGCTGCCGCGGCTGCCCGTACGACCTGCTTATGGTCGGCTGCGTCAAATCCGCCGGCGACCTCGCTGCGCTGGCGCGGCAGGGCATCGGGGTGCTCGGACTGCAGAAAGGCGATCAGCCGCTCGCGCACCAGGCAGCGCAGGCTGAAGGTGTCGCCAGCGTTGCGGGCGCTGACCAGCGCGCGCAACTGCATCGTGCTCTGCGTGGCGTCGGTCACCTGCAAGCCCGCGACCTTGCCGTCCCACAGATCGCTCTGGCCGACGGTCTCTTGCAGCTTTTCGCGCAGCCGATCGATCGGCGCGGTGTAATCGACCTCGAGCAGCACCGCGCCGAGCAGATCGGTCGACTGATACGTCCAGTTCTGGAACGGCTTTTCGATGAAATAGCTCAACGGCACGATCAGCCGCCGCAGATCCCAGATGCGGATGACGACATAGGTGCTGGTGATCGTCTCGATCCAGCCCCATTCGCCTTCGACGACCACCGAATCCTCGACGCGGATCGGCTGCGTCATCGCGATCTGGATGCCGGCCAGCAGGTTGCCGAGCACCGGGCGCGCCGCGAGGCCGACGACAATGCCGGCCGCGCCGGCCGAGGCGAACAGGCTCACGCCATATTGCCGCACCGCCTCGACGGTCATCAGGGCGGTCGACAAGGTGATGATCACCAGCATCGTCTGCGCCGCGCGGCGCAGAATGTTGACCTGCGTGACGTGCTTGCGGGCCAGCAGATTGTTCGCGACATCAATCTGAAACCGGTGCAGGTAGATGTCGGCGGCGATGTCGAGCGCTTTCGAGGCGGTCCAGCCGAGCGCCAGGACCAGCGCGATCAAGAGGCCGTGACCGACGCCGACCGACACGTCGCCCGGAAACCTTGCCACCGGCACGGCGATGCCGAGGACGGCAATCACGAGGATCGCGGCGGCCGGGTGCCGGCCGCGCTGTAGCAACTCCTGCAGGAACGCCCCGTAGCGCGCCGCCAGGCGGATCAGCCGGCTGATGAACCAGCCGTAGACGAGCAGGGCGACAAGCGCCGGCACCACCATGATGGCGACGCCGATCAGCCAAGGCGGTACCCAGGCGGCAATCACGTTCAAAACCTGCAAATCCGGTCCTCCCACGTCGCGGCGGTCATCGCCGTAGTATAGGCGCTTGGCGGCCCGCGGTCGTCCCCCCGCCGGGCCGGATCACGATCGAGAAAATTTCCCTGCACGCGAGCAATTCGCCCCCTATTGCCGTAGCCCGCCGGCCACCCGACATCAGGGGCCGGATTGGCGGGTGGAGGGGGGCCGGATGGGTCGCGCTGGGTTGCGGGTGATTGCGGCAGCGCGGCGATGACGATGGCGCCGCTGTCCAATCGCGAATTCCCTCCCGGGGTGGATCCCGGGGTGGATCCCGGGGCGGATCCCGGGGTCGATCCCGGGGCGGATCCCGGGGCGGATGCCAGGCGGCGCGTCGAGGCGGCCCCGCAGCTCACCAGCTGGCTGCTCGGCGACGGACGGGCGACCTCCGACAACTCCGAATTGTTCAGCCGGTTTTGCGAGCGCCTGGCGGAGGCCGCGATCCCGCTCGATCGCTCGACCTTGCACCTGCGCGCGCTGCATCCCGAATACCGCGGCGTCGCGCGCATCTGGAAGCCGGGAGAGCCGCTCAGCGAGCGCTTCATGGACCACGGCATCGAGAAGACCGCGAGCTACATGGAAAGCCCGGTGCGCGCCGTCGCCGCGGCGAAGAAGCGGCTCGAATGGCGGCTCGACGGCGGCGGCAGGCTGCCTTATCCGCTGCTCGAGGAACTGCGTGCGGAGGGCTATACCCACTACGTCATCGCCCCTTTTGTCTACGCCCAGGGTCTGGTCAACGCGCTGTCATGGGCAACCGCCAGGCCGGGCGGTTTTGCCGAGGATGAGCTGAGTTTCCTCGACGCCGTGCTGCCGGCGCTGTCGGCGGTCGTCGAGCTGAAGGCGATGCGCCGCTTTATCACCCATATGCTGACCACCTATATCGGCGCCGAGGCCGGGCGCCTCATTCTCGAAGGCCAGGTGCGGCGCGGCGATGTGCGCACGATCACGGCCGCCCTGATGCTGGTCGATCTGCGCGATTTCAGCCTGATGTCCGACCGGATGAGCCCCCGCGCGGTCATCCGCATGCTGAACGAGTATTTCGACTGCGTGATCCCGCCGGTGCACGAACAGGGCGGCGAGGTCGTCGAGATCATGGGCGACGGGGTGCTGGCGATCTTCCACCAGCCTGCCGGCGGCGATGGCACCGCGGCGTGCGGCGCCGCCTTTACCGCCGCGACACAGGGCCTCGCCGCGCTGGCCGAGCGCAACCGCAAGCTTGCCGGCGCGGAGCCGCTGCAGAGCGGCGTCGCGCTACATTACGGCACCGTATCCTACGGCAATATCGGGGTCGGCGAGCGGCTCGATTTCACCGTGATCGGCCCCGATGTCAACCTGACCAGCCGCATCGAGCGGTTCTGCCGCGAACTCGACCGGGTGCTGATCATGTCGGAGGCGTTTGCCACGCGGCTGGGCCGGCCGATGTGGGAACTCGGCCATTTCGCGATCCGCGGCTTTCCCCGGATGGAGCGCCTGTATGCCCTGCCGCCCGAGGAGGGCTGAACCCGAGGAGGGCTGAACCCGAGAGCTGAAGCGCGTACCGCGCCGCAGGCGGCGGGCTAGGATGACGCGAGGATGCGGGCGGCGATCACCGCCAGGTCGTGCCAGGTCCGGGCGGCGACGCGATGGCCGCGCTCCTCGGCCATCTTCGCGCGCTCGCCGAGGATGCCCGGAGCGCCATGACCGTGGCTTTCGACAAATTTTCCGGCGGCCAGTTCGCTAAGATCCGGCTTTCCGGTTGATGTATGCGGTTCCCGCAGCGGCACCGAGTTCGGTCCCTCGTCCTGGCTGTCCTGGCGACAAGCTGGGATTTAGCCATCGATTGGTTGCCAAAGGGTTGATTTCAGCGGCTCGAAACCGCTTCTGCCGGATCATCGCGACGCTCCGGGGCCCGTCATCCGGCGCTGGAACTTCTCGCTGAAGCTCAGCAGGAAACCCAGACTGCGCTGCGCCTCCGGCTGCCCCAGCAGCGACAGCATCGCGAACAGCCCACCGCGCGGCGTCGCCTGCGCACTCTCTGCCGCCGCCTCCTCGAGCGCCTCGCGGGTGTTGTCCGCCAGGTCTGCCATCGCCTCGTTGCCGACCGTGTTGATCGTCTGCTCGAAGAACGCGAACAGGCGGTCGACGATCGGGTCGGTGACGGCATTGCGCGCCGCATGCAGCAGCATCACCGTGTCAAACAGCGTGTCGAGCGCACCGGTCTTGTGCAATTCGCCGAGCCGGTCCAGCAGAACGTGCAGCGCCTCGCGGGTGCCCTCGTCGTTGAGCCGGTCCAGCAGTTCAAGGGTGTTGCCGGCGCTGCCGGCGAGCCGCTCGACCATCGTATCGGTCAACGCCTCGCGCGCCGCCTGCGCGAGGCGGTTCAATTCGTCGGGCGGCTGGTTGCGTCCGCGCGCCTCGCTCATCCCCGCCTCCGCTACAAGAGGCCGCGCGCCGACAGCCAGTAGAGGCGGTTGTAGGCGAGCTTGAACCAGTGGATCATCTGCGACGGCGGCCCGGGATTGGGCGGCGTCGTGTAATTGAACCAGACATAGGTGCCGGAATTGAAGCCGGTCTCGACGAAACAGAACACCTTGCCATCGTAGGACCGCGCCCAGCGGTCTTCCTTGATCAGCGACGACAGGTTGTCGACCACGGTATCGGCCTCGAAATGCGCCGTCGACCCGGCCTTCGAGATCGGCAGGTTGGTGGTATCGCCAACGACGAAGACATCGCTCGATCCCTCGCGCAACAGCGTCGTGCGCTCGGTCGGGACCCAGCCGCCGGCGCCCAGCCCGGAATCGGTGATGACCTGCTGGCCCGAATGCGGCGGGATCGTCACGAGCAGGTCGTAGGCCAGCGTCGTCCCCTCCTCGGAGGTGATCGTCTTGTCATGGGGATCGATCGATTTGGTGTTGAAGAACACCTCGGATTTGATGGCGCCACGCTCGAACTCGGGGCCCATCCATTGCGCCACGGGCTCCAGCGCGTGCAGCCGGCCGATCGGGTAGGTGTAGGTGATCTCGCTCTTGTCGAGCACCCCCTTGGCGGCGAGAAAGTCGCGCAGCATGAGGGTGATCTCAATCGGCGCCACCGGGCATTTATGCGGGACGTTGACGTTGACGACGACCTTGCCGCCCTGGAAATCGCGCAGCGCGTCGCGCAGCTTGCGGGCGCCGTCGAGATCGTAAAGCCAGTGCGCTCCCTCCGCCATGCCCGGGATGGTGTCCGGACGCAGCCGCGAGCCGGTGGCGAGCACCAGGAAATCGTAGGGATAGGTCTTACCGGAGGCGGTGGTCACGTTCTTCTTGTCGACATCGACATGGCTGGCAGGATCGACGAAATAGGGCACCCGTCGGTCGAGCACCCGGCGCTGGTCGCGGAACAGCTCGGATTCGCGCATCCGCCCGAACGGAACGTACAGCAGTCCCGGCTGGTACATATGCGTCGGCGAGGCGCCCAGCATGGTGATCGCCACGCCGCCCGAGGCGATCTCGTTGCGCAGTTGGCGACACAACCCGTTGGCGACGATCGTGCCGCCCAGCCCGCCGCCGACGATCAGGATCCTTGTCGGCATCTCGCTCCTCCCCGAGGGCGCCGATGGCGGGTCATCTCGCCTTGCGTACGACGATGCTCCAATACGCCTCGCGAGGCTCGACGCCGACCAGTTCGTGGCGCGCCTTCTTGATCCATTCCGGGATGTCGGCCGCCGAGCCTTTGTCGCTCGACCACACCTCGACCTCCTCGCCCACCGGCACCAGCCGCAACGCGGCGATCAGCTCCATCAGCGGCCCCGGGCAATAGGCGCCGCGCGCATCGACCCTGACCCGCTCTGCCATCGCGCCTCCCCAAGCCGCTACAGCGTAACCAGCTGGCCCGCCTGCGCGTCGGACAGAAAGCTGGTCAGTCCCAAGGGCCCATCGAACAGGCCGGCGACCAGCTGGTCCAGGCTCCATCCTTGCACATCGAGCGCCATCGAGCACGCCCACATCTTAAGATCGCCCAATTCCTTGCCTTGGCGGAACAGATTGAGCGCGTCCGGCGCGCGCTTCGCCTTCATCAGGTCTGAAAACGCGCCGCCGCGGTAGCGCTCGTCGTCGCTCGCGTCCCGGGCGAAGGCGAGGATCGCGTTCATGCTGACGAACACCGCGACCGGGCGCTCCGACACCGCGCCGATCGCGGCCATCATTGCCGCCATCTGCACTTTCTCGTGCTCGCCCGAACAGAGCACGATGTACAAGGGCGTTTCGGCCATTTATGTCCCTCGTGCTCCCCGCCGGCGTCCGGCGAGGGGATGTCAGAAAACCGGCGCGCTGGAGTGCCTGATCATAAAGCGGATCTCGGCGACCGCCCGCGTCACCGCCTGGCCGATCAGATCGAGCCGGCTCAATTCGGCGACCCGGGTCTTGGTCCGGGCGATCTCGTCGGCGGCCAGCACGAGGCCGAGCAGCTCGCACGCCTCGATCAGGCAGATCAGCACCACGTCGCGCGGGTCGGGGATCTCGTCGGTCAACAGGATCTGGCGCAGTCGCCCCTTGACCTCGCGCTGCTCGCGGTCGTCGATCACCGGATAGCGCCGGGTGCGAAACACCCAGAAGTGGCGACCGTTCTCCTCGCGCAGGATGCCGTTGGCGACGAGCCGGCGCAGCGCCTCCTGGCGATATTTCTCGGCGTTGACGGTGAGGCGCTCGATCGCGGCGATGGCGGTGAGCGCGGCACCCTCCGCGGCAAGCTCGTGCAGCGCGCCGTCGAGCATGTCGTCGCCGGTCGGCGCGGCATCGACGACGAACAGGCGCTCCAGGTCGCTGTCGACGCGGTTGAGCAGCGCCAGCTCCATCACCGCCGCGCCGGCCAGCACGATATCGGCCGCCGACCGCGGCAGATCGACCAGCCCGCCCTGCGTCTCGTCGAGCTGCAGCAGCACCATTTCTTCGACAAAGCCCAGCATCTTCAGCCCTCTGGGTCAGCCCTCAGCGCGCCGCCGCGACCGCCGCGGCGGCGTCGGCCTGGATCGTCAGTATCTTGTCGAACCCGCTGATCGCAAACACCTCGCGCACGTTGGGAAGCAGCCCGAACAGCACCACCTTGCCCTTTGCCTGCTGCACCTTCTTCGCCACCACCAGCAGGACCCGCAGCCCGGCGCTGCTGATGTATTCGAGCCCGCTCAGGTCGATCGCAAGGCGTGGCGGGTCGCCGTCCAGCACCCGCGCGAAGCTCGATTCGGCGGGCGGCGCGGTGCTGCTGTCGAGCCGCCCCGCCAGCCTGACGACCGTGACGTCGCCTGCCTGTTCCTGTGCAAAATCCATCGCAAGCCCCGCGCCGCGGTTGCCGCCCCGGGCTGTCGTTAGCATGCCGTCGACCGCCGGGCAACCTCGCGGCCCGGCCTGCCCTCCGATCGCCCCTTGCCGCCGTGCCGTCATCGCGATAAGAGGCGGCATGGCCCGCCACGAGCTTTGCGTCGCGCCCCAGGGTTCGGCGATCGCCCGGCTGATCGACTGGATCCGATCGTGCTGCGAGGCGGACGCCGTTGCCGACAATGTCGCTTTCAAGCTGGCGCTTGCCGTCGAGGAGGCCGTCACCAACGTGATCACCCACGGCTTCCTCGATCTGCCGCCGCCGCACCGGATCGCGGTGCGTCTCGACATCACGGCACAGGCCGTGGTCGCCGAGATCATCGACAACGGCCGGCCGTTCGACCCGACCGCGGCGCCCGGTCCGGATCTGGCGCTGCCGCTCGACCAGCGCAGGCCGGGCGGGCTCGGGATCCACCTGATGCGCCATATGGTGGACCGAATCGAACACCGCCGCAGCGACGGCAACAATCTGTTGCGGCTGGAGACGGCGCGCGGCTGAGCCGCCACGCTGAGCCGCCACGCTGAGCCGCCTCAGGGCCGGAAGACCAGGGCGAGGCAGGTGATGTCGTCGGACTGCTCGGCGCCGGCCGCAAAGGCGGCGGTGGCGGCGAGCACCCCGGCGACCAGCTCGGCGGCGCTCTTGCCGCGTCCGCCGTCCAGCGCCGTTTCGAGCCGGGCGGTACCGAATTCCGTGCCAGCCGCGTCGAACGCCTCGGTGATCCCGTCGCTGAACAGGAACAGCGCGTCGCCCGGGCACAGCACGCTCTCGCCGATCTCATACGGCATGTCGGCGTCGATGCCGAACGGGATGCCGGTCGCACCCAAGGCTTCGCGCTCGCCCGCTTCGCGCAGCAGGTAGGGCGGGTTGTGGCCGGCGTTGCAGTAGCGCAAGGCGCCGGTCGCCAGATCGAGCACGGCATGAAACAGCGTCACGAACATCGCCGCGGCATTCTGCGTTGCGAGCAGACGATTGGCGGCCCTCATACCGCTTGCCATGTCGCCGCCGGCGCTGGCGACGCTGCGCAGCACGGTATGCGACACGGCCATGAACAGCGCTGCGGGGATGCCCTTGCCGGACACGTCGGCGACGGTGATCGCGAGCCGGTTATCGTCGACCAGGAAAAAATCATAGAAATCGCCGCCGATCTCGCGCGCCGGGTGCATCTCGGCATGCAGCGCGACCGCCGCCGCCGGGCCGTCTCGCGGCAGCGGCGGCGGCAGGATCGATTGCTGGATCTCGGCCGCCGCCCGCATCTCCTGGCGGCGGTGCTGCTTGGCGCGGATCTCGGCCGCCATGCCGGCGAAGGCCCGGGCAAAGCTCGCCACGGCGTTCGGCTGCTCGGACAATTCGTCGAGCAGCGCCGCGTCGAATTCGTCGCGTCCCAAGGCTTCGGCCGCCTGGGTGAGCGAGGCGAGCGCACGGTTCATGTCGGCGAGGCGGCCGCCCAGCTCGCGGATGATCGCGACGCCGATCGACGGGTATTCGGCGCTGAGCCGCATCAGGTTCTGCTGCTCCAGGCGCACGACGACGAGATAGCTGCGCGCCACGACCGTTGCGCTGCGCGGCAGGTCGGTAAAGACGCCCAGTTCGCCGACGATCCGGTGACGCCCGAGCGTCGCCATGTGGATCGGCCCGGCCGGCAGCTCGACAAAGATGTCAACGTCGCCTTCGAGGATGACGCAGGCAAAGCTGCCCGGCTCGCCCTCGCGCATGATCGTCGTGCCGGCCGGGTAGGTGGCAAAGGTGCAATGCGCCGCGACGGCGAGCAGCGAGGCCCGATCGAAGCGCGCGAAGATCGGGTGTGGCGCCAGGATCTCGGCGATTTCCGCGGCGGGTGCCGCCAGCGGCCCGGACGCCGTGCCGGCCGGAGACGACGCGGGACGGGCGCGCTGTGGGCTGATCGAAGCTCTCCATCCGGCTATGCGTCGGCCGCCAGCATGAGCGCTGTCGCTCGGCCGTGCAACCGCCGGCTCGCGCGTGACGTTAACGATCCTGAGGCGCAGGTAGCGTAAAATGGCGCCGGCAAAACCAATGCGGGCGCCGGTGAATGGAGGAGGGGCGATGAGCGACTCACAACAACGGGTGGCGATCGTGACCGGCGCGGCCGGCGGGATCGGCCAGGAACTGGTGCAGGCTCTGCTCGTGGCCGGCATTCGGGTCGCCGCGGTGGACCGCACCGCGGTCGGCCTTGCCGCCGTCACGGCGGCGGCGCGCACGGCGGGCCGCGACCGGGCGCTGCTGACGATCGAAGCCGATTTGAGCTACGATACGGCGATCGTCGACATCATCGTCCAGACGCGCCGGCGCTTTGGCAATATCGACATCCTGGTCAACAATGCCGGCATCGGCCAGGCGACATTGCGCCCGGAAAACTGGCAGCGGCCGATCCGCTTCTGGGAGGTCGGCGCGGAGGATTGGCGGCGTTTCGTCCAGGTGCACACGACCGTGCCCATGCTGCTCGCCCAGGCCGTCGTGCCCGGCATGCTGGACGCCAAATGGGGCCGCATCGTCAACGTGACGACCAGCCTCGGCACGATGATCCGCAGCGGCTCGCCGACCTACGGGCCCTCAAAGGCGGCGCTCGAGGCGCTGTCGGCGATCATGGCCAAGGATCTCGCCGGCAGCGGCGTCACTGTCAACGTGCTGGTGCCGGGGGGCGTGACGAATACGGGGATGGTGCCGATGCAGGCCGGCTTCGACCGCCAGCGGATGATCCAGCCGGCGGTGATGGCGGCGCCGCTGGTCTGGCTCGTCTCGGACGCAGCCGCCGACGTCACCGGCCGCCGCTTCCTGGCGGTGCATTGGAACCCCGCGCTGCCCACCGCCGAAGCCGCCGCCATGGCCGGCGCGCCGGCCGCCTGGGAGAGCATCGCGACGATGCCGATCGAGCCGCCGCGGGACGGCTGACGCCAGCGTGCTCCCGCGGCCTACACCGCCGGTCGACTGCGGATGTCGTCGGCGATCTTGCGCGCGAGAAATTTTCCGTCGCTGGGGACGCCCTTCAGCGCGCCGCCCTCGACGACGATCTTGCCGCGCAGGATCGTCATCGAGGGCCAGGCGGCGAGGTCGCGGCCTTCCCAGGGCGAATAATCCGCTTCGTGCATCTCGGCGGCGCGCACGGTGTGGCGCTGGCGCGTGTCGAGCAGCACGATATCGGCGTCCGAGCCGACCGCCAGCGCCCCCTTCCGCGGGTAGAGGCCCATGATCTTGGCGGCGTTGGTCGAGATGAGGCTGACGAAATTCTCCAGGCTGCGGCCGCGCTTCTCGACCGTCTCGGTGTAGATGAGCGACACCCGCGGCTCGACCCCGGCATTGCCGCCGGTGGTGTCGTCGATGCGGCTGCCCTGCAGCTTGTATTTGAGCGGGCAGCAGATCTCGTCGGTGGCGACGGTCTGGATCGCGCCGTAATTGGTGCCCTCCCACAAGGCCGCCTGGTCCTCGGCGAATTTGAGCGACGGGTAGGTGTGGTAGATCTGGCCGTTGGGCTTTTTGTAATCTGCTGAATTATAGAGCAGATACTGGTGCAGCGTTTCGCCGTAGATCGGCACGCCTTGGGCCCGCGCCGCGGCAATCGCCCGCACCCCGGTCGCTGCCGACGTGTGCAGCATATAGAGGGAGCACCCCTCGATGTTGGAGGCGAGGCGGATCACCCGGTTGAACGCCAGATCCTCGCTCAGCGTGTTGTGCACCTCGGCGAGGTTCTCAAAGCCGGTGCGCCCCTCGCGCGTCAGCTTCTCGTACATGTGCATGACGATGTCGTTGTCCTCGGCGTGGATCGTCGCGAGCCCGCCGGCCTTGGCCAGCGCCGTCAGCACCTCCCAGATATCGCCGAACTGGACCATGCGGCCCTTGCGCGAGGGCGTGATGTCGGTGGTGAACATCTTGACCGTCGCGTGGCCCCCGGCGACCGCCTCCGCCAGCTGGTCGGGGATCGACGGGTCGAGCTTGCCTTGCACCATGACATGGAAGCCATAGTCGCAATGGCAGTCGCCGGCCCATTCCTGCTGCCGCCGCTCGATCGCCTGCTGCACATTGTTGTCGCCGTCGACCAGCGCGAAATCGAGCAGCGTCGTGGTGCCGCCGAACAGGGCCGCCTGGCTGACCCGGTCGGGGCCGTCGGTCAGGTTGGGCTGGCTCTGGCCGGGGACCGGCATCGGCCAGCGGCAATGGACATGCGGGTCGATGCCGCCGGGAATGACGATCTGCCCCGCCGCATCGATCGTGCGGCCGGCGCCGAGGGCGGTGAGGCTACCGGGCGCGCCGATCGCGGCGATGCGCTCTCCCTGGACGCCGATATCGGCCGCTTGCGGTCCGGTCGGCAGCACGGCGAGCCCGCCGGTAATCACGATGTCGAGCATGAGGGCCTCCTTTATCGGGGGTGCAGCTAGCGGGGGTGCAGCACGGCAGGTGCGGCGAAGGCGAAGCGGTCGAGGATCTCCCGGAGGAGTTCCCCCGGCGCGATATCGTGCACGACAAAGACCAGCCGGCTGCGCCGGTCGGCGTCCGGCCAGGCATCGAGCCATTCCGGCGCGAACATCGCGTGCTGCGCCGCCTGGACAATGGCCGGATGATCAGGCCGGTCGGCAAAGGCCACGATGCCCTTGACCCGCAACAGATCGGTACCGCGCGCCTGCGCCAGGCCGCCGAGGGCGCGCGCGAAATCGAGCCGGCCGATGGGAGCGTCGAGCACGACCGTATAGGCGGCGATGCCGTGCGAATGCACCGCGTGCTCCCCCTCATCGTCATGGCCGGGCTTGACACGGCCATCCACGAGCTCGCGGTCAGCACCGGCCGGGTTCTCGTGGATGCCCGGATCAAGTCCGGGCATGACGGGTTTTGGGCGGCTGGTTTGCCGCCCTTCGGCGAACAGCACCGCCGCCGGGTCGGCCGCGTCGGCGCCGAGGATGCGCTCGGCGTCGGGGTTCAGCGCGGCGAGGCGGGCGGCGAGCGCCTCATTGAATGGCGCGAGGTCGGTCTTCGAGATGATCAGCGCGTCGGCGACCGCGGCCTGCCGCGCCGCTTCGGCGAAGCGCGCCAATGTCGCCGCGCCGTTGACGCCATCGATCACGGTCGCCACCCGCTGCAGCCGCAGGCGCTGATCGAGCATCGGATCGGCGCCGAGGGTGAACAGGATCGGGGCGGGGTCGGCCAGCCCGCTGGTCTCGATGACGATGCGGCGAAACCCGCGCACCGCGCCGGCGTCGCGGCGCTCGACCAGGGCGCGCAGGGTCTGCGCCAGATCCTCGCGCACGGCGCAGCACAGGCAGCCGCCCGGCAATTCGATGACATCGCCGGCGACGAAATCGACCAGGTAATGGTCGATCGCGATCTCGCCGATCTCGTTGATGACGACCGCGGTGTCGCAGA
Organism: Allostellaceae bacterium; assembly: GCA_035534535.1. Lineage (GTDB taxonomy): Bacteria > Pseudomonadota > Alphaproteobacteria > ATCC43930 > CGMCC-115725 > DATARH01. Next base: position 3,508 of record DATLRS010000201.1, on the reverse strand, counting down.
ACGCCGGCGCCGCAAGGGCGCGGCGCAGCAGCGTCGTTTTGCCGCTGCCGAGGAAGCCGGTCAACACCGTCACCGGCAGGCTGTCCAACGCGGGCGCGCTATCCACGTCGCGATCCGATCATCATGGCTGGCCGTTCGTCATGGCTGGCCGTTCGTCATGGCTGGCGCGATCGTTCCACGATGCGGCCGGTTCGGGCAAGCGCCGCGAGATGGCCGCGTCGATCCGGCCCCGCGCCATGGCCGGACTTGTTCCGGGCGTCCCCGGCTTGCTAGCGTGAGGGCTCGCGTGGATGACCGGGACAAGCCCGGTCATGACGCTTGCTTGGATGGCCAGAGCATGCCTCACCCCCTCCCCCGCATCGCCGTCATCGGCACCGGCGGCACGATCTCCTCGCTCGGCGCCTCCAGCCTCGATGTGCTCGACTATCCCGATTTCGGGCAGAAGCTGTCGAGCGAGGGGCTGCTCGACCGCTTTCCCGAGAGCCGGCTCGTCGCCGAGCCGGTGCCGGTCACCTTCCGCCAGGTCGGTTCGACCGCGATCGGCCCCGCGGATTGGCTCGAACTGCGCGCGCTGATCCACCGGCTGGCCGGCGAGGATCCCCGGCTCGCCGGCTTTGTCATCCCGCACGGCACGGCGACGCTTGAGGAGACTGCGTTTTTTCTCAACCTGACGCTCGCCGTCGGCCAGCCGGTCGTGCTGGTCGGGGCGCAGCGCCCGGCGAGCGCGCTCGGCACCGATGCCGGGATGAACCTCGTCAACGCGCTGCGCGTCGCCGGCGCGCCCGAGGCGCGCGGCAAGGGCGTCCTCGTCGTGCTCAACGACGAGATCCATCCGGCGCGCGACGTGGTCAAGACCTCGACCTATCGGGTGCAGACGTTCCGCTCGCTCGATTACGGCGCGCTCGGCCACGTCGACGGCGACGGGCCGCATTTCTACCGCGCACCGTTGCAGGCCCACATGCCCGACACGCCGTTCGCGGCGCGCGAGATCACCAGCCTGCCGCGGGTCGACATCATCTATTCCTATGCCGGGGCCGATGGCGATCTGGTCGAGGCGGCGGTCAAGGCCGGCGCCCGGGGGCTCGTCTCGGCCGGCTTCGCACCGGGCACCCCCAGCCCCTTGCAGCAGGCGGCCTTTCTCGCCGCGGCGCAATCCGGCATTGTCGTGGTGCAATGCAGCCGCGCCACCGGCCGCATCGCGCCGCGCCGCCGGTTGCGCGAGACCGGTATCGTCGCCGGCGAAGACCTGACGCCGCAGAAGGCCCGCATCCTGCTGGCGCTGATGCTGCTGACGACCAGCGACATCGGCGAAATCCAGCGGGCGTTCCAGAGCTATTGATCCGATCCCCGAGATGGCCGGACGACGGGCGTTTCGACTTGTCAACCGACATGTTCCCTGAAGACGGCTGCCGTTGGGTCTCACGGCATCGGCGAGGCCGGCGCGCCGGCCCTTCACGCAACTCCCCGGCGACCGCCGGGGTCCATTCCTCAGGGGCTTAATCAGCTGGGTCCCGGCTTGCGCCGGGATCGCGGATCATGGGAGCTTACGGAAAGACCGTCGTGTCGCCGCGGTTGAGCACGAAGGCTTCGTGGCGCTCAAGGAAATCGGTGACGATTTCGGTGAAGGCCTCGGGCCGCTCGGCGCCGATGACGTGGCCGGCATCGTAGACGAATGCGAGCTGGCAATTGGGCAGCAGCGTCTTGTAGATCCGCCCCATCTCGGGCGGGATCACGTGGTCGAGGGTCCCGAACAGCACCAGCGTCGGCGTTTCCAGCCGGCCCATCTGCGCTTCGAGCGCCGCGTCGCGCGCCGGGCTTAACAGGCGCATCACCAACGGCCGGGTCTTGGCCTGGACGGCCGGGTCGGGCAGCGGGATCGATTTGAGCCGCTCGGGATGACCGTAGAGCAGCCGCGCCATCTGCTCCGGTGTGCCGGCGGGTGGCGACGTGCCTTCCGGGCGGATCGCGGCGGGCGCTTCGAGAATCAGGGCCTCGACCCGCTCCGGCTGCTGCAGCGCGAGGCACAGCGCGGCTTTGCTGCCAAACGAGGTGCCCCACAGGTTGAAGCGGTCGAGGCGCAGCGCGTCGGCCGCCCGCGCCATCGTCGCGGCGAGTTCGGGCATCGTGCGATGGGTGGTGTTCTCCGGCGACCGGCCGAACCCCGGCATCTCGAAGGCAATGACGCGGAACCGACGGGCCAGCAGGTCGTGCGCCGGCGTCAGGCGCAAGCCGCCGGCGCCGTGCAGGTGCACCAAAGGCGGCCCCGCTCCGCCGGCGCAATAGCGGATGCGAAACCCGTCGGCCTCGACCTGACCTTCCTCAAACGCCGCGTCGTTCTGTGTCTCAGCCACCTTGGGCTCCCCTTCGCTCAAATGTCGTGGACGCGCGGCAGCACCTTGGTGCCGAACAGCTCGATCATGCTCATCAGCGCATCGACGTCGCCTGAGCCCGGCGGATGCAGCGACAAATCGATGACCCCGGCGCCGACGACCTCGCGGCACCGCCGGATCTGCTCGACGATCGTGTCGGGCCCGCCGACAAAGGTCGTCGGCAGCACACCGCCGACATTGGCCGCACGCTTCTCGCCGGCGACGTTGCGCTGGTCGGCCTCGAGCAGCGCGTCGCGCAGGCTGCTGCGCACCGGGAACGGCGCCTGGCCATTGTGCTCCTTGAGCCGTTGCTCGGCCTTCGCGTCGGTTTCGGCCAGCATCATGTTGGCGCGATAGACGATCTGGTCGGGACCCGGTTCCCAGCCATAGGCGGCGCAGCGCTCTCGGTAATAGCCGGTCGATTTCGCCATGGCCTCGAACGGCGCATAGGAAACGCCGAGCCCGAGATGATTGCGCGCGGCGAATTCGCCGGCTTCGGCGCTGGTGCCGAGCGCATAGGTCGGCGGGTACGGCTGCTGCAGGGGGCGCGGCCAGATCGACACGGTGCGGTACTGGAAATGCCGGCCCTGCCAGGCGAACGGCTGCGGCTCGGTCCACGCCTTGAGGATCAGCTCCATCCCCTCGTCGGTGCGCTCGCGCGATTCGTGGGGGTTCAGATCGAAGGTCAGCGCCTCGTTGGTCGTGCCGCGCAACAGTCCGACGACGAGACGGCCGCCCGCCATCGTGTCGACCATCGCCAATTCCTCGGCGAGCCGCACCGGGTTCGATTGCGGCACGATCGGGCCGAGCAGCGCGATCTTGATGTTGGGGACGAGGCCCGCGAGGTTCGCCGCCGCGACCGGCGGCGAGGGCGTCAGGATGCGCGGCGAGTAATGGTGCTCGGAGAGGCTGATCCAATCGAAGCCCAACTGCTCGACATAACGCAGCCGCTCGATCATCGCGCGATGAGCCTTGGCGCCGATTGCCGGGTCGTAGGCGCCGGACGGCACCGGCCACTCGCGCGGCGTATCGGGCGAGGGAACGTAACGCCCGGTTTCGAAGAACGAGATTTTCATTGCTGCCCCTCTCTTCGCGCTACAGGCCGTGCGACATCGCGCCGGGCAACGCTACCATCCGGC
>DATLRS010000200.1:0-46160 GCA_035534535.1 Allostellaceae bacterium | reverse complement strand
ACCTCGTCGACCCCGGCGAAGCCCAGCCCCTTCAGCGCATTGCCGATTGCCTTGCCCTGCGGGTCGAGCACCCCGGATTTCAGACTGATATGGATGCGCGCCTTCATCGCCGCGGCGCCTACTGCACCGTCTGCGGCGCCTGGAAATCGCCCGGGCCGCCCTCGGGCAGGATGCCGAGACGCCGCGCCACTTCCTGGTAGCCCTCCTCGACGCCGCCGAGATCGAGGCGAAAGCGGTCCTTGTCCATCTTCTCGTTGGTCTGCGCGTCCCACAGCCGGCAATTGTCAGGGCTGATCTCGTCGGCGACCACGATGCGCACCGCGTCATCGCTGTAGAACCGGCCGAATTCGAGCGTGAAATCAACCAGCCGGATGTTGATGCCGAGAAACAGGCCGGTCAGAAAGTCGTTGATGCGCACCACGATCTGCGCAATCTCGTCGAGGTCCTGGGCACTCGCCCAGCCGAAGGCGGTGATGTGCTCCTCGGAGACCAGCGGGTCGCCGAGCTTTTCGCTCTTGTAATAATATTCGATGATCGAGCGCGGCAGCACGGTCCCCTCGGGGATGCCGAAGCGCTGCGCCAGCTCGCTCGATGCGATATTGTGGACCGTCACCTCGAGCGGGATCATCTCAAGCTCGCGCACCAGCTGCTCGCGCATGTTGAGCCGGCGCACCAGGTGCGTGGGCACGCCGATCTGGGCGAGCTTCAGCATCAGAAACTCGCTGATGCGGTTGTTGAAGACACCCTTGCCGACGACGACGCAGCGCTTACGCGCGTCGAACGCGGTCATGTCGTCCTTGAAGTGCTGCACGAGAGTGCCCGGCTCCGGCCCCCGGTACAGCACCTTGGTCTTGCCTTCGTAGATCTGCCGGCGTCGTGACATGGCGGTTCAGTCGAAATGTGCGCAAGGACCGCATATGGTGGCCGCGCGCCCCGGAACAACATCGCTCAAACTACGGCTATCTTGCGCCACGGCGCGGGCTCCGGCAGCCAGCCGGCATAGCGGAACGCCGGCGGCCGATTGGGCGAGGGCTCCGCCGGCAGCGCGATCAGCGCGCTCGACACCGTGGCAAAGCCGTGCGGCGTGCGGAAGCGCAGAGCGGCCTCGGGCGGCAGGCCGGACGGCACGGTATCGTCGCCGAGCAGGTCCTGCCAGGCGGACCATTCGTCGCGCTCGGGGTCGGGCGGCGGCGCGGCAACAAAGCGCGGCCGGGCCAGCGCCAGGCGCGGCGTCGCCAACTCGTCGACATCGCCGGCGGCGATCAGCGACAGCCCCTCCTTGAGCGGGTGCGCCTCGATCCGGCCGGCGTCGGCGTGGCGCAGCCAAAAAGCGTCGCGGTTGTCGGCGACGATCAGGTTGAAGCTGCGGTAGGCGGCGGGGTCGAGGTCCGACAGCGCCGCCGCCGCATCGACCGCGTCGGCATGGTCGAGCGCCTCGAGGACGAGTTCGCCGCGCGAGCGCAGCCCGTCGGCCGGACCCAGCGAGCCCTGCCGGTTCAGCACCGCGGCGACCACCCCCCAATCGTTGAGGCCGAGCCACGACCCGCCGGCGAGCAGGTCGAGGCCGGCGACGGTTTCGGCGCGGTCCGGCCAGTGCCGGCCGGGGGGCTTGGCTGGCCGCGCGATCATCTCGTCGCGGTTGGCGCCGATGACCACCGGCCAGTCATGCTCAGGCCGGCGCAGGATCACCAGGGTGCACATGCGTGTCCTCGCCCGCGACCGGGTCGGCTGTGATAATGTCCCGGCGAGCCGGCACAGGATGCGAGGACCATGACCACCTTCAACGACCGTGAAAAGGATTTCGAGGCGCGCTTCAAGCATGACCAGAACCTGCAGTTCAAGGTCAAGGCGCGACGCAACCGGATGCTCGGGTTGTGGACGGCCGAGCGGCTGGGCCTCAGCGGCGACGCCGCCGAGGCCTACGCCCGCGACATTGTCGATGCCGAGTTCCACGGCGGCGACCGCCATGTCCTCGACAAGATCGTCGCCGACCTCGCCGCCAAGGGGCAAAGCTATACCGCGGCGCAGGTCCAGTTCGAACTCGACCACCTCGCCGAGCGCGCCAAGCAGCAAATCATGAGCGAGTAGGCCGCCGCCGGCCTCAGGGGACCAGCACGGCGGCGCCGGATAGTGCGCCGCTGCGCAGATCGCCGAGCGCCGCGTTCGCCTGCGCCAGCGGATAGGTCTGCGTCGTCGTGCGGATGCCGGCGGCGGGCGCCAGCGCCAGGAATTCCTCGGCATCGCGCCGGGTCAGGTTGGCGACCGAGCGGACGCACCGCTCTTCCCACAGCAGCCGGTAGGGAAAGGCCGGGATGTCGCTCATGTGGATGCCGCCGCAGACGACCGTGCCGCCTTTGCGAATCGTCCTCAGCGCCGCCGGCACCAAGGCCCCGACCGGCGCGAAAATCAGCGCCGCGTCTAGTTGCTCGGGCGGCGTCTCGTCCGAGCCGCCGGCCCACGCCGCGCCGAGGCCGCGCGCGAAATCCTGGGCCGCGCGGTCGCCGGGGCGGGTGAAGGCGAAGATCTGCCGGCCCTGGTAGCGCGCCACCTGCGCCACGATGTGCGCCGCGGCACCGAAGCCGTAGATGCCGAGCCGCTCCGCATCGCCGGCGAGGCGCAAGGTACGGTAGCCGATCAGCCCGGCGCACAGCAGCGGGGCCGCCTCGGTATCGCCGAACGAGGGGTCGATCGCAAAGCAATAGCGCTGGTCGGCGACAGTCAATTCGGCATAGCCGCCGTCGATCTGGTAGCCGGTAAAGCGGGCGCGGTCGCACAGATTCTCGCGTCCGCTGCGACAATACGCGCACACCCCGCAGGTCCAGCCGAGCCACGGCACGCCAACCCGGTCGCCGACCTCGAAACGGTCGGCGCCGGCGCCGCGCTCGACGACCGTGCCGACGATCTCGTGGCCGAGGATCAGCGGCAATTTCGGGTCGGGCAGTTCGCCGTCGACGATGTGCAGGTCGGTGCGGCACACCGCACAGGCCCGCACCGCGATCAGCAGCTGCAGCGGACCGGGAACCGGCGGCGCCAATTCGGCGGCGACCAGCTCGCGTCCCGCCGCCGTCAACAATTGCGCGCGCATCGCATCGCCTCCGTCGTTTCCCCTGGCCGCTCGTGCGAATCAGGGCCGGTCCGCGTCGTTCCCGGCCGTCCCTTCCGGCCAACATAGAGCGGCCGGCGAATTATTTGACAGAAGGGGCTTGGCAGGAGCGGCAAATTCCGCTTCCTGATCGGGCAATGAGCGACAGCCGCAAATTCGCCACCGGCGCCCCCCCTCCCCTGCCCGCACCGGCGGCGGAAGGCGGCCTTTCCGCAATGTCCGGCCGGGTCGACGAGCCGCGTCTGCGCCGGCTGATCGGCGACTATTTCGGGGCCGGCTCGCGGCTGCGGATCCTGCGCCAGACCCAGGCGTTCGGCGCGCCGGTTTTCGTCGTCGATTTCGACCGCGGCATCCGGCACTTCCGAACCTTTGGCTCGTTCGGCCCGGCGTTCGGGTCCGTCAACCTCGACGAACCGCAGCTCACCGAGCAATCGAGCATGGACCTGCTCTATCCGGCGCATCTGGTGTTTCATTACGAGCGGCTGATGTCGCTGGCCTTTGCGCTGTGCGAGCGGCCGGTGACGGCGCTGCTGCTCGGGGTCGGCGGGGCCGCGATGTGGCGCTTCATGCGCGCCTACCTGCCGGAATGCGCGCCGACCCTGGTCGATGCCGATGACAACGTCGCGGCCATCGCGAAGCGCTGGTTCTATTTGAGCCAGCCGGTCGTGATCGACACCGCCGCGCGCTTTCTTGCCGCCAACACGCAGCGTTTCGACGTCGTCCTGGTCGACCTCTACGACGCGCGCGGGCCGGCGCCGTTTGACGAGGCGTTCTGGACGCGCTGCCTCGACGCGCTGATGCCGGGCGGCGTGCTTGCCACCAACTGGGCGGATTTCGCGACCAACCGCGGGGTGCGGCCGATGGCCGAGGCGCAAAGCATGCTGGCCCGCGCCCGCGGCTTCGACACCTATTTCGTGACCCGGCACGGGTTTCGCGACAATCTGATCCAGTACCTGCCGACCGGGCCAGAGCGCCGGCCCGAGGCGATCACCGGCGCGCTCGAGCGGTTTGCCCGCGACCGCCGCCTGCCCGATCGCGGCCGCTTCATCCTCGAACACTGCCTCGTCTCGACCGGCTTCCCGCTCGACACCTGAGGCCGCCTCAATGCCGTTTGGCCGCGAGGGCACGCTCCCTCGCCGAGACCGGATGCGGCACCCACGGCCGGTCGCCGCGGCTCTGATTGGCGCGCTCGATGGTGACGCCGGAGGGATCGAGCCACAGCGCGATCGCACCCTGGCGCCAGCTGTCGATGCGGTCGACGACCGGGATGGATGAGCGGCAGGCAAACCCGGCCGGCACCTGCGCGACAATCGCGTCGACGGTGTAGCACAGCACCGGCAGCCCGGCCTTGCCGGTCACCAGCGCCACCCGCCGGCCGCGCGCGGCGTAATAGCAGCGGCCCTCCGCGGGGCAATCGAGCGCGCCGGCCGCCGCCGCGCCCGGCGCCGGCCATGGCAGGAGGCTCGCGCCGGTCTCGGCGGCCAGCAGCGAGCGGGTGAACTTCTCGGTGCTGGCGGCGACGAAATAGCCGTCGTCCGGCGCGCCCGCCGCGAGAAACCGGCCGAAATCGCCGAGCACGATGTCCGGCGGGCGGGTCGCCAGCATCGTCGCCATGCCGGCGGCGATGCCGAGAATTCCCCACAGCCGCCAGCGTCCCTGCCACAGACACAGCCAGCTGCCGCCCAGCGCCACCAGCACGATGCCGAGCGTCGGCAGGCGCGGCACCGACCAGATATTGCCGGGCAACAGCGCGACCCATTGCGCGACCGTGATCGTCGCATCGATCCCCCAGCCCATCGGGACCAATGCCAGCTTTTCCAGGCCGAACGGCATCAGCAGACAGGCGACGACGCCCCAGGGCAGCGTCCACATCGCCGAGATCGGCACCGCGATGACATTGGCGAGCGGCGAATACAGCACGACGTGGTGGAAATGGTAGATCGCGAACGGCTCGGTGCCGAGCGTCACGATCGCCGTGGTCAGCGCGACCGCCCCCAGGTAGCCAAGCACCTGCTGCGCCAGCGAGCCGGCGCGGAAGAACCGGCCGAGCCGGCTGCCCCAGGTCTCGTAGACCGCGATCAGCGCGACGACCGCGCCGAACGACATCTGGAAACTGACCCCGACAAGGCTCTCCGGTTCGAGCAGCAGCACGACCATCGCGGCCAGCGCGCAGATCCGCATCGACAGCCGCAGCCGGTCGATCACGATCGCGGCAAAGACGATGCCGTTCATCACAAAGGCGCGCTCGGTCGGGATCGCCGCGCCCGAGATCATCAGATAGCAGAACAACACCGCGAGCGTGACGACCGCCGCGATCTTCTTGATCGGATAGCGCAGCGCCAGCCACGGGATCAGCGCCAGGCCGCCGCGCACGGCAAAGAACACAAAGCCGCCGACGAGCCCCAGATGCAGCCCGGCGATCGCCAGCAGATGCGACAGGCCGGACTGGCGAAACGCCTGCTTGACCGCCTCCGTCATCGTGCCGCGCTTGCCGGTGATGACGGCCGAGGCGACCCCGCCGGCCGAGCCGGGCAGCGCTAGATGGATGCGCTGGGTCATCTCGGCGCGCAGCCGCAACAGCCACTGGCGCCAGCCGCCGCTGCTGGCGACGCCGATCCGCCGCGCGCCGCCATAGCTGTAGCCGACCCCGCCGATGCCGGCGAAATACAGCTCGCGCTGCAGGTCGCGCGCGCCCGGCACCACCTGCCCGGGCACCGGAAACAGCCTGGCCCGCATGGCGACGCGGTCGCCCGGCTGCAACGCGTCGCTCGTCGCGGCGATGTGGATGCGCAGGCGGCGCGGCTGCTCGGCCGCCGCCAGACCCGGCAGCGGATCAGGCACGACGACGACCCGCCAGCCCCGGTCGAGCGCGTCAATATCGAGCACCCGGCCAGTCAGCGCGACCGACCAGAGGGTGCGCTGCAGCATCGGCGTGCCGCGCTCCCAGCTCGCCTCTTGCATCACGGCAAACCCGGCGGCGACGAAAGCCAGCGCGATGGCGCCGTCGCGCAGCACCGCCGAGCGCCGCAGCACCACCGCCGCCCCGCCGGCCGCCAGCACGGCAGCGGCGCCAATCCCCGTCGGCGGCTCGCTCGTCAGGACAAAATAGAGCGCGATGCCGGTGCCGAAGAACACCACGAGCCACAGCACGCGCCGCTCGCCTTCGGCGGCGAGCGCGTCCCGCAAGGCCGCGAGCGGCCGTAGGCGCCGGCCGGAGACCGCACCCAGGCCGTCGTCCGCGACCGCCAGATTCGCCATCGCCGCCGCACCTCTCGCGTCCCGCGAGACTAACCGATAAGTGGCTCGCGCGACATCATTCTCATACGACCGCAGGCGTAAGCGGGCGCCTGCGACAGGTCGGCGACATTCCGATAATGCGACACGATCGATTGACATGATCGGCAGCAGCCGATAAATTTGATTATTGTGGAAATATCGAATCGGTGGTGATGGATCAGCCCCGCGCCATAACGGCGCTCGCCGCGCTCGCCCAGGAGACGCGGCTCGCGCTGTTTCGGCTGCTCGTCAGCCGCGGCCCCACAGGGCTGCCGGCCGGGGCGATTGCCGAGCATCTCGCGGTGGCGCCGTCCTCGCTGTCGTTCCACCTGCAACACCTCGCGCATGCCGGGCTGATCACCCAGCGACGCCGCGGTCGCCAGCTGATCTATGCCGCCGAATATCGGGCGATGAACGAGCTGCTCACCTATCTGACCGAGAATTGCTGCGGCCGCGGCGCGGTTGGCGCGCCGCTCTGCGACCCCGAAGACGTCTTCGCGACAGCAGGAGGAAACCGCCATGGATGCGGCTGACATCAAGGAAATGGTGCGGGCCCGCTACGGCGGCATTGCCACGGCGGCGGCGCCCGTCGCAACTCCGGCAGCGGTTCCGGTGGCGGCTGGGGTGGCGGCTGGGGTGGCCGCAGCGGCGTGCTGCGCGCCGGCGGCGGCCTGTTGCGGGGCCTCGCCACTGGACGAAAAATCGCGCCAGATGGGCTATTCGGATGCCGACATCGCGGCGGTGCCCGAGGGCGCCAATCTCGGGCTCGGCTGCGGCAACCCGCAGGCGATCGCCGCACTGCAACCCGGCGAGATCGTCGTCGATCTCGGCAGCGGCGCCGGCTTCGACTGCTTTCTGGCAGCGCGGCGGGTCGGCACCACAGGCCAGGTTATCGGCGTCGACATGACGCACGAGATGCTCAAAAAGGCGCGCGACAATGCCGCCCGGCTCGGCGCCGGCAATGTCGAATTCCGCCTCGGCGACCTCGAACATTTGCCGATTGCCGACAATACGGCCGACGCCGTGATCTCGAATTGCGTCGTCAACCTGGTGCCCGACAAGGCGCAGGTCTTCCGCGAAGCCTTCCGCGTTCTGAAGCCGGGCGGCCGGGTCGCGATTTCGGACGTCGTCAGCATCGCGCCGCTGCCACCCGCGTTGAGCGCCGACCCGACGCTGCTGTGCGGCTGCATTGCCGGCGCCGCGCCGGTCGAGCGGATCGAGGCCTGGCTCGCGCAGGCCGGGTTCGGCGAGGTGCGCGTCAGCGTGCAGGCGGCAAGCCGCGAGCTGATCGCGGGCTGGGCGTCCGGCCAGGGCGTCGAGAACTACGTCGCCTCGGCCGTGATCGAGGCCCGCAAACCCGGGCCGCGCTAGACGATGTGCGCGCCGAGCGAGCCCCTATGACATCGGTTGCGAATGCTGCCGCCCGCCGGGCGCGGCCGGGGCTGGGCACCTTCGAGCGCTATCTGACGCTGTGGGTGGCGCTGTGCATCGTCGCCGGGATCGGGCTCGGGCGGCTGGTGCCGGCGCCGTTCGAGGCGCTCGGACGCCTCAATGTGGCGCAGGTCAACCTGCCGGTCGCGGTGCTGATCTGGCTGATGATCGTGCCGATGCTGGTCAAGGTCGATTTCACCGCCTTGCACCAGGTCGGCGAGGCGTGGCGCGGCATCGCCGTCACGGTCGGCGTCAACTGGCTGGTCAAGCCGTTCAGTATGGCGCTGCTCGGCTGGCTGTTCATCGGCTTTCTGTTCCGGCCGCTGCTGCCGGCCGGCCAGATCGACAGCTACATCGCCGGCCTCATCCTGCTCGCCGCCGCACCCTGCACCGCGATGGTGTTCGTGTGGTCGAACCTGACCGACGGCGACCCCAATTTCACGCTGTCGCAGGTCGCGCTCAACGACACGATCATGGTGTTCGCATTCGCCCCGATCGTCGGCCTGCTGCTGGGGTTGTCGGCGATCGTGGTGCCGTGGACGACGCTGGTTCTGTCGGTCGTGCTCTATATCGTGGTGCCGATTGTCGCGGCGCAATTGTGGCGCCGCTCCCTCCTCGCCCGCGGCGGCGACGCGGCGCTCGCCGGAGCGTTGCGGCGGCTGCAGCCGCTCTCATTGGGGGCGCTGCTGGCGACCCTGGTGCTGCTGTTCGGCTTTCAGGGCGGCGAGATCGTGCGCCAGCCGCTGGTCATCGTGCTGCTGGCGGTGCCGATCGTGATCCAGGTCTATCTCAATGCCGCGATCGCCTATGGCCTCAACCGCGCCTTGCGGGTGCCGCACAACATCGCCTGCCCGTCGGCACTGATCGGCGCCTCCAACTTTTTCGAGCTGGCGGTCGCCGCGGCGATCGCGCTGTTCGGTTTCCAGTCGGGTGCGGCATTGGCGACCGTGGTCGGCGTCCTGGTCGAGGTTCCGGTCATGCTGTCGGTGGTGTGGCTGGTGCTGCGGACCCGCGGCTGGTACGAGCGCCGGGCCTGACCCAGGGCTTGACCCCAGGGCTTGACCCCAGGGCTTGACCCCCAGGGCTTGACCCCCAGGCGCAGCCGGCCTAGAAACCGCCGGCGCACGGCCCGCAGCTTGCGGCGGACCGTGCGATGTGTTTGATCGAGCGTTGCTGAACGAGGTGCCGCATGGCGCGCAGATGTCCCGTGACCGGCAAAGGGGTCCAAGTCGGCCACAATGTGAGCCATTCCAACATCAAGACGAAGCGGCGCTTTCTGCCGAACCTGCAGACGATCTCGCTGTTGTCGGACACGCTCGGCGCGGTGCGCCTGCGGATCAGCACGACGGCGATCCGCACGATCGAAAAGAACGGCGGCATCGACGCCTTCCTGCGCGCCACGCCGGACAGCAGATTGTCGCCCGAAATCCGCCGGCTGAAGCGCCGCGTCGCGACCGCCGCCGCCCGCCTCGCCGGCTAGCGCCACCCCGGTATTGACAGGCCGGTTCAGCGGTGCGCCACGGCGCGCCGCAATGCCAGGATCACTGATTGCCGGTGGCTATCGGCGCCCCAGCTGACGGCGTCGCGCCCGGTATAATCGGTCTTGTGCGGGTCCGCCCCCTTGGCGAGCAGCGCCTCGACGATGGCGGTTTCGCCCCGGCTGGCGGCGATCATCAGCGGCGTCATGCCGTTGCGGTTTTGCGGGTCGACCGCAGCGCCCAGATCGAGCAGCAGCTGGGCCAGTTCGACATGGTCGCGCTCGGCGGCGTAGCTGAGCGGCGTGTTGCCCAGTCGGTCTTTGACGTCGAGATGGGCGCCGGCCTTGATCAGGATCGCCGCGATCTGCAGGTTGCCATTGATGGCGGAGACCAGGAGGCCGGTGCGGCCCTGATCGTCCTCCTCGTTGGGATCGTTGCCGCCGGCGACGAGTCTCTGTACCGCCGACGCGTCGTTCTGCGCCGCCATGCGCGCGACATTGTCCCAGTAGCTGCCGAACAGGCTGATATCCGCCCGCGCGCTCGCCATCAGCAGGCACAGTGCCAGCACTGCGCTGCCGCACAGGCGGGCCGAACGCGCCGTCATGGCAGCCGCCTCGCGCGCGCCGGGCGGTCGAGCCCGGCCAGCCAGTCGAGCGCCGCGTCGACCGTCTCGACGCTCGGGCCCGGCTCGGCCGGCGGGCGGCGCACCATGATGACGGGCAGGCCAAGCTCGCGCGCCGCGATCAATTTTGCCTCGGTGGCGGCGCCACCGCTGGCCTTGCAGACCAGCACGTCGATCGCATGGCGCTGCACGAGGCGGCGTTCCTCGACGACGCTGAACGGACCGCGCCCGATCACCACCTCGCACAGGCGCAGCGGCAAGGGCTCGCGCGGTGGATCGATCAGGCGCACGACAAAGCCCACCCCGATCGCCGGCGCGAAAGCGGCGACCGCGCCGGCACCGACCGTCAGCCAGGCCCGCCGCCCGACCCGCCCGACCAACAGCGCGGCCGCGGCGATACTGTCGACCTCGATCCAGCGATCGAGCGGATGGCGCCGCCAGGGCGGGCGCCGCAGCGCCAGCCGCGGCACCCCGGTGCGGTCGGCAGCGAGCCGGGCGGCGCGCGATATCAGCGCGGCAAACGGATGGGTCGCATCGATCAGCCGGTCGATCTCACGGTCGAGGAGATAGGCGGCGAGCCCGGCGGCGCCACCGAACCCGCCGATCCGTACCTGCCCGGCGATCGGCCCGGGATGCCGGGTCCTGCCGGCGAGCGCCGTCGTCACACTCATGCCGTCGCCGAAACGGGCGAGCGCGCCGCGCGCCAGCGCCGCCGCCTCGCCGGTGCCGCCGAGGATCAAGAGGTGCCGCGCGGTCATGCCGCGCCCGCCGCGCCGACATGCGCCAGAAACCCGCCGTCGCGATCGATGACCGCGACCTCGACCGCGGTGTCGCCGCTGAGCGTCGCCAGCGCCACTTCACGGGCCTGCCGCGCCACCGCCCCCGCCAAGGCCGCCTGCCGCTCGCCGGCCCGCTCGAGGATCGCCGCGGCGCTGGCGCCGGCCGCCGCCCCGGCGACCGCTTGCGGGTCGGCGCCAAGTGTCGCGAGCAGCCGCGCCAAGGCGGCGCCGTCAACCCGGCTGCGGCTCGAATGCAGGTCGAGATGGCCCTGCGCCAGCTTGGCGAGCTTGCCGAAGCCGCCAGCCAGGGTCAGGCGCGCGACCGGATGGCGGCGCAGGTATTTGAGCGTGCCGCCGACGAAATCTCCCATGTCGATCAGCGCCTGCTCGGGTAGCTCGTAGAGGCGCTGCACGGCGCGCTCCGAATTGGTGCCGGTGGCGGCGGCGATATGGTCGAGCCCGGCGGCGCGGGCGATATCGATGCCGCGGTGGATCGCATGGATCCACGAGGCGCACGAATAGGGCACCACGATCCCGGTCGTCCCCAGCACCGACAGCCCGCCAACGATGCCGAGCCGGGCGTTCATCGTGCGCGCCGCGAGGGCGGCGCCGCCCGGGATCGCGATCGTCACCGTGACATCGGGCGACGGCGCGCCGTTTGCCTCGGCCACATCGGCGAGCGCGGCCGCAATCATCGCGCGCGGCGCCGGGTTGATCGCCGGCTCGCCGATGCCAAGCGGCAGTCCCGGCAGGGTGACCGTGCCGACCCCTTCGCCGGCGCGGAACCTTATGCCGCTGCCGCCGGCCGCCCAGGCCAGCTCGGCGATGATCAACGCGCCATGCGTCACGTCGGGATCGTCGCCGGCATCCTTGACGATGCCGGCGCGCGCGAACTCACCCTGCCGCTCGGCCAGGGCCAGCGCGAAGCTCGGGGTCTGGCCGCGCGGCAGGCGCAGGCTCACGGGGTCGGGAAAGCGCCCGGTCAACAGCCCGGCAAACGCGGCGCGCGCCGCCGCAGCAGCGCAGGCGCCGGTGGTCCAGCCGCGGCGCAGCTGCGCCGTCGCGTCCCGTGCCATCACGCTATTTTAGGGTCCGTTGGGAAGCCCGATCAATGGCTGATCGCGCGCCGCGGCACCCCCCGACGCGGCGCCGCCGCCCTTGAGGGCCTTATCAAGGCAGGGTACCTGTTCTGCGCGACACCGGCTTGCCGCTACCGGCCTCGCCACGGCCGATTTGCGGCGATGGCGAGATGCCGGTAAGTTGGCATTAAGCCGGTGACGCGGTGGGGCGTAGCCAAGTGGCAAGGCAGCGGATTTTGATTCCGCCATTCGGAGGTTCGAATCCTCCCGCCCCAGCCAACCATCGTGCGCCCGGCGATGGCGCAATCGGCACCCGCACCGGCCGGGTTTTTCCACTCGCAGCGCAGTCAACAATGAAGTAGCGTTCCCCGCCTGCCCTCTCAGGACCGGCGGGCAGGAGGCAGAAAAATGGCGAAACAAATCGTCAAACCTCGGTATATCGATCCGGCCGGAGATCCCCGGTTCGGCGCATTTCCTGTCTCTCCGCCTTTTCTTTTTCATAATGTTACGACGCGCGTCTTTCCACTCAAAGCCAACATAGCCACGCTGACGCATTTTTGTGATCAGTACCTGAATAGTGATATTCCGCCGGATATTGTTCACTACGTGCCCGCCATGCCCTACGTCTATTTGATGGTGCTGAATTACGGCAGCATGTCGGCAGCGTCGGTAGAAGCGCAAAATGTCGGATGGGTGGCGCAGCACGAGGTGACCTTCACCGTGCCGTTGCAGCGGTGGCGCGAAGAAAACGGCAAACTCGTATTCAAGGACTGGGCATGCGTTTCACCGTTCATCTACGTGGACGATCAGATCTCGCTCAACACCGGCCGGGAAGTATACGGCTGGCCCAAAGTCGCCGGGAAGATCGATTCCGATATTCCGCTTTGGACCGCCGATCCCCGGGCAAGCACCCGTCTGTTCAGCCTGAGCACGAGCGACTTTGCTGACGTCTACGCGGGCGATGCGCAGACGCAGCAGCCGTTGTTGCAGATCGACAGCGATCCAGCGTCCACCTACTCCGAGTTCCCGCCAAATCCGCGCAATCCGTGGTCCCCCTTGTCGATCGTGCCGAACGCGTTTGATGCCTGGCTATCGTTGATGGGCGATGCCGCCGACATGCTGCTCGGACTGCGCATCCGCGGCTATCAGACCGATCGCAGCATGAGGTCGCTGCTGGCGATGGGGGGTAAGGCCGGCAGTAATCTGCTGCATCTGCTGCCGGACCTGCTGCTGCCCTCCCTCGGCAAGCGCGACGCCGAGACGGCTGCTCTGACCGCGGGGCTGCCCAAGCTCTTTATCGACAACGTCACGCTGAAACAATTCCGCGATGCCGAAACCCCGGCCCTCGTCTGCTACAAGGCACTGGTGGGCTCGACGATGGGCTTCGACCGGTTGAACCGGGGCGGCCTCTTGGGCGACGCCGGCCTTTTGCGGGGCGATACGTCCGGCGGGTTCGCGGTGCGCATCCATGACTATGTCGCACAGCCGATCATCGAGTGCCTCGGTCTCGAGGTCGCGGCATCGCAGGAGCAAACCGGCGGCCGCAACGTGGCGATCCTGAAGCCGGTTTTTCCGTTCTGGACCGACGTCGATCTCTATTATGGCAAAGGCGACGTGATCTGCTCGCGCCGGCACCAATCCGGCGCCGATCACGACGATCCGTGGCAGGACGAACAGCCGGATGCCGTTGCACCAGAGGCAGCCCCAGAGTCAGCTGCAAAACCTCGTGCTTGCGGCCATGCCGCTTACAATACCGCGCTCGGCGCAGCCACCCAGCCGGTAACCGGCCCGTTTCATTTCCCGGACGTTACTTTACAAGTCTACCCGCTGCTGGCCGACCGTGGGAAGCTGGACCGGTTTCTCGAGAGCTACCTGAATGATCCTTTGCAACAGATGATCTGTCCGCAAACAAAGACGCCGCAACGGTGGCGCTTCGAAACGTTTGGCTCCTACGTCTATCTGATGGTCAAGGTCTACGGCGGCCAGATCGGGACGATGTGGTCGAGCACCAATAATATCGGCTGGTGGGCCGAACGCGAGGTCGTGTTCGCTGTGCCGGTCAAGTGGTACGATGACGATGGCAAGCTCGTCAGCCTCGCCATGATCGAACCCTTCGTCTACTGCAGCAGCGGCCGCGCGGCCGCCACCGACCGCGAGGTCAACGGTCGCGCCTCGGTGACAGCGACGATCGCCAGCCCGGCGGACGCCTGGCTGGCGCAATCGGGTCCGGTCGCCGACCGCCGGCTGCTGCGCCTGGAGACCGAAATCTTTCCGGCGCTGTATTTGGGTCAGAAGGCGGAGCAGCGCAGGCTGCTCGAAATCGATGGACTCGACGTGTTGCCCTACAACGACGATGTCGGCTGGAACATGGTCGCAGCCAGCTGGGGACAGGAGCTGGTCGACGATCTCAAACGCAAGACCTACCTCGCCTCGGTCCAGCAGGAGGAAGCGCGCAACGCCAAGGCGCTTGCGCTCGAGGTTCTCGCACTCGGTGCACCGCTAAACCGGATCATCTTGAAACAATATCGCGATGCCGGGGACACGGGACGCGCCTGCTACCAGGCTCTGGTTCACACGACCAGCAAAATTACGCGCATTTACGACGCCCGTGAAATCGAGCAGCGCGTGCATGTCCGCCTGCACCGATTTCCCGGCCACCCGATCGCCGACACCCTCGGTCTGAAGGTCAAGAGCCAGGATTCGGTTGGCGGCTCCGTAATCGACAACCTGCAGCCATTGCGCCCGTTTTGGATGCGGCTTTCCGTGGAAGAAGACCTCGGTACGGTGGCTTGCTGGCGTACCTTTGAGGAGCCGTGGAAGATCTCTCATCCCTGGTTCGAAAGCCCCCACCCCGGGGCGTCGGCTCACTCGGCGCCCCGAAGGATGGCCGGAACCAAACCCTATTTCCGCATGTCGGGAGATACCGATGTCGGCTCAACGGAAGGGGGAAAAGGCTGGTGCCATCAACATTTGAAGGACCGCGCCGGCACGTGGCTGCGCGATCAGATGATCCGCGAGATACGTGCGATCTATGACCAATTGCATGAAATGCAACCCGCGGCGTTGCGACAACGGCTCGAGACGTTGCAGATTCCGGGACTTATGAAACTTGCCGAGATCAAGAACGGTGACTTGCTCGTTGCGTTCTGCAACGCCGTGTCGATCGACGACCTGCTGCGGCTGGCGCAGGCTGCGCGACAAGGGGGATTGACGGCGGCGGCACAGCCGGACGGGCCATCGACGCGCCGCCTCACGCGTGATGAGGCCAGACAATCCATTGACGCCCTCGACGAAATCCAGATTGTTATCGAAAGCATCCTGAGCGATGAATGGGAAAACTGGGGAAACCCGCGCTTTTATCAAGAGCTTCCACCGAAACCCGACAGTTGCATCCCGGTCGGATCGGTCTATGGAGGTAGCGCGGTGCTCGAAGATATCATGGACAATTGGGCTCGCGAGCAGGGGCTGGAACGATGGGAGAAAAGCTGGTGGGTCGTGCCGGCATCCCAGCCCGCGGACGCGGAGAAGTAGCCGCGGCCAGACCTGGTGACGATGTCCCACCCGCTGACAGGGTGAAAGCCAGATGGCTGACCTACGTTGCCTGACGTGCGGTCGCCGGCATGGGCCTGACGCCACGACCTGCATAACCTGCGGCGGGGTGTTGCGTCCGATCGGCAGGTCCTCCCGCGAGGCGGCGGCGGTCAAGGCGGAGCGCCGGCCGATGACGGTGCTGTTCTGCGATCTGGTCGATTCGGTCGGGATGTCCGTCCGGTTGGATCCCGAAGAACTGATGCGGATATTCGATCTCTACCGCACCTGCTGCGATGAGGTCATCGCTCACCACCACGGTTTCCTGGCCAGGTTCATGGGCGACGGCGTGCTGGCTTATTTTGGCTATCCGCACGCCGACGAGGATGACGCGGCCAACGCGATCCGCGCCGGTATCGAGCTGCTCGAGCGCATACGGGGTCTGGATCCGGCGCTTGTCCCGCCCTTGCAGGGTCGCGTCGGAATTGCCACCGGGTTGGTGGTGGTCAGCGGCCAGGCCAATCCCGGCGATGCCCGATCGGCGGAAATCGTCGGCAAGATGCCCAACCTGGCCGCGCGCCTGCAATCGATCGCAGATCCCGGCAGCGTTACCATTTCTAACGCGACACGCCGCGTCACCCGCGGTCAGTTCACCTATCGGGACCTCGGCGCGGTACCCCTCAAAGGGTTCAGCCGGCCCGTCCAGGCCTGGGTCGCGCTGCCGGCCAGAACGGTTGAAAGCCGCTTCCGGGCCCGCTTGCAGGGCGCAGCAAGCCCGCTGGTCGGCCGCAAGCGCGAACTCGACATGCTTGCCGGCAGTTGGGCGAAGGCTCGGGCCGGCCACGGCCAGGTTGTCCAGGTCGTCGGCGAGCCCGGGATCGGCAAGTCGCGCCTGACCGAGGCCATCGAAGAACGCATTGCCAAGGACCCGCACGTGCGGGTCCGTTGGTTCTGCTCCCCGCAACACGTCGATAGCTCGTTCTATGTCGTGAAAGATCAGTTGGAGCGGGCCGCCGCGATCGAGCTGACCGACCCCGCGCCGGTCCGGCTGAACAAGCTGGCCCGCCTGGTCAATGCGTCCGATGAAACCACGCTGGAGATTTTTGCCTCGCTGTTTTCCATCCCGCTCGACCGGCCGTACGCGATCGACGCGCTGACGCCGGAAAAGCGCAAGGAGGTCACGATGGCAGCGCTGGCGGCCATGTTCGGCCGCCTGGTCGACACGTGGCCGGTCCTGATGGTTGTCGAAGACGTGCACTGGATCGATGCCACCTCGCTCGAACTGCTGCAGTTGATCGTGGAGCGGACCGGCCAGCATCGGGTTCTGCTGCTCGTCACGGCGCGGCCCGAGTTCAAGCAGCGCTGGACAAATCTCCCGTTCGTTACCGCCATCAACCTCGAGCGGCTCGATCCCAACAGCGCCGCGGAACTGTGCGCCCACGTCGCGGCAGACGCCCTATCGCCCAAGATGCTGCGCCAGGTCGTGGCGCGTTGTGACGGTATTCCGCTGTTCGCCGAAGAACTGACCAAAACGGTTGTCGAATCCTTTGGGTCAGACGATGACGAAACCTCGGATAACAGCCCCGCGATCCCCTCCTCATTACACGATTCACTGGTCGCGCGTCTCGATCGTCTTGGCACGGCGCGGTACATCGCCAATGTCGGCGCGGTCATCGGAAGACGGTTCGACTACGGCCTGCTGGCCGCCGTCGCGGCACGGCCGGAAAGTGAACTGCAGGCCGCCTTGCGGCGGCTGACACGCTCGGGGCTCGTCAATCAGAGCGGCACACCACCGGCGAGCACTTACCTGTTCAAGCATGCGCTGATCCGGGACGCCGCGTACGATTCCCTGCTCAGAGCCAATCGGCAAGAGCTGCACGGCCAGATCGCCTCGGTCCTGTTGAGCAAGTTTCCCGATCTTGCCGAAAGCGAGCCGGAGGTGCTGGCTTTCCACCTCTCCGACAGCGGCGCGCCGGCGAAGTCAATACCCCACTGGGACAAGGCAGGTCAGCGCGCTGCCTCGCGTGCCGCGCATGTCGAAGCCACCGACCATTACGGCGCTGCCCTGGATGCCCTGCGACAGCAGCCCGAAAGCGCCGAGCGGGCGCAGCAGGAACTGTCGCTGCTGATCCGGCTGGCGATCAGCCTGTCGTCGTCGCGCGGCTATGCGGTGGACGAGGTCCGCGACGTGCTGACGCAGGCGCGGGAGCTTTGCGACCGCCTCGGCAATGTTGCCGATCTGTACCCGGTTCTGCGCGGGCTCTGCACATTCTCAATTGTCAGGAACGACCTGAAGATCGCCGAGGCGCTGGCGCGGCGCTGCCTGCAGATCGGCGAGCAGACCGGACATGTGCCGTTCCTGATCGAGGGCGATACCCCGCTGGGGTACATCCTCGTGGGGCGCGGCGAGTATCGTCAGGCACAATTTCATCTCGAACGGGCCTTGCACCGCTATGCCGAAAACGAACAGGCGGAGCTGGTATTTCCGACCGAGCAGGACCCCAGGATGTCCTGCAGCAGCCTGCTCGCCATCGCGCTGCATTTTCAGGGAGACGCTGCCGGCGCCGAGAGAGCCAGCGGGCAGGCCCTGGCCTGGGCGCGAGCGCTCGACCGGCCGTTCGATCTGGCCTATGCACTGTGTTGGGCATCGGCCGCCGCAAGACTGCGCGGCAATTATCTCGACGCCAAGCGCCTCGCCGAGGAAGCGGTCGAGGTCTCCCAAACCCACGGGTTTGGGGTGTGGCTGCTGGCGGGGCGCTGGCACCTGGCATGTGCCATTGGCCATCTGGGCCAGATCGAAGAAGCGATCGCCCTGATGGAGCCGGCGGTGGCAGGCTGGAGCCAGGCCGGTGTCAGATACCTCGCGACCCTGTGGATCAGCCCGCTTGCCGAGTTCCAGGCGGCGGCGGGCCGCCTGGAACAAGCGCGTACCTCGATCGACGCTGCGATCACCGAGGCTCTCAGTTGCGGCGACCTATCCTACCTTTCCGGCTTGCACCGGATCCGGGCTGATATCATGGCCCACGCGCCGGCGGCCGATTTTGCCCTGGTGGCGGCCGAGTTGCGCCAGGCTATATCGATCGCAAAGTCCCAGGGCGCGGCCACGCTGGAGGCAGAGGCGGCGGCGCGGCTGCACGACGTCCTGCGGCATCCACCGCTGCGGCGCTGATGCCGGTTCTCTCAGAATCTGTCCGGGAACATCAGGCGGATTGATGCCAGGCGCCGGAAGGCGAGCGCCTTTCGGTTGAGGTTTTCCCAGTCCTTGGCCAGTCTGCGGCAGCGGTTGAGCCAGGCGAAGGTGCGCGAGATCCCTGCGAAGGCGGGGATCCGGCGTTTGGGCAGGACGACAAACCTTTGGCTTGGTCGGACCGCGACGCCTAATGTTCAAACCTGGGCTTGAATATGGGCGGGATTGCGATGGCGAGGGTGGGGCACATCTGCCGCTGCGCTTTGTCGGACGGCGTGCCGCGCCGCTCGCTCCTCGTCGCGCTGATCGTCGGCACGATCCTCAATCTGATCAATCAGGGCGACGCGCTGGTGACCGGCATGCCGATCGACGTCGTGAAGCTGCTGCTGACCTATCTGGTGCCGTATTGCGTCAGTACGTATGGCGCCGTTTCCTATCGGCTTCATGCCGCACGAATCGCCGCGCGCGCGCCGGTTCTGGCGCGGTAACATAAGTGAGATCAACCAGCGGATCGCGGAGGACCGCAGAAGCTTGCGCGATTGAAGCCGTTAGATCATGTCAGATCACGCCGCTTTCCTTGAGGTCGGCAATCTCCGCGGCCGACAGGCCGAGCCAGCCGCCGTAGATCTCGGCGTTGTGCTGGCCGAGCTTGGGGCTTGGCAATGTCTCGACCGGGTCGGCGCCGTAAAAGCGCAACGGCGAATTTGGCACGGTGACCGGGCCGATCTCGTCGTGGTCGATTTCGACGAGAAAACCGCGCTCGTGCATGTGGCGGTCGTGCATGACCTCGTCGACATCGCGCACCGGCGCCAGCGGGATGCGGTAGCGCTTGGCGATCGCGAAGATTTCCATCTTGCCGAGGGTTTGCGTCCAGCCGGCGATCAGCCCGTCGGTCTCGTCGCGATGGGCGACGCGCGCCGCCGGGCTGTTGAAGCGCGCGTCGTCGCGCAACTCCTCGCGGCCCATCGCGGCGAGCAGGCTGTGCCAATGCTCCTCGACCGCAAGGTTCATCGCGACATAGCCGTCATTGGTCGGATAGACGTTGATCGGCACCCGCCCGTGGCTGGCGTTGCCGCTGCGCGGCGGCACCGTCCCGGTGCTCGAATAGGCCTCCAATTGCGAGGTCAGCGTCGCATAGGCCGCTTCCTGCATTGCCACCTCGACCAAACGGCCCTGCCCGGTTCGCTCGCGCTCGAACAGCGCCGTGACCGTCGCGGCATAAAGATGGATGCCGGAGAGGAAATCGACGACGGCCGGCCCGGCCTTGACCGGCGGCCCGCCGGGAAAGCCGGTGACGCTGATCAGCCCGCCCATCGCCTGGACCGTCAGATCCATCGCCAGATTGTCGCGATCGGGACCGCTGAGACCGTAGCCCGAGCCGGAAGCATAGACGAGGCGCGGGTTGATCGCGTGCAGCACCGTCCAGCCGACGCCGAGCCGGTCCATCACCCCTGGCGCAAAGTTCTCCAGCAGCACGTCGCCCTTCCGCACCATGCCGAACAACAGTTCGCGGCCGCGCTCGTGCTTCAAGTTGAGGGTGATCGCGCGCTTGTTGCCGTTGAGCATCGCGATCGGGAAGGTCGTGCTCTTGCCGGGCGGGGCGCGCCGGCGCAACGGCTCGCCCTGCGGCGGCTCGATCTTGATCACGTCGGCCCCGGCCTTGGCCATCAGCATGGTGGCGTAGGGACCCTGGTAGACCTGCCCGAAATCGAGCACGGTGATGCCGGCCAGCGGCCGGTTGGCGCGCGCCATTAATCGTCATGGCCGGGCTTGACCCGGCCATCCATGGACCCGCGGGTCAAGCCCGCGGGTGACGGAAGAGAGAGGGCTGCGCGATTCATTTACGGCCTACCGCCCCTTGAAGTCGCGCGGCGGGCGCTTTTCGGTGAAGGCGCGGGCCGCTTCCTGGAAATCCTCGGTCAGATAGAGGCGGAACGGCGCCGCGATGAACTGCGCCTCGCGAGTCAGCCGCTCCATGTACCAGCGCCGTGTCCGCACCGTCGTGCGCACCGACAAGGGCGGGTTTTTGGCGACCTGCAGCGCCAGCTCGCGCGCCACGTCGAGGTGCTTGCCCTCGGGTGCCAGGCGGTTGATCAGGCGGGCCGCGAAGGCCTCCTCGGCGGTGAAGAAGCGCCCGGTCAGCGCGATCTCGTCGCCGAACGCGGCGGCGTTGCGGTACTGGAAGAGGGCCCAATAGCGCGAGGCGCCGAGCCCGCGCGAGGTTTCGGTCAGCTGGAACCGGGTGCCTTCGGCAGCGACGATCAGGTCGCATTCGAGGGTCAGGCCGAGCGCCAGGCCGAGCACGTAGCCATGCACCGCGGCGATTACCGGCTTCCAGTTGACCGAGCGGGTCAACAGATCGGCCGAATTGGTGCCCCAGCCCTGCGGCCCGCCGAGCTTTTCGAATTCGTCGCGGCTGCGCAACTGGCGCTGGCGAACGTCGGCGCCCGATGAAAAGGCACGGCCCTTGCCGTTGAGGATCGCGACCTCGGCCTCGGGATCGAGGTCGAAGCGGCGCAAGGCGTCGGCGAGCTGGGCCACCACCTCGTCGCTGACCGCATTCAGCTTGTCCGGCCGGTTGATCGTGATCGTCGCGATCCGCTCGGCGCAGGCATATTCGACGAGATTGCGTTCGTCCGTATCCACTGCGCCCTCCGATGAGATTGCCGACCCCGAGCCGGCAGCTTGCGGGGGCGGCCGAGGCGTGTCAACGCCGGCCCCCGACTGGCTATGCAGCAATTCAGCGATTGTCACACGATGGCTCGGCCGGCGGCAATCAGCCCCTCACCCCAACCCTCTCCCCGCAAGCGGGGCGAGGGAGAAGCGGCGCGCAGTCCTGAACCCTCGCCCCGCTTGCGGGGAGAGGGCAGGGTGAGGGGGATCGGCCGGTCAACAGTGGCCCAACCAACCGAATCCTGCTTAGGGCGCGATTTCGCGCAGCTTGTAGCGCTGGATCTTGCCGGTGGCGGTCTTTGGCAGGACGTCGCACAGTTCGATCCAGCGCGGGTATTTCCACACCCCGATCGCGTCCTTGACGTGGTTCTGCAACGCCGCGACGAGGCCGGCCGGGTCGCCCCGCGGCGCGCTCTGTTGCAGCACGACAAAAGCTTTCGGCTTGATCAGCCCGTCCGAATCGGGCTGGCCGACGACCGCCGCTTCGAGCACCGCCGGATGGCCGCTTAGCGCCTCCTCGACCTCGAACGGCGACACCCAGATGCCGCCGACCTTCAGCATGTCGTCGCTGCGCCCGCAATAGCGGTAATAGCCTTGCGTGTCGCGGGTATAGGTGTCGCCGGTATGGGTCCACTCGCCGCGGAACGTGTGGCGCGACTTCTGGCGCTGGTTCCAATAACCGTCGGCGGCGGAGGGACCGCGCACCACCAGTTCGCCGGGTTCGCCGTCGCTGACCTCGCCGCCGGCGTCGAGGATGCGCAATTCGTAGCCCGGCACGGCCTTGCCGGTGGTGCCATAGCGGATGTCGTCGGGGCGGTTCGACAGGAAGATGTGCAGCATCTCGGTCGAGCCGATGCCGTCGAGGATGTCGCAACCGACCCGCTCATGCCAGCGCACCCCGATATGCTCGGGCAGCGGCTCGCCGGCGGAGATACAGCAGCGCAACCGATCCGAGCCGGCGCCCCTCCCGAGTTCGGGATCGGCGAGCAGCGCGGCATAGAGCGTCGGCACGCCGCCGAAGAGCGTCGGCTGGAACTGGCGCATCGTCGCCAGCACGGCATCAGGGGTCGGTCGCTCCGGGTAGAGGACCGCGGCAGCGCCTGCCGCCATCGGAAATGTCATAGAGTTGCCGAGCCCATAGGCGAAAAACAGCTTCGCCGCCGAGAACATCAGATCATCGGGCTGCACGCCAAGGATCTGCGCGCCATAGGTGTCGGCGGTGGCTTTGAGGCTCGAATGGACGTGCCGCACGCCCTTCGGATTGCCGGTCGAGCCCGACGAATAGAGCCAGAACGCGACCTCGTCGGGCGAGCAATCGGCCGGCGGCACCGGCGTGTTGGCGAGGAAATCGGCGAAGCCGCAGGCGCTGCCGTCGGGGTTGCTGACGACCACCCGTCCGACCCGGCGCGCCGCGGCGCGCAACGGCGCCAGCAGCGGCGCCGAGATGACGAGCGCGGCGGCGCGACTGTCCTCCAGGATGTAGCCGGTGATGTCGGGCGGCAGCAGCGTGTTGATCGGCACCGGCACGACCCCGGCGCGGATGGCGCCCCAGAACGCGATCGGAAAATCGACGGTGTCGAGCATGACCAATGCGATGCGCCGCTCGCGCTCGATCCCGGCGGCGCGCAGCCCGGCGGCAAACCGCGCCGAGGCCGATGCCAATTCGGCATAGGTCAGGCGGCGCCACGGATCGACAAAGGCGAGCCGGTCGCCCCTGCCCTCGCGCACATGTCGGTCGACGAAATAATCGACCGCGTTGCCGTTGGTTTCGGTCATGCCTTCCCTCCGATTAACCCTGCATCACCACAGCATCTCCTGGAGGTTCGACATCGGCGGCGTCATATGCTCCGGCAGCGGCAGCATTGCGCGGTCCCATTCCTCCCACAGCGCGCGCAGTTCGGCGAGCAATGCCGGCTCCTTCTTTGAGAGATCGCCGCGCTCGCGCGGGTCGTATTCGATGTCGAACAGGAACTCGCGGTCGGCGACCTTGAGATATTTGCGGCCGCCGCGGCGCACCGCCCGCTGCTTGCGGTTGGCCATGCGCCAATAGAGGGTGCGCTCGAATTCCGCGGTCCGTCCGGTCAGCACCGGCATCAAATCGATGCCCTCCGGCGGATATTCGGGCGCCGCCGCGACGCCGGCCGCCGCCAGGCAGGTCGCGGTCAGGTCCATCGTGATCGCCACCTGGTCGGTCACCCGCCCGGCCGGGATATGCCCCGGCCGCCAGCAGATCTGCGGCACCCTGAGGCCGCCCTCCAGGAGATCAAATTTGCGACCGACAAACGGCCATATCTTGGAAAAGCGCTCGCCGCCATTGTCGCTGGTGAACAGGACCAGGGTGTCGCGGGCACCGGCGCCGCGCCGCGCCGCGTCGAGCACCCGCCCGATGCCGGCGTCGAGTATCCCCATCATCTCGCCGTAGATGCGGGTAGAGCCGCCCTCGGTGATCTCGGCGCGCACCCGTTCGCGCTCGCGGGCCGCCGCCTCGACCGACGGCGCCGACCACGGCCAGTGCGGCGCCGTGTAATGCAGGCTGAGAAAATAGGGTTCGGGCGCGCTGGCAGCCGCCGCGACCCAGGCGGTCGCCCGCTCGCTCAACAAATCGGTGACATAGCCCTGTTTGTCGAGCGGCGTCTCGCCCTCGTAGAAATCATGCTCGCCGGCGTCGCCGAGATGCGTGTAATAGCCGGTGAAGCCGCCCATGATGCCGAAGAACTCGCCATAGCCGCTCTTCAGGGGGCCGTAGCGCGGCAGGTAGCCGAGATGCCACTTGCCGATCAGCCCGGTGCGGTAGCCGGCACCGCGCAACAGCGCCGGCAGCGTCGGGAAGCCGGCCGGAATGCCCATCTCGGGCTTGTCGCGGTCGGTCCAGCGTAGCGGTTCGACGAGCCCGATCGGCAGCCGGTACTGGTAGCGCCCGGTGGTCAGCGCGACGCGGGTGTTGGTGCACAACGGCGCGTTGGCATAGGCCTGGGTGAAGCGGACCCCCTCCGCCGCCAGCCGGTCGAGCGCCGGGGTCCGATAATCGGTCTGCCCGGTGCAGCCGAGATCGGCATAGCCGCAATCATCGACCACGATGAACAGGATGTTGGGCCGGGTTTCTGGCATCGCGGCTGCCTTCTTGGTTGAACAGCGGCAGTTAATCTACGCGAGATTGCCGCCGCGCGCCTGCCAAAGATGCCGGCCGTGACGCCGGCCTTCTGGCATCGCGGGCGGCGCAGGCCTATCTTAGGCGCATGCAGCCCTTGCTCATTTCCGAGCGCCCGCAGGGCGACACCGAGGAGGCGCTCGACCCGCCGGGACGGGCGAGAGCGTCATGAGCGGCCTCTACGATCGCGATTTCGTGCTGTGGACCGAGGAGCAAGCGACAGCATTGCGGCGTGCGAAAGGTGCCAACCTGCCACTCGACTGGGAGAACCTCGCCGAGGAGATCGAGAGCTTGGGTAAATCCGATCGCCGCGCGCTGCATTCCCATATCCGCCGGATTCTGCGTCATCTTGTGAAACTGACTGCGTCGTCTGCCGAGGCGCCGCGTCGGGGCTGGCGGCTGACGATTCGCGAGGCGCGCAACGAAATCGCGATCATCTTGCGCGACAGCCCGAGCCTGCGGCGCGAGATCGACGGCATAATCGCGGATGAAACCAGCCTCGCCGCAGACCTTGGCGCCGCCGATTTGGAGGAGCATGGCGAGTTGACGAGCGCGGCCCGCGAGCGCCTCGAACAGGCGAGGTTCACCGCCGATCAGGTTGTCGGCGACTGGTTTCCCGCCGCGCCTCCCTGAGCCGCCGGCAAAGCGCGCCACTGGCGCGGGCTCGCTCGGGCGCCTATCTTTAGCGTCATGCAACCGCTGTTCGTTGCCGAGCGCCCGCAGGGCGATATCGAGAGACCGTTCAAGCTCGCCTCCGAGTTCCAGCCGGCCGGCGACCAGCCGCAGGCGATCGACGAATTGTGCGAGGGGCTGGCCAAGGGCGAGCGCGACCAGGTGCTGCTGGGGGTTACCGGCAGCGGAAAAACCTTCACGATGGCGCATGTCATCGCCCGCACCGGCCGGCCGGCGATCATCCTCGCCCCCAACAAGACGCTGGCGGCGCAGCTCTACGGCGAGATGCGGAGCTTCTTTCCCGAGAACGCGGTCGAGTATTTCGTCTCGTATTACGACTACTACCAGCCCGAGGCGTATGTGCCGCGCACCGACACCTATGTCGAGAAGGAATCCTCGCTCAACGAGCAGATCGACCGCATGCGCCACTCGGCGACGCGGGCCATCCTCGAACGCCGCGACGTCATCGTCGTCGCCAGCGTCTCGTGCATCTATGGCATCGGCTCGGTCGAGACCTATTCGCAGATGACCGAATCGCTGGCCGTCGGCAGCCGCATCAACCGCACCAAGCTGCTGGCGAAATTCGTCGAACTGCAATACCGGCGCAACGACCACAATTTCTTCCGCGGCAGCTTCCGGGTGCGCGGCGACACGATCGAGATCTTTCCGGCGCATTATGAGGACCGCGCCTGGCGCCTGTCGTTGTTCGGCGACGAAGTTGAGGCGATCCACGAGATCGATCCCCTGACCGGCGAGAAGACCGCCGCCCTGCAATCGATCAAGGTCTACGCCAACAGCCATTACGTGACGCCGCGCCCGACGCTGTTGCAGGCGATCGAGCAGATCAAGCGCGACCTCAAGATCCGCCTCGAAGAACTGCACCGCGGCGGCCGGCTGTTGGAGGCGCAGCGCCTGGAGCAGCGCACGACCTACGATGTCGAGATGATCGAGGCGACCGGCGCGTGCGCCGGCATCGAGAATTATTCGCGCTATCTGACCGGCCGCGCGCCGGGCGAGCCGCCGCCGACCTTTTTCGAATACATGTCGCGCGACGCCCTCGTCATCGTCGATGAGAGCCACGTCACGGTGCCGCAACTGGGCGGCATGTTCGGCGGCGACTGGACGCGCAAGACGTGCCTGGCCGAATACGGCTTCCGGCTGCCCTCCTGCACCGACAACCGGCCCCTGAAATTCGCCGAATGGGACGAATATCGCGGCCCGACGATCTTTGTCTCGGCGACCCCCGGGCCGTGGGAGATGCAGCGCGCGGGCGGCGTCTTCGTCGAGCAGATCGTGCGGCCGACGGGCCTCGTCGACCCGCCTACGATCATCCGCCCGACCGAGAACCAGGTCGACGATTTGATGGCCGAATGCCGCGACGCCGCGCTGAAGGGGCAGCGCGTGCTGGTCACCACCTTGACCAAGAAGATGGCCGAGGCGCTGACCGAATACCTGCACGAAGCCGGCTTGCGGGTGCGCTACCTGCATTCCGACGTCGACACGATCGAGCGCATCGAGATCATCCGCGACCTGCGATTGGGCGTGTTCGACGTGCTGATCGGCATCAACCTGCTGCGTGAGGGGCTCGACATCCCGGAATGCGCGCTGGTGGCGGTGCTCGACGCCGACAAGGAGGGCTTTCTGCGATCGCGCACCTCGCTGATCCAGACCATCGGGCGGGCCGCGCGCCATCTCGACGGCCGCGCGATCCTCTATGCCGACCGCATGACCGACAGCCTCAAGGCGGCGATCGACGAGACCAACCGGCGCCGCGAGAGGCAGCAGGTCTACAATGCCGCGCATGGCATCACCCCGGAGAGCATCCGGCACGGCATCGCCGACATTCTCGACAGCGTCTATGAGCGCGACCATGTCACGGTCGGGCTCGGCGAGAGCGACGCGGCGCATTACCAGGGCAAGGATCTGAAGGCGGTGATCGCCGATCTCGACAAGCGCATGCGGGCCGCCGCCGCCGATCTCGAATTCGAGGAGGCGGCGCGGCTGCGCGACGAGATCCGCCGCCTGGAACAGGTCGAGTTGGGTCTCTCCGAAACCTCCGATGGCGGGCCGCGCGGGCGCTCGACGCTGGGGCGCGCCGGCATGTCGGCACGCGAGGCGGTGCGCGCCAAGGTGCGCGCCCGGGCCCAGAACAAGCAGCGCCGTGCTCGCGGCTGACCCCCCCGCCGCCCGCTCGGCGGCCGCAGACGAATTGACCGGCGGCTTGCCCATCCGGCCGGTGCCGATGGCGGCCTTGGTCACCGGTGGGGCGCGGCGCCTCGGCCGCGCGCTGGTGCTGGCGCTGGCCGACGCGGGCTATGCCGTCGCGGTGCATCATTACCGCTCGCGGGCCGAGGCCGCGGCATTGGTCGCCGAGATCGAGCGGAGAGGCGGCCGGGCGGCGGCGCTCGCCTGCGATCTGACCGACGAGGCGGCGGTTGCCGATCTGCTGCCGCGGACCGTGGCGGCGCTCGGGCCGGTCGGCGTCCTGGTCAACAACGCCTCGATTTTCGAGAACGATACCGCGGCGAGCGTCACCCGCGCCGGCTGGGAGGCGCATCTCGCGGTCAATCTGCGGGCGCCGTTCGTGCTGATGCAGCAGTTTGCGGCCTTGCTGCCGGCCGATGCCGGCGGCGTCGTGGTCAATCTGCTCGACGAGCGGGTGTGGAACCTGACGCCGTATTTCGTCTCGTACACGCTGACCAAATCGGCGTTGTGGACGCTGACCCGGACGATGGCGCTGGCGATGGCGCCGCGCATCCGGGTCAACGGCATCGGTCCCGGCCCGACCCTGCCGAGCCCGCGCCAGAGTGCCGAGCAGTTTGTCGAGCGCTGCCGGGTCATGCCGCTCGGGCGCGGCACCAGCCCGGACGAGGTCGCCGCGGCATTGCGCTTCATTCTTGCGGCGCCGGCGATGACCGGCCAGATGATTGCACTGGATGGCGGCGAGCACCTCGGCTGGGCCCAGTCGGGCGCGGCGCCGGTGATCGAATAAGCGTCGGCGACGAGGCCGCGGCAAAATGTCTCTAGCAAGCCCCGGAAATGGCTGGGATGTCGCCGCGAAACCGGCAAGTTGTGCACAGCCGGTGTGACCGATCGGCGACACCCTGCCGCGCTCCGCTTTTCGGCGATTGTTACGATTGGTTTACACTTGACAGGGGATAAATGCAATAAAATCAACGAGGTAACAAGTTGCCTCATTTTTAGGCATTGATCTGAAGAGTAGAGTTTGATTGATCTGTTTCGCCCCCGGTCGGGCTTGTCTACAGATTTATCCCCAGATTCGGTGGATATGCCGGAAAGGTGCGGAAGAAAGAATGACGATTCAGGCGGTTGAGCCGACGGCCCGGCGACGCCGGGAAAAATCGGCGCCGCTCGACCCGCGGCGCAGCCCCGATGCGGTGGCGAGCGGCCTGCTCCCGACCCCGGCGGCAGACGAGCCGGCAACGCACCCCGAGGCCGCGGACGGCCCGGTCGACGGTGCCCCGGCCGGCAGCGTCGCAGCGGGCGTCGCAGCGGGCGTTGCGGTGTTGCGCGCGGCCTTGCGCAATGTGCCGGCGAGCCCCGGCGTCTACCGCATGCTCGACCGCAAGGGCGAGGCGGTCTATGTCGGCAAGGCGCGCAACCTGAAAAGCCGCGTGCAGAATTATACCCACCCGGCCGGGCTGTCGAACCGGCTGCGCCGCATGGTGTCCGAGACCGCGACGTTCGAGATCGTCGTGACGGCGACCGAGGCCGAGGCGCTGCTCCTCGAATGCAACCTGATCAAGCGGCTGATGCCGCGCTACAACGTGCTGTTGCGCGACGACAAGTCGTTTCCGTTCATCCACCTGACCGCCGATCCCGATTTTCCGCAGCTGGCCAAGTTTCGCGGGGCGCGCGACCAGCCGGGCTCGTATTTCGGGCCGTTCGCCTCGGCTGGCGCCGTCAACCGCACCCTGGTCGCGCTGCAAAAGGCGTTTCTGCTGCGCTCGTGCAGCGACAGCGTGTTCGCCAACCGCACCCGCCCCTGCCTGCTGCACCAGATCAAGCGGTGCAGCGCGCCCTGCGTCGGCCGCATCGGCGGCGCGGATTACGCGCGGCTGATCGACCAGGCGACGCTGTTCCTGTCGGGGCGCAGCCAGGACATTCAGCAGCGCCTCGCGGCGGAAATGGACAAGGCGGCCGGGCTGCTCGATTTCGAGGCGGCAGCGCTGATCCGCGACCGCATTCGCGCCCTGTCGCTGGTGCAGGGCCACCAGGACATCCATGTCGCCGGCATCGTCGATGCCGACGTCATCGCGGCTCATCAGGCGGGCGGGCAGACCTGCGTCCAGGTGTTCTTTTTCCGCGGCGGCCACAACTGGGGCAACCGCGCCTATTTCCCGAGCCACGACCGCCAGCTGGCGGTCGAAGAGGTGCTGGCCAGCTTTGTCGGCCAGTTCTACGACAACCGCGCCAAGCCGCCGCTGGTCCTGCTGAGCCATCCGCTCGCCGAGCAGGATCTCGTCGCCGAGGCATTATCATTGCGCGGCGGGCGCGTCAGACTCGCGGCACCGCGGCGCGGCGACAAGAAGAAGCTGGTCGACCGCATCGCCGCGACGGCGCGCGACGCGCTGGGGCGCCGGCTCGCCGAAAGCGCCTCGCAACGCCAGCTGCTCGACGGCGTCGCGGCGGCATTCGGGCTGGCGGGACCGCCCAGCCGCATCGAGGTCTATGACAACAGCCATATCCAGGGCAGCCACGCGGTCGGCGCGATGATCGTCGCCGGCCCCGACGGGCCGATCAAGAACGCCTACCGCAAATTCACGATCCGCGAAAAGGCGGCCGCCGGCGATGATTACGCGATGATGCGCGAGGTGTTTCGCCGCCGCTTCGGCCGCGCGCTGAAGGAGGACCCCGAGCGCGCCCGCGGCCTGTGGCCCGATCTGGTGCTGATCGATGGCGGCCAGGGCCAGCTGACCGCGGCGCAGGAGGTGTTCGCCGAACTCGGCATCGCCGATCAGGCGGTTGTCGCGATCGCCAAGGGTCCCGACCGCAACGCCGGCCGCGAGCGCTTTTTCCTGGCCGGCCGGCCGCCCTTGTCGCTCGAACCGCGCGACCCGGTTCTCTATTTCCTGCAGCGGTTGCGCGACGAGGCGCACCGTTTCGTAATCGGCGCCCACCGCGCCAAGCGCGCCAAGGCGATCGGCCAATCGCCGCTCGACGAGATCCCCGGGATCGGCGCCCGGCGCAAGCACGCGCTATTGCATCATTTCGGCTCGGCGCGGGCGGTGGCGCGGGCTGGGCTGGCCGAGATCGAACGGGTTGGCGGCATCAACACGACCGTCGCGAAAAAGGTTTATGACCACTTTCATGCGGATGGATAAGATGCCAGCCGATCCCCCGTGCCGACCGCCCCGCTGGAGGGAAGCGTGCCGTTGACCAGCCTTCCCAATCTATTGACCCTGTCGCGCATCCTGGTGATTCCGCTGGTGGTTGTGACGTTTTACGTCGTCGGCGACGCGGCGCGGTATATTGGCTGCGTGCTGTTTTCGGCAGCCGGCCTGACCGATTGGCTGGACGGTCACATGGCGCGGCGCTGGGCGCAGCAATCCGAGATCGGCCGGTTTCTCGACCCGATCGCCGACAAGCTGCTGGTCGCGGCGACCCTGCTGATGCTCGCGGCGTTCAGCCGTTTGCCGCCGATCGTCCTGTTGCCGGCCCTGGTGATCCTGTGCCGCGAGATCCTGGTGTCGGGCCTGCGCGAATATCTGGCCGGATTGCGGGTCGGCCTGCCGGTGTCGAGGCTGGCGAAATGGAAGACGGCGATCCAGATGGTGGCGATCGGGTTTCTGATCGTCGGCGATGCCGGCCCGGCCTACCTGCCGGTCGTAGATATCGGCGAAATCCTGTTGTGGATCGCCGCGCTGCTGACGCTGGTGACCGGCTACGACTATCTGCGCGCCGCCCTCGCGCACCTGACCCGAACGGCGCCGCCGCATGGCAAACCGCAGCGGCTCGCCTGACCGCGCGCTTGCAGCACGGCCCGCCGCAGCCTAAGTGTCGCAGGGACAGCACGGGATGCGCATCTTCGGTTTGGCCGGCTGGAGCGGCAGCGGCAAGACGACGCTGATGGCCGGGCTCATTCCCGAGCTGGTGGCGCGGGGCCTCAAGGTGTCAACAATCAAGCACGCCCATCACGAATTCGATATCGACCAGCCGGGCAAGGATTCCTGGCGGCACCGCCAAGCCGGCGCCGGTGAGGTCATGGTCGCCTCGTCGCGCCGCTGGGCCTTGATGCACGAGCTGCGCGGCCAGCCCGAGCCGACGCTCGACGAACTGGTGGCGCAGATGAGCCCGGTTGACCTGCTGCTCGTCGAAGGCTTCAAGTCGCATCCTCATCCGAAGCTCGAGGTGCATCGCCCCTCGCTCGGTAAGCCGCTGATCTACCTCGACGATCCCTACGTCGTCGCGATCGCCGCTGACGAGCCGGTGGCGGCGCCGGTCCCGCTGCTGCCGCTCGGCGATCCGGCCGCGGTCGCCCGGTTCATCCTCGACCATTTCGGGGCCGCGTCATGGCGCAGCTGAGCGATGATTGCTTTGCCTTCGGCGGCACGCTGCTCGGCATCGATGCTGCGCTGGCGCTGATCGAGGCCCGCATCGCCCCGGTGGTCGACGCGGAAACGACGCCGCTGGCGATGGCCGCCGGGCGCATCCTGGCCGGCGATCTGGTGGCCGCGATCGACGTGCCGCCGCACGCCAACAGCGCCGTCGACGGCTTCGCGATCGCCCATGCCGATCTGTTGCCCGACCGCGAGACCGTGCTGCCGGTCGGCGGGCGGGCCGCCGCCGGCCATCCGCTGGACCGCGCCGCGCAGCCGGGCGAAGCAATCCGCATCTTCACCGGCGCGCCGATGCCGGTAGGCGCCGATACCGTGATGATGCAGGAGGACTGCGTTGTCGAAGCGGGCCGGGTCCGCCTCAAGCCGGGCCTCAAAAAGGGCGCCAACCGCCGCGATGCCGGCGAAGATGTCAGCCGCGGCAGCGTCGCGCTGGCGGCCGGGCGCCGGCTGAAGCCGGCCGATCTCGGGCTTGCCGCAGCGCTCGGCCATGACCGCCTGCCGGTGTTCCGGCCGTTGCGCGCGGCCTTGTTATCGACCGGTGACGAGGTGCGCGAGCCGGGAACGATGCTGCCCGAGGGCGCGATCTACGACGCCAACCGGCACATGCTGGCGGCCTTGCTGCGCGGCCTCGGTTGCGTCGTCAGCGATCTCGGCATCCGTCCCGACCGCGCCGCCGCGCTCGCCGATACGCTCCGAGCGGCGAGCGCCGGGCACGATCTGATCGTCACCTCGGGCGGGGTTTCGACCGGCGAGGAAGATCACGTCAGGGCGGCGATCGAGAAGCTCGGCCGGCTCGCCTTCTGGCGCCTTGCGATCAAGCCCGGGCGGCCGGTCGCGCTCGGCCTGGTGGGGGGCGTGCCGCTGATCGGCCTGCCCGGCAACCCGGTCGCCGCGGCGCTGACCTTCGCGATCCTCGCGCGGCCGCTGATCCAGCGCCTCGGCGGCGCAGCGACGGCCCCGCCGCTGACCTTCCCGGTCAATTCCGGTTTCGCCTATCGCAAAAAGCCCGGACGGCGCGAATATCTGCGCGCCAGCCTGGTGCGCGAGGACGGCGGTGTCGTCGCCCGCCGTTATCCGAAAGACGGCGCCGGCATCCTGTCCTCGATCGTGCAATCGGACGGGTTTGCCATTCTCGACGAGAGCCTCAGCGACATCGCCGCCGGGACGGCGATCGAGTTCCTGCCGTTTTCCGAGGTGTTCGGGTCGTGAAGCTGTTGTACTTCGCCTGGCTGCGGGCGCGCATCGGGCATGCCGAGGAAGATATTGCGTTGCCGGCCGAGGTGCGCGATGTCGCCGGGCTGCTCGCCTGGCTGCGCCGCCGCGAGGGCGGCTACGGCGAGGCGTTGCGCGATCTGTCGGTGATCCGGGTCGCGGTCAACCAGGATTATGTCGGGGCCGATCACCCGATCCGCGACGGCGACGAGGTGGCGCTGTTTCCACCGGTCACCGGGGGCTGAGCCCGAGGAGACAATCGATGATCCGGGTGCAGCGCGACGATTTCGATATCGGCAAGGAACTCGACCTGCTGGCGGGCGATGACCACAGCATTGGCGGGGTCGCGAGCTTTATCGGGCTGGTGCGCGATGTCTTGGGCCCTGGCGGCGGCCCGGAGCGGGTCTCCGCCTTGACGCTGGAACACTACCCCGGCATGACCGAGAAGAAGCTGGCCGAGATCGAGGCCGAGGCGAACCGGCGCTGGCCGCTTTCGGCCTCGCTGATCATCCACCGCTACGGCAGGCTCGAGCCAGGCGACCGGATCGTGCTGGTCGCCACCGCTTCGCCGCACCGCGAGGCAGCACTTGCCGCCTGCCATTTCCTGATCGACTGGCTGAAGACCGACGCGCCGTTCTGGAAAAGCGAGGCGACGGCGCAGGGCGAGCGCTGGGTCGCGGCGCGCACCGAGGATGACGCGGCGAGCCGGCGCTGGCGCGACGGGTGACATCTCCACTGCAATCGACAAACATCAACCATCAGCAAGGGATCGAATGAACCATTCCAAGGAAACCAGCTTTGCCGATCGCCAGAGCGCCGCCGCGGCCGCGAAAAAGGCCGCGTTGGAGCGACACCGCGCGATGGTGAACGACGCCGGACTCGCCGAGCGCCAGGCGGCCCGGCTAGCGGTCAGCGCAGCGCGCGATGCCCGAATTGCCGAGCGCAAGGCCGCCCGGCTGGCCGCCGAGGCTCGCGCGGCCGCCGCCAAGGCGGCCGAGGAAGCGGCCGAGGCAGCTGCCCGCGCCGCAGCGGAGCAGGAAGAAGCGGCGGCGCGCGAGGCTGCGGCCGTCGCGAAAGCCGCCCGCGACCTCGAACTCGAAGCCGAAAAGCAGGCGGCGCGCGACGCCCGCTACGCCGCCCGCAAGGAGCGCAAGCGCAAGGGCCGCTAGTCGGCGCCCGCGGTTACTTCACCGCCGAGAAGCTGGTCGGCTGCAGGAAGGAATTGATCACCCGGGCGACGATCGGGCCGTTCTTCTCGGTCTCGGCGCGCTTGCTATGCCATTCCGGATCGGCCTGGAAGGCGTTCCATTTCTTCTCGCGGTCGGCGAGCGACTCCCATTGCAGCATGTAATAGAGCGCCATGTTGGATTCCCCGACCAGCACGGTCCAGAACCCGGCCTGCTTGATCTGATGGCGTTCCCAGATCTTCAGGGTGATCGTGTCAAATCGCTTCAAGAGATCGGGCAGGCGGCCGGGCACGGCGTGGTAGACGCGCAGCTCGTAGATCATTTTGTTGTCTCCCGCAAAATCACTTGACCGACGAGAACGAGGTCGGCGTCAGGAACGAATTGGTGATCGAGGCGACGATCGGGCCGTTCTTCTCGGTCTCGGCGCGCTTAGTCTGCCATTCGGGATCGGCGCCGAACTTGGTCATCTTCGCGTCGCGCTCGGCGAGCGATTCCCATTTCAGCAAATAGGTCAGGTCCTGGTTCGACTCGCCGACCAGGGTGGTAAAGAAGCCAGCCTGGCGGATCGCATGCTTTTCCCATAGCGGCAGGGTGATTGTGTCGAACCGTTTGATCAGGTCCGGCAGCCGCCCCGGCACGCAGTGATAGACGCGCAGTTCGTAGATCATTCCGCTCTCCCGGTGATGTCAGCGCCTGTTAGCATGCGGCCCACGCCATCGGGCGGCAAGCACAGATGCGTCTCGGGCGAGGTCGCACGATGCGGGCGAGCGTCGCTCAGGCGGCGAGCCGCGCCACACACCATGCGGCGGCGTCGAACAATGCCTCGTCAGCAAAACGCCGGCCGACCAGCTGAACGCCGAGCGGCAGGCCGTTGGGGCCGGTACCGGCGGGCAAGGTCAGGCATGGCGTCCAGGCCAATGTCCAGATCGAATTGAAGCTCGGGTCGCCGGTCGAGCCGAGCCCCAGCGGCGCCTCGCCGGCAGTACTCGGGGTCATGAGCACGTCGAATTCGGCGAAGATGTCGTCGAGGTGGCGGCGGAACGCGTCTGCCGTTTCGAGTGCCTCGACATAGGCGGCGAGCGGCAATTCGCGGCCCGGTGTCAGCACCGTGTCGCGCAGCACCGGGCTCACCAGCGCATTGTGCTCTTCGTATTCGTAGGCGTAATTGCGCGCCGCCTCGAAGTTGAAGATGCGGCGATGGTGATCGAGAATATTGGCAAAGGCCGGGGCAAAGCTGACCTCGCTGACGCGCGCACCGGAAGCGGCGAGCCGCGCCGCGCCGCTTTCGACGAGCCCCTGCATCGCCGGCTCGGCGCGCTCCCAGGCCGGGGTGCGGCAGATCCCGATGCGCGGCGCCGCGGTGGTGCGGTCGATCGGACGCAGCGTCCCGGCGACCAGCGCGGCGCGCAGCGGCGGCAGATCGTCGAGGCTGCGGCAGATGATGCCGAGCGTGTCGAGGTTGTGGCATTGCAGCTTGATGCCGGTACGGGCGAACTCGCCAAAGCTGGGCTTGTAGCCGACGACGCCGCAGAACGCCGCCGGACGGATGACCGAGCCGCCGGTCTGGGTGCCGAGCGCCGCCGGCACCTGAAAATCGGCGACCGCCGCCGCCGAGCCGCTCGACGAGCCGCCCGGTGTGTGCGCCGGATTGTGCGGGTTGACCGTCGCGCCGGGAAAGCGGTTGGCAAATTCGGTCGTCACCGTCTTGCCGAGGATCGTGCCGCCGGCCATGCGCAACAGCGCGACGCAGGCGGCGTCGGCGAACGGGCGGTTGCCCTGATAGATCGGCGAACCGTGCCCGGTCGGCATGTCGACGGTATCGATGATGTCCTTGACGCCGATCGGCAGGCCGGCGAGGAGCCCCTTGCGGCCGGCCCGGTCGGCAGCGCGCGCCGCGGCCACGGCCTGCTCCGGATCGAGCCAGATCCAGGCCTTCAGGTCCCGGCGCTCGGCGGCACGGTCGAGACAGGCGCGGGTCAGCGCCTCGGCGGTGAGTTCCCCGGAGCCGAGACGGGCGATCGCCTCGGCGGCCG
Source organism: Allostellaceae bacterium (assembly GCA_035534535.1). Classification (GTDB taxonomy): domain Bacteria; phylum Pseudomonadota; class Alphaproteobacteria; order ATCC43930; family CGMCC-115725; genus DATARH01. The sequence goes on along the minus strand of DATLRS010000200.1, from coordinate 10,171 downwards.
ACAGGCGGTTCGCCGCGGTCATCGGCGCGCTCCCAGATGCCGCTCGACCCAGAGGCCGACATCGAGCAGCCGGGCATCGTCGTGGCGCCGGCCGACCAGCTGGATGCCGACCGGCAGGCCGTCCGGCCCCGCCCCGGCCGGCAATGTCAGACAGGGCATGTAGAGCACCGTCCACAGGCTGTTGAAGATCGCCGAGCCGGTGTCGCCCAGCCCCTTCGGCGCCTGACCGACGGCGGGCAATGTCAGGATCGCGTCGAACTGTCCGGCCCAGTGCGCCGCCGCCGCCCGCGCCACGTCGGCGCGGCGCCAGGCGGTGCGGAAATCATCGAGGCTCAACTGCCGCCCGGCGGCGATGCGGCCATTCGCCAGCAAATCGTCGCTGAGCAACGGCGCATGGCGATGCAGTTCGGGCGCGTGGTTGCGCGGCGCCTCGTAGGCGCTGTGGCGCCGCTGGATCTCGGAGATGTCGGCGCATTCGGAAGGCAATTCGCTGTCGACGATCGTGGCGCCTGCGGCCCGCAGCCGCGCCGCCGCCGCGTCGAGCACGGCGCGCCCCTCGGGCTGGGCGCGATCCCAATGCATCGTGCGGCACAGCGCGAGGCGCGGCGGCCGCTCGGGCATCACCGGCGCCTCGTAGGGGATCGCCATCAGCGCGGCGCGGAACAGCGCGATGTCGGCGACCGAGCGCGCCATCGCGCCGACCGTGTCGAGGCTCTCGGTGTTGGGGTGCATGCCAGAGGGCGGGAACAGGCCGAAGCTCGGCTTGAACCCGACGATTCCGCAAAACGCCGCCGGGCGGATGACCGAGCCGCCGGTCTGGGTGCCGATCGCCAGCGGCACCATGCAGTCGGCAACCGCAGCGGCCGAGCCGCTCGACGACCCGCCGGGGCTGTAGGCGCAATCGTGGGGGTTCGAGGTCGGGCCGGGATGGCGGTTGGCGAATTCGGTGGTCACTGTCTTGCCGAGGAGGATCGCGCCCTGGGCGCGCGGCAGCGCCACCGCGCTGGCGTCGAGGCTCGGCCGGCAGCCGGTATAGATCGGCGAGCCGTAACCGCTCGGCATCTGCGCCGTATCAAAGATGTCCTTGATGCCGAACGGCACGCCGCGCAACAGGCCGGGCCGCCCGCTCCTATCGCAGTCGCGGGCCGCCGCCAGCGCCGGCTCGGCATCGAGATGGACCCAGGCGCGCACCACCGGGTCGCGCTCGCGGATGCGGTCGAGGCAGCTTTGCACCACCGCCTCGGCGGTCAACTCGCCGCCCTCGACGAGGCGCGCCAGCGTCACCGCCGGCAGGCGACAGGGTTCGGCATTTGGCATGGGTGGGGCTCCGGCCGGAAGGGGAACCCGCCTAAGCTACGCGATATCGAGCCCCAGATCCAATATCGGGGCGCTGTGGGTGATCCAGCCGGACGAGATCAGATCGACCCCGGTGGCGGCGATCGCCGGCGCGGTTTCGCGGGTGATGCGGCCCGACGCTTCGGTGAAGGCGCGGCCCGCCACCATCTGCACGGCGCGGCGCAGGGTCGGCGGGTCCATGTTGTCGAGCAGCACCGCATCGACGGCGTGGTCGAGCGCCTCGGCGAGCTGGTCGAGCGTATCGACTTCGAGTTCGATCTTGACGAGGTGCCCGGCATGGGCGCGCGCCCGCTGCAAGGCCGGCCCGACGCCGCCGGCCAGCGCGACGTGGTTGTCCTTGATCAGCATCGCATCGTCGAGGCCAAAACGGTGGTTGGCGCCGCCGCCCAGCCGCACCGCCTCCTTTTCGAGGATGCGCAGCAGGGGCGTCGTCTTGCGGGTGCAGACGATCTTCGCCTGGTGGCCGCGGATCGCATCGGCGAGCGAGCGGGTCGCGGTGGCGACGCCGGACAGGCGGGAGATCAGATTGAGCGCGGTGCGCTCGGCGGCGAGCACCGGGCGCGCCCGGCCGGCGATGCGCGCCACCACCTGGCCGCGCTCGACCCGGCTGCCGTCGGGACACAGAACCTCGATCCTGAGGTCCGGGTCGAGCAGCGCGAAGGCGATCAGCCCGGCCTCGAGCCCGGCCAGGACGCCCGGCTGGCGGGCCGCGATGACCGCCGCGATCGTCGCCTCGGCCGGCACGATCGCATCTGTGGTGATGTCGCCGGCGCGGCCGAGATCCTCGACCAGCGCGGCCCGGACGATCGGCTCGATCAGGATACGCAGCATCGCTTCAGCCCCAATTCCGTCATGGCCGGGCTTGGCCCGGCCACCCCCGTGGATGCCCGGCACAAGGCCGGGCATGACGATTAGAAGATTCAGCCGAGCGCCAGCATGCGCTCGACGGCCTGGCGCGCCCGCTCGGCAACATCGGGGGCGATCGTCACCTCGTGCGTCATCGTTTCGAGCGCGTGGCGGATGTTCTTCAGGGTGATCCGCTTCATGTGCGGGCACAAATTGCACGGCCGCACAAAGTCGAGCTCGGGATATTGCAGCGCGACGTTGTCGCTCATCGAGCATTCGGTCAGCAGCACGACCCGCGCCGGCCGCTTCTGCCCGACATAGTCGGCCATCGCCGCGGTCGAGCCGGCGAAATCGCATTCGACGACGACCTCGGGCGGGCATTCGGGATGGGCCAAGACGGTGATGCCGGGATAGGTCTCGCGCAGGCTGCGGATATCCTCGGGGGTGAAGCGTTCGTGCACCTCGCAATGGCCCTTCCAGGCAATGATCTCGACCCGGGTCTGGGTCGCGATGTTGCGCGCCAGGTATTCGTCGGGCAGCATGATGACCTTGGGCACCCCCAGCGCCTCGACGATCTTCTTGGCGTTGCCCGAGGTGCAGCAGACATCGCTTTCCGCCTTCACCGCGGCCGAGGTGTTGACATATGTCACGATCGGCACGCCGGGATGGCGGGCCCGCATCAGCCGGACATCGGCCGCGGTGATCGACTCGGCGAGCGAGCAGCCGGCTTCCATGTCGGGGATCAGCACGGTCTTGCCGGGGTTCAGCAGCTTTGCAGTCTCGGCCATGAAATGCACGCCGGCCAGCACGATCACCGCGGCTTCGGTGCGCGCCGCCTCGCGCGCCAGCGCGAGAGAGTCGCCGACGATGTCGCCGACGGTGTGGAAGATGTCGGGGGTCTGGTAGTTGTGCGCCAGGATCACCGCATTGCGCTCGCGCTTCAATTCGAGGATCGCGGCGATGTCGTCGGCCAGGATGCGCCATTCGATGGCGGGGATGTGGCGCTCAACCCGGTGGTACAGCTCGGGCAGCGGCAACGGCGCCACGGTACGTGGGGTAACGGTCTCGAGCACGCGGCGACTCCTCCATTATGCTCTAGTTGAGCATTTATAGGCCCCGGAAAAGCCGGACTCGACGGTCCGGCAGCTGTTATGCTGAAGATGAGAATAAGGGCAAAACCGGCCGCGTCAACCCTCGTATGACATCTCGATGACGCGACCCTGCCGTGCAGCCGCCGCCGGTCTCAGTTCCCCGGGTCAGATCCCCGGGTCAGATCCCCGGGTCAGGTCCCGGCCGCGGCGCGCCTTCCGGCACGCAGCCTGAGCCCGGGGGCCGGGCGTTCGAGGAGGACTTCGCGGCGAAAGCGGACGAGCCGGGCCGGCCGGCCGCCGGTCGCGGCGCTGATCGCGCCGGTCTCCTCGACCAGCCCCTGCTGCTCGACGAGCCGGCGGAAATTCTGCTTGTGGAGCCTGACCCCGGCGAGCGCCTCGACGGTGCGCTGCAGTTGCAGCAGCGTGAAGGCGGGCGGCATCAGTTCGAACACCACCGGCCGGTACTTGATCTTGCCGCGCAGCCGGCCGATCGCAGTCGCCAGGATGCGGCGATGGTCCAGCGCCATCGCCACCCCCGCCGCGCTCTCATCGTCGGGCGCCGCCGGGAGCTGTCCGGGCGCGCGCGACGCCTCGGCGACGAGCCCGGCCTGGTAGAGCAGCTCGTAGCGTTCGAGTACCAGTTCCTCGTTCCACGACGCGCCGGAGCGGCCGAAGGCGAGGCCGAGCCGCTCGTGGCGCAGCCGCCGCTCGGCCTCGCCCCCGGCCTGCGCCGCCCAGCGCTCGAGCCGCACCTCGATCGCCGCGAGCAGAGCGGGGTTGCCCTGGCGCCAATCTTCCCACGGGAAATAGCGGTACCAGCTGTGCCATTCGGCATCGGCCGCGCCGGCCGGGCGCACTTCGCGCACCAGGGCGAGATAGGCGACGACCAGCGCCGGCAAGGCCAGCGCCGCCTCGCCCGCGACCCGGTCGCGGTCGCCGAAGGTATAGAGCTGCTCGACATGCCCGAGGCGCTGGCTGGTCTGCCGCTCAACCCAGCTGCGCAGGCCGATCTCCAGCGTGCGGTGCTCGGCTTCGAGCGGACCCGACGGCAGGGCCTCGGCCGCGTCGCGCTCGGCGCCCGGCAGCCGGATCGTCAGCACTCGCGGATCGTGGTCGCTGGCCGCGACGATGACCGCCGAGAGGCCGATCGACAGCGCGGCGGGGCGGGCGGCGGGTCGGGCGGCGGGGCGGGTTCGCGCCACCTATCCGGCCGTGATGTGGCTGCGGAAGTTCAGCGGGTCGCCGATAAAGGGGATCGGCTCAAAGCTGCCGCCGGTGCCGCGCACGATGATCGTGCCGTAACCGAGAATGCGGCCGAGGATCGACTGGTTGACGCCGACCGTCTCGACCTTCGAGCGGTTCATCTCCATCGTGTGGCGCTGGAAAATCCCGGTCTTGAAGATGACCCTCCGATCGGTCACCGCCAGTTCGGTCGTCGCCCGCCGGATCAGGGCGCTCAGCCCCGAGACGAGCGCGAACAGGCCAAGCAGCAGGGCAACGATCTCCAGCCCGTACGCCACCATCGACTGGGCGAACGCGCCCGAAGCGATCAGACAGGCGAGCGCCAGGATCAGCAGCACCACGGCCCGCAGATAGACCAGCCAATGCAGGCTGGTGGCGTAGGCCACGGTTTCGCCGGGCTGCAGCACCTGCTCGACATATTTCATCGGGTTACGCCTTCGTCGCCGGCGAGAGTCATCGGATTCATTGTGCTGCGCCGCGCCGGCCGGGTCAAAGACTGCGACACCTCCTCCTCACGCGCCGCGCCGCGCGAAATCGATGCGCGGGTCGATCATCATATAGGTCAGATCGCTCAACAGCTTCAGCACCAGCCCGATCAGCGTGAAGACGTAGAGCGTGCCGAACATGATCGGGTAGTCGCGGTTGAGCGCCGCTTCGAAGCCGAGCAGCCCCAAACCGTTGAGCGAGAAGATGACCTCGATCAACAGCGAGCCGGTGAACAGGATGCCGATGAACGCCGCCGGAAACCCGGCCACCACCAGCAGCATCGCGTTACGAAAGACGTGACCATAGAGCACCCGCCGCTCGCTCAGGCCCTTGGCGCGCGCGGTCAGCACGTACTGCTTGTTGATTTCGTCAAGAAAGCAATTCTTGGTCAGCATCGCCAGGGTCGCGAAGCCGCCGATGACGAGCGCGGTGATCGGCAGCGCGATATGCCAGAAATAGTCGAGAATGCGGTGCGGCCAGTCGAACGCGGCCCAGTTGTCGCTGACCAGACCGCGCAGCGGGAAGATCGACCAGTAGCTGCCGCCGGCGAACAGCACGATCAGCAGCACCGCGAACAGGAAGCTCGGCACGGCATAGCCGAAGATGATGACCGCGCTGGTCCATACGTCAAACCGGCTGCCGTCGCGCACCGCCTTGCGGATGCCGAGCGGGATCGAGACCAGATAGGTGATCAGCGTCGTCCACGCCCCGATCGAGATCGACACCGGCAGCTTTTGCCGGATCAGGCTGAGAACGCTGCGGTCCTGGAAGAAGCTGTCGCCGAGGTTGAACGTCGCGTAGTTTTTCATCATCAGCAAAAACCGGGCGAGCGGCGGCTTGTCGAAGCCGTATTGCTTCCTGAGCTGGGCGATGAAGGCGGGGTCGAGACCGCGTGCGGCGCGATAGCCGACGGCGCCAGACGCAGCGCCCTTGATCTCGCCGCCGCCGCCGGTGACCCGCGCGGTCGCCGCGATCTCGCTGCCTTTGAGCTTGGCGATCATCTGCTCGACCGGCCCGCCCGGCGCCGCCTGGACGATGAAGAAATTGACCACCATGATCGCGAACAGGGTCGGGATCATCAACAGCACGCGGCGGATCGCATAGGCGATCATCGGGCGGGTGTCACTTCTGTACCGCGCCCTTTTGGGCCTCGCCCTTTTGGGCCTCGCCCTTTTGGGCCTCAATCGTCTGCGCCGCCTTTGGGTCGACCCACCAGGTGTCGAGGCCGATGCCGTATTTGGGCGAGATCGCCGGGCGCCGGAACTTGTCCCAGTACGCCACCCAGAACGCCGAATTGTGGAATTGCGGGATGACGTAATAGCCGTACTGCAGCACCCGGTCGAGCGCATGGGTGTGCGCGATCAGGCTGGCCCGGTTGGGCGAACGGATCAGCTCTTCGATCAGCTGGTCGACGACCGGGTTCTTGATGCCCAGCAGGTTGCGGCTGCCCGGCTCGTCGGCCGCCTTCGAGCCCCAATATTCGCGCTGCTCATTGCCGGGCGACAGCGATTCGCCGAACACCACCACCGCCATGTCAAAATCGAACGTCTCCATCCGCCGTTCGTATTGCGCGGTATCGACCGTGCGCACGCGCGCGGTGATGCCGAGCCGCCGCAGGTTCTGCGCAAACGGCAGGACGATGCGCTCCATCTGCGGGTCATTGAGCAGGATCTCGAAGGTGAAGGGCTGGCCGGTCTTGTCGTTGACGAGCTGCTGGTTCTTGAAGCTCCACCCCGCCTCCTTGAGCAGCCCGATCGCACGGCGCAGCCCGTCGCGGATCGTGAACTTGCCGTTATATTTGGGCGGCTCATATTCCTTGGTGAACACCGCGTCGGGGATCTTGCCGCGGAACGGTTCGAGGATCTTCAATTCCTCGCCCTGCGGGATGCCGGTCGCCGCCAGCTCGGAATTGTCGAAATAGCTGCGGGTCCGGGTGTAGAGGCCGTAGAACAGGTTCTTGTTCGACCATTCGAAATCGAAGGCATAGGCGAGCGCCTGGCGCACCAGCGGGTTCTGGAAAAGCGGCCGGCGCAGATTATAGCCGAACCCCTGCAGGCCGCTCGGCAGCTGGTTGGGGATCGTCTCCTTCTTGATGAGGCCGGCCCGCAATGCCGGACTGTCGTAGCCGGTCGCCCAGGCCTTCGACGAGTTCTCGCGGCGGATATCGTACTGCCCCGCCTTGAAGGCTTCGAGCGCGATCGACCCGTCGCGGTAATAGTCGTAGCGGATCGTGTCGACATTGTGCCGGCCCTTGTTGACCGGCAAGTCGGCACCCCAGTAATCGGCCACCCGCTGATATGTGATCGAGCGGCCGGGATCGACCGAAGCGATCTTGTAGGGGCCGCTGCCGAGCGGCGGGTCGAGTGTTGTCTTCGTGAAATCGTGGCTCGACCAGTACTTCTTCGACAGCACCGGCATCTCGCCGAGAATGACCGGAAGCTCGCGGTTGCCGGCGGTCTTGAACGAGAAGCGCACCCCGTGCTCGCCTTCCGGCGTGGCCTTGCTCACGTCGCCGTAATACGAGCGGTACATCGGGTGACCCTTGTCGCGCAGCGTGTCGAAGGTCCACACCACGTCCTGCGGGGTGATCGGCGAGCCGTCGTGAAACCGCGCCCCCGGGCGCAGCGTATAGAGCACCGAGAGCCGGTCGGGGGCGATCTCGGCGCTGGCGGCGACGAGCCCGTACTCGCTGCCCGGCTCGTCCTGCGACTGGCTCATCAGGGTATCGAAGATCATGTCGATGCCGGCGGCCGGGACGCCCTTGATGATGTAGGGGTTGAGCGTGTCGTAAGTGCCGATCGCCGCGAACTTCATCATGCCGCCCTTTGGGGCGTTCGGGTTGACGTAGTCGAAATTCTTGAAACCGGGCGGATATTGCAGTTCGCCGAACAGCGACAGGCCATAGCTGCCCACCGCCGCGGCAGCGACCGCAGCAACGGACAGGACAATTCCGAAGGCGACAGCCGACAGCCTGCGCATCGTGCCTCCCGGGGATTCGCGTTCTACGCGGCTAACGTCGCGAGCGCTGCTTCGTGCGCACGCCGGTCGCCAGCCACCACCACCCGCCCGTCCGAGGCCAGCGTCAGCGGCATGCCCCGCCAGTCGCTGGCGACCCCGCCGGCGCCCTCGACGATCGGCAGCATCGCGCAGAAATCATAGGGTTTGAGGCTCGCTTCGATGACCAGATCGATAAAGCCGTGCGCCAGCAGCCCATAGGCGTAGCAATCCGCGCCGAAGCGCACCAGCTTGGCGGCGGAAGCGACGCGGGCAAAAAGGGCGGCATCGCCGCCCCGGAACATGTCGGGGCTGGTGGCGAAGACGGTGGCGGCGGCCAGCGTCGGACAGGGCCGGCAGCGGATCGCCACGCCGTTCAGCGTGCTCGCCCGCCCGCTCGCGCCGATCCAGCGCTCACGCGAGATCGGCTGGTCGATGATCCCCAGAACCGGCCGGCCGCGATGCGCCAGCGCGATCAGCGTGCCGAACAGCGGCACCCCGCTGATGAACGATTTGGTGCCGTCGATCGGGTCGAGCACCCAGACGAACTCGGCCGTCTCGCGCTCATTGCCGAATTCCTCGCCGATGATGCCGTGGGTCGGAAATTGCGCTGCGATCAGCCGCCGCATCGCCGCCTCGGCAGCGCGGTCGGCGGCCGTCACCGGCGACAGATCGGGCTTGTCGTCAACCGCGAGCGGCTGGCGGAAATAAGGGCGGATCGCCTCGCCCGCCGCGGCGGCAAGATCGGTCGCGAGCGCCAGAAACCGGTCGAGTTCGACCACTTGCCTCCTATTTCAGGCTTTCCAGATAGGCGATCACATCGGCACGGTCCTGCACCTTCGGCATGCCGGGAAAGCTCATCTTGGTGCCCTCGGCGAATTGCTGCGGCTTGTACAGCCAGACATTGAGCTTGGCCGGATCCCACTTGTCGCCCTTATGCGCCGACAGCGCCGAGGAAAACTGGTAGCCCGGCACGCTGGCGATGTTTTCCGTAATGACGCCGTAGAGATTGGGGCCGATCTTGTTCGGCTCGCCCTTGCCGAAGGTGTGACATTGCTGGCAGACCTTGGTGAGCACCTGGCCCTTCTTGGGGTCGGCCTTTGCCATGTATTTATCGATCGGCTCAGGGCCGGCAGGCGCCGCGGCCGGCGCCGCCGCCACGCCCGCGCCGCCGGCCGCGGCGCCGGGCGGCAAGTAAACCGGCTTTTCCAGCCGATTCGGGTGGATGAGCTGGGTCGCCAGGATGCCGGTGACCATCGCGACGATCATTGCCGTCAGCACCGATGCAATGATCTTGTTCCATTCGAATGACGGCATCGGCGTCCTTTTGCGTTTGCCTCTAGGTTGCGCCGGGCACAGCGACCGCCGCGCATCGCGCGGGCGGCAGAAAATCGGATTCCCACCGCCGCATCAAACAAATTATCGCGCTTCCTGCGAGCAATCGAACCGGGCATGTTGTCGCTGCCCGTTTACCCCGCCCGAGGACCGAGACCGGCGTGCCTGCGCCAAGCCCGATTGCGAACCCGATCGTCATGATCCCCGCCCGCCTTGCGGCGACGCGGCTGCCCGATAAGCCGCTCGCCGAGATCGCCGGCGTGCCGATGATCGTGCATGTCTGGCGCCGCGCCGTCGCGGCCGATGTCGGCCCGGTCGTCGTCGCCTGCGGCGACCAGGCGATCGCCGAGGTGATCGAGCGCGCCGGCGGCCGGGCGGTGCTGACCGACCCCGCCTTGCCCACTGGCTCCGACCGCATCCAGGCGGCGCTCAGCGCGCTCGACCCGGGGCACGCCCATAACGCCGTCGTCAACCTGCAGGGCGACATGCCGATGCTCGACCCGGCGGCGATCGGCATCGCGCTCGCCGCGCTTGCCGACCCCGACACCGACATCGCGACGCTCGCCGCCCTGATCACCGACCCGGCGGCGCTTCATGCGACCAGCGTCAACAAGGTGGCGGCCGGCTTCGCCGATCCCGCCCGGCCGGCGCGCGCCCTCTATTTCTCGAAGGCGCCGGTGCCGTGGGGCGAGGGTCCGCATTACGAGCATATCGGGCTCTACGCCTATCGCCGCGCCGCGCTCGACCGCTTTGTCGCCCTGCCGCGCGGCATCCTCGAACAGCGCGAGCGGCTCGAGCAATTGCGCGCGCTCGAAGCCGGC
>DATLRS010000199.1:0-13780 GCA_035534535.1 Allostellaceae bacterium | reverse complement strand
ATAGAGCACCGATGCCCCTCGTGGATGGCCGGGTCAAGCCCGGCCATGACGTTATTCGGGACGGCATTGTCACCCGAAAGCCTTGCGTAGGCGCGGCAGGACTTCTTCGGCATAGAGCTTCAGAAAGCGCGGCTGGTCGGGGCCGGGAGCGTGGAAGACGAGGTGGCGGAAACCCAATTCGACATAGGGACGGATTTTCTCGACCTGCTCCTCGGGGTCGCTCGACACGATCCAGCGGCTCGCCGCCCGGTCGAGCGGCAAGGCGTCGGCGAGGCGCTCCATCTCGACCGGGTCCTCGATCCCCACCTTCTCCTCAGGCGACAAGGCGAGCGCCGCCCAATGCCGGGTCAGTTCCTTGGCCTGCCGCGCGTCGGTATCGAACGACACCTTGACCTCGATCATCCGTTCGACATCGGACGAGTTGCGGCTGGCGCGGGCGGCGCCTTCCTCGACCTTGCCGGTCAGATCGATATAGAGCTGCGGGTTCTTGCCGCTGGTGCAGATGAACCCCTCGGCCAGGTAGCCGGCCATCGCCGCCGCCAGCGGGCCGGAGGCGGCGACCCAGATCGGCACCTTGTCCTTCGGGTCCTTGGGCTTGTCGTAGATCGTCGCGCTTTCGGTGCGGTAGAACTGGCCCTCGAAGCTGACCCGGTCCTCGGTCCACAATTTGTTGATCAGGTTGATCGCCTCGCGCAGCCGGTCGCGGCGCTCCTTGGCGCCCGGCCATTTGATGCCGCTCGACGGCACCTCGTTCAGCGATTCGCCGGTGCCGACGCCGAGCACGACGCGTCCCGGAAACATCGAACCGAGCGTGCCGAAGCCCTGCGCGACGACCGAGGGATGATAGCGGAAGGTCGGGGTCAAGACGCTGGTGCCGATGACGGCCCGGCGCGTGCGGGCGCCGAGCGCGCCGAGCCAGACCAGCGCCGACGGCGCGTGCCCGTCGGTATGCTTCCACGGCTGGAAGTGGTCGCTGACGAAAATCGAGTCAAAACCGACCTCCTCCGCCAGACACGAGAAGTCGAGCAAATCGCGCGGGCCGAACTGCTCGGCCGAGGCCTTGTATCCGAGTTTCAGCACGTTGGCTCCTTTAAGATCGTTCACGACCGAGGGATCAAGATCACCAAGAATTCTACCGTTTCGCATTCCCGGCGAAAGCCGGGACCCATGCATCCAGCGCACGTGCGGTCGCAAAATGGGTCCCGGCTTTCGCCGGGAATGCGGGTGATTGGGTAATCTCCGTGCCCTTTGTCTCTACGATGAAAATCCGAAATCACACCTTGGCGAGCACATCCTCGCGGAAGCGCCGCATGGTGGCGATGACCGCCTCGGCGGTGTCGCCGGCAAAGCTGAAATCGACGGCGATGACGCCGAGATCGCGCAACGCGCGCAGATCGGCGGCGATCGCGGCATTGTCGCCCGAGCCGAGCCGCCGGTCGCCATTATCGGCGCGCTCCGGGACCGCCGGCCCGAATTGTGAAAACCGGTAGGCGAGGCCGACCGCGCTCTGCGGGCGCCCGGCGTCGCGGGTCAATTTGCGCAGCCGCTCGATGCCGCCCTCAAAGCGCTTCAGCGTGTCGAGGCGGTTGGCCGGGTTGGTGCCGATCGGATACCACGCGTCGCCGAGCTTGGCGGTGCGCCGCATCGCCGGCCCGCTCTCGCCGCCGACCCACACCGGGATCTGGCGCTGCACCGGACGCGGCTGAAAGAAGATGTTGGAGAAATTCGCGTACTTGCCGCTGAAGCTCGGGTTTTCGTTGCCCCACAGCTCGCGGCAGGCCGCGATCGTCTCGTCGGTGACGGCGCCGCGCTCGGCAAACGGCTCGGTGCCGATCGCCTCGAATTCCTCGCGGCACCAGCCGACGCCGATGCCCCAGGTGAAGCGCCCCTCCGACAGCACGTCGATCGTCGCGATGACCTTTGCCGTCAATACCGGCGGGCGGTGCGGCACGACCGTCACCGAGGTCACCAGCCGCAGTTTCTCGGTCTTGGCGGCGACGAACGACACCGCGGTCAGCTGCTCGTAGCGGTCGCCGCCGGCGCGGCCGGGAAATTCGCCGGTATCGGAATAGGGGTATTTGGCCTCCATGTCGCGCGGGATCGCGATATGGTCCGATATCGTGCAGTAGTCGTAGCCCATCGCCTCGCCGCCCTGCACGATGCGGGCGAGGTCGCGCGGCCGCGACAGAGGCCCGCTGACCGGTGCGCCAAAACCGTATTGCATCTCTGCCTCCTGGGGGGATTGAGGTGTCTGCCGCTAGCCTAGAGCAAGCGCGCGTCGGGTTGCATCACCTTCTTTGCCGGCCGCCCCGCGGCGAGCGCCGGCGAGGTGGTGCGGGTGGTCGGACTCGAACCGACACTTCCGTGAGGAAACCAGATTTTGCATCCCACTATGGCTTTCGCCACGCCCGCCGCGGCGGCTCGTACGCCCTGGCGGTTTGATGGGCTGGACTTTATCTTCACCGTGGGCTTTCGCCGTTAGGTGGCTGCCGTTAAGTCTCTACACCTTCCTGGCTCAGGCTAGGCCTCTTGGCTCAGGCTTGGCTCGGGGTTGGCATCGTCTCGCGACGGAAGCGTTCTCCGAATTTGACAGCTGACTACTGGCCCGTTTCCAAGCCAGCGACCCACATTCAAGTCTGGCGCGTCTACCAGTTCCGCCACACCCGCACACCGGCTTATCTATACCGAGGCTCAGGCGCCGCGCCAAGGCCGAATTGGCGCCGGGAATGCCGGGTCCTCATTCACGCCGCCAGCCGCTGCTGGCGGATCAGCGCGAGGATTTCGGCGGCGGCGGCGGGGATGTTGGTGCCCGGGCCGAAGATCGCGCTGACCCCGGCGTGCTTCAGAAAATCGTAGTCATGGTGCGGAATGACGCCGCCGCAGACGACGAGAATGTCGCCGGCGCCTTCCTCGTGCAACGCCGCGATCAGCGCCGGCACCAGCGTCTTGTGCGCCGCGGCCTGGCTGGAGACGCCGACGATATGGACGTCGTTCTCGACCGCCTGCCGGGCGGCCTCTTCCGGCGTCTGGAACAAGGGGCCGATATCGACATCGAAGCCGATATCGGCAAAGGCGGTCGCGATGACCTTGGCGCCGCGGTCGTGGCCGTCCTGCCCGAGCTTGACGACCAGCAGGCGCGGCCGCCTGCCCTCCTCGCGCGCGAACGCCTCGATCTCGCGCTGGATGCGCGCAAAGGCCTCGTCACCCTGATATTGCCCGCCATAGATGCCGACGACCGAGCGGGTCGCGGCATGATGCCGGGTGAACACCGCTTCGAGCGCGTCCGAGATCTCGCCGACCGTGGCGCGCGCCCGGCTCGCCTCGATCGACAAGGCGAGCAGATTGCCCTCGCCGCTCGATGCCGCCGCCGTCAAGGCCGCCAGCGCGGCCGCGACGCGCGCCGGATCGCGGCTGTGCCGCACGCGCTCAAGCCGGGCGATCTGGGCGGCGCGCACCGCTTCGTTGTCGACATCGAGGATGTCGACCGGCTGGGCGTCGTCCGAGCGGTATTTGTTGACCCCGACGATGACCTCTTCGCTGCGGTCGATTGCCGCCTGGCGCCGCGCCGCCGATTCTTCGATGCGCAGCTTCGGCATGCCGCTTTCGACCGCCTTCGTCATGCCGCCCAGCGCCTCGACCTCGTCAATCAGCGCCATCGCCGCAGCGGCGATCGAATGCGTCAGGCTCTCGACGTAGTAGCTGCCGCCCAAGGGGTCGATTACATGCGGAATGCCGGTTTCCTCGGCAAGGATCAGCTGGGTGTTGCGGGCGATCCGGGCCGAGGCCGGGGTCGGCAAGGCCAGCGCCTCGTCGAACGAATTGGTGTGCAAGGACTGGGTGCCGCCGAGCACCGCCGCCAAGGCCTCGATCGTCGTGCGGATGATGTTGTTGTGCGGGTCCTGCTCGGTGAGGCTGACGCCCGAGGTCTGGCAGTGCATGCGCAGCGCGAGGCTGGCCTTGTCCTGGGGGGCGAAAGGCTGCACGAGGCGCGCCCATAACAGGCGCGCGGCGCGCAATTTGGCGATCTCCATGAAGAAATTCATGCCGATGCCAAAGAAAAACGACAGGCGGGGTGCGAACTCGTCGATCTTGAGCCCTCGCGACAGCGCGGCGCGCACGTATTCGAGCCCATCGGCCAAGGTAAAGGCCAGCTCCTGGACGGAAGTCGCGCCGGCCTCCTCCATGTGGTAGCCGGAGATCGAAATCGAGTTGAAGCGAGGCATGTGGCGCGCGGTGTACTCGATGATGTCGGCGACGATGCGCATCGAAGGTCCGGGCGGGTAGATGTAGGTGTTGCGGACCATGAACTCCTTGAGAATGTCGTTCTGGATCGTGCCCTGCAGCTTGTCGGCCGCCACGCCCTGCTCCTCGGCCGCGACGATAAAGCCGGCCAAGACCGGCAACACCGCGCCGTTCATCGTCATCGACACGCTCATCTTGTCGAGCGGGATGCTGTCGAACAGGATCTTCATGTCCTCGACCGAGTCGATCGCGACGCCGGCCTTCCCCACATCGCCGACGACGCGCGGATGGTCGCTGTCGTAGCCGCGATGGGTCGCCAGATCGAACGCGATCGACAGCCCCATCTGGCCGGCCTTGAGGTTGTCGCGATAGAAGCGGTTGGATTCTTCGGCGGTCGAGAACCCGGAATACTGCCGGATCGTCCACGGCCGGTTGGCGTACATCGTGGCGCGGGTGCCGCGCAGATAAGGCGGCCGACCGGGCAACGCCTCACGCCACGCAAACCCATCCGCCTCGATCGCGGCGAGATCGGCCGCGGTGTAGAGCGGCTTGACCGTAATGCCCTCGGAGGTCGGCCAGTCGAGCGTCGCCAGCGGCTTGCCGCGCAGTTCGGCGGCGGCGAGCGCGCCCCAGGCCGCGCTGTCGGGCCCCTGCTTGTTCGCCATCGTGACCTCCACGCGCCCGTCTTACGCCGCTGGCTTGTCGCCGCTGGCGATTATATGGCGGCCCCGAGCACGAGGTCCAATCGGTGGTCGAGCGCCGGCCGGCGCAGCGTGTGGCGGAAGACGATCGCGGCGGTCAGCAACAGCACCGCGCCGGCCTGATGCGCCGCGGCGAGCGGGATCGGCACGACCAGCAGCAGCGTCGAGACGCCGAGCGCGAATTGCAACATCACCGCCGCCAGCAAGGCGTGCAATGCCCGGCGCGCGCGTCGCGGCAATGCCGCATGCCGGCCGGCGAGCCAGACCAGCACGATGCACGCCAATGTCGTCGTCGCCAGCAGGCGATGGTCGAACTGCACCGCCGCGACGTTGGCGAACCAGTTGCGGAAAAATGGCGTAAGCCGCGCGTAGTCCTCCGGCACGAAATGGCCGTCCATCAGCGGAAAGGTATTGTAAACGAGGCCGGCGTTGAGCCCGGCGACAAAGCCGCCGGCGGCGATCGTCAATCCGACCAGCCCGACGAGCCCCTCGCCGGCGCGCCGCCAGCCCGCTTTCGGCGCATCACGCCCGGCCGGCCACAGCAGGCCGAGCGCGATCCACAACGTCGCGGCATAGATCGCCAGCGCCAGGGCGAGATGCGCCACCAGCCGGTATTGGCTGACTTCGACCCGGTGCACCAGACCGCTCTCGACCATATACCAGCCGAGCAGCCCCTGGGCGAACCCCAACAGCAGAATGCCCGCGAGCGGCAGCCGCAGCCGCCGCGGTATCTGTCGTCGCCACAGAAAATAGACCAGCGGCAGGGCATAGGCGACGCCGATCAGCCGGCCCCACAGGCGATGCACGTATTCCCACAGAAAGATCGTTTTGAAGGCGGCGAGGCTCATCCCCTCATTGAGCAGCCGGTATTGCGGGATCTGCTTATAGCGGGCGAATTCGGCGAGCCAATCGGCATGCGACAGCGGCGGTACGATCCCCATTACCGGCTGCCATTCGGTGATCGACAAGCCGGACAGGGTCAGCCGGGTGACGCCGCCCAGCACCACCATCACGAAAATCATGCCGCAACAGACCAGCAGCCAAACAGCCACCGGCCGCGTGCCCGGCCGCGCCCTCGTCGCAGCACGCCCGCCGGGTTGCCTCAATGCCGTTGGAACCGCAAGCATATCGTCCCGTCACACCGCGCTCGCCGAGCAGATGACAGCTCAACGGCGCGGCGACAAGCCCGCATTGCGGCGCTGCGCCAATCGGCGCCGGCGCCGCAGCATTCACCCGGCGGCCGCTTGCCCGCTGCCATTGCTGCCGGCAGGAGGCGCCGCGCCGTTGCCGCTCGCCGCCGCCGCGGCGGCCTTGCCGCCTTCGATGCCGGTGAGGCGGTCTCTCAGGCGGGCGAAGTTGCGCATCGACTGCAGGTGCAGATAAAGCAGCTCCAATTCGTCGCTCTGCGCCAGTTCGGCGAGTTTGTCGCCCGGCAGCGCCTTCAGCTTGGCGCGGTTGACCGCCATGAAGCCGCCCAGCGACAGCCGCTCGCCGGAGGCCAGCGCCACCTGCGCCTGCATCGGTTCGAGGATGTCGAGCTCGCGGAGTTTCGTACAAAACGCCTGCGTGCGGCGAAACTGCGCCTGAAAATCCTGCAGGAACTTCATCACGTTGTCGACATACTCGCTCGGCTTGCCGTCATCGGCAAACAAGCGTTGCCCGCGGCCGTCGCGATTGAACCCGGCAAAGGCCTCGTCGATGCACAGCACCAGCTGCCTGCCGTCGGGACTGGTCGAAAACACGAAGGGATAGCGGCGCACAAATGCCGGGATGTATTCGGCCTCCCAGGTCTTTTCCTTCGACAGGAAAAGGTTTTCATCGCCCCGCACGCCGAGGATGACGGCTGGGATCAGGCTGTCGTCACCGGCAAAGACAATCGCGTATTCGCCGGCCGCATGGGGAAACTCAACTGCCATCAGCGGCACCGAATTGACGCCGCCGCTGAAATCATAGGTTGCCCCGACTTCCACCGAGCAATCGCCGTGCCGCGCCGCCGATAACGGCACGGCTGTCTCATAAATCAATAGTTGCTTAGGCATAGTAAATCGGCCTCCTTCATGCTTCATGATTATCGCCGAACTGCATCCTGTACAAGCCTTTCGGTCGCCGACACGCGAGCGGCGAGGACCGCGCAACGGCCGCCCGATCCGGTCCTTGAGCGCACTGCACGCGGTCGGTCGAAGATCTGACACGGGGATCCTGCCGGGTTTGCCAGCGGTCGCGGGCCATGCCGGTGCATGTGAGAGTCGAGGCGGCCGGCAGACCTCGGACGCCGGGCTAAATCTTGTGCAAGGTACGGCTTAACCAAGAAATCCGTGGCGCGCTCGATGCCGAGCAATCACCCCCCGCCGCCGCCTTGGCAGATGACGTTGAGCAATGCCTGGCGCTTTTCGACATTGACGGCATGCAGCGCGCGTTCGAGCGCCTTGGGCAATTCGGCCGGGTCTTCGACGCGTTCGCCGTAGCCGCCGGCGGCGGCGCAGACCTGTTCGAAGGCGGGGAGGTCGTCAAGGTCGATAAAGGGCGGGCGGTTGCTGCGCGCGGCCTCGCCCTGCGGGTACATGCCCAAGGTGGCGCGGCGCACCGCGCCCCACATCGAATTGTTGACGACGACGAACAGCACCGGCAGCCGGTGCAGGCTCGACGCGTGGTGCACCGCGACCGGGTTGGAAAACAGATACGAGCCGTCGCCGAGCACCGCGATGACCTGGCGCTCGGGTTCGGCGAGCTTGACGCCCAATGCCGCGCCGGCGCCCCAGCCGAGCCCCGCCGCCGGGCTCGACCCGAAAAAGGAGCCGGGCCGCACCGACGCGCAATGCTCGGGCAGCAGCGTGTATTCGTTGACGATGGCGGAATCGGGATCGCGTGCGGCGGCGAGGCAGGCGCTGACCCAGACCGGATGGATCGGCCGCAGTTCCCTGACCTCGTCGCGCAGTTTGCGCCAGCCGGCGTGCATCGCCTCGCGGCGGGCGGCGATGCGCTGGCGGCGCGCCGCGATCGCCGGCGGCGAGGCGAGCGGCGCCATCGCCGCGCCGAGCAGCGGCAAGGCCAGCCGTGCCGCGCCGGTGATCGCGACATCGGCGGCAAAGCCGCGGATCGGATAGCGGCTGTAGAGCGGATCGACCCCGATATGGACGACCGGGCAGTCGGTGGGCGGCGCCTGCCGGCTCGGTGTCCACGGCACGTCGCAATCGACGACGAGGATCGCGTCAGCTTCGCCGATCAGCGCCCCGACATTGTAGCCGAGATGGCAGGGATGGTCGGCCGGCAGGCTCAAGTGGCGGTGGCGGTTCTCGATGACCGGAATCGCGAACTGCGCGGCGAATTGGGCGAGCGCCGGCACCGCGGCGCGGTCGCGTCCGGCATCGGCGGTGATGATCAGCGGGTTCTGCGCGCTCGCCAGCAGGCGCGCCGCGGCCATGATCGCCGCTGCGTCGGGCGCCGGTGGCGAGGCGGCGACGTGGCGTGAGGGCGAATCATAGGAAAACCCGGGCATGCTCTCGGCCAGGACTTCGCGCGGCAGCGACAGATAGACCGGCCCGGCGGGCGGGCTGGTGGCGATCGAGAGGGCGCGGTCGATCACGGTTTCGAGCTGCACGCCGTTGCGCAACTCGTAATCCCATTTGACCATCTCGCGCAGCATGCCGGCCTGGTCGAACATCTCCTGCGCCCAGTGGATGTAGGTGTCGCGCGCGCCCGCAAGTCCCGCCTCGGTCAGGGGCGAACGGCCGGCGGTGAAGAGGATCGGCACATTGGCGCGCGCCGCGTTGAAGACGCCGCACAAGGCGTTGGCGGTGCCGACGCTGACATGCACCATGACCGCCGGCACCTTGCCCGAGGAAGCGGCATAGCCGTGCGCCATCGACAGCGCCAAATTCTCGTGCGTCGCCAGGAGCGGCTTCGGCGCCGGCAGCCCGGTATGCGCCGCCTTGGCATAGGCCTCGACGATCGGCGCGAAATCGGTGCCGGCATTGGCGAACAGATATTCGATGCCGCGCTCGGCGAGGAGCGCCAGATACGCCTCGGCGACGCTGTCGACGTTGAGTTGCCGCTTCGCCATCGCTTCGCTCTCCCAAATCACCTGCGCAGACCGGCCGCGCGCAAACGAGAATAGCCCAGCCGCGCCGCTATGGTAGCGTGCGCAAATCTTCGCAGTGGGGAGACGCCCGATGCCTTATCAGACGATCGATGTCAAAAAGCTGACGCCCCATATCGGCGCCGAGATCGCCGGGGTGGATCTGTCGCGTCCGCTCGGCAACCAGCAGTTCCAGGAGGTGCACGACGCACTGATGGAAAACCTCGTCGTCTTCTTCCGCGACCAGCATCTGAGCCATGCGCAGCACAAGGCGTTCGGCCAGCTGTTCGGCGAGTTGCATATCCACCCGTCCGCGACGCAAGCGCCCGACGGCCACCCGGAAATCCTGACGATCCACGCCGACGCGACCTCAAAGCACGTCGCCGGCGAGGAATGGCATTCCGACGTCTCGTGCGACGCGGAGCCGCCAATGGGCAGCATCCTCTATCTGACCGAGGTCCCGCCCGAGGGCGGCGACACGCTGTTTGCCAGCATGTATGCCGCCTATGACAAGCTGTCGGCGCCGATCCGCCATCTCGTCGAGGGGCTGACCGCGATCCATGATGGCGAGCCGGTTTATCGCGGCCGCTTTGGCCACACGGATGCGCGGGGCAAGGAATTTCCGCGCGCCGCCCACCCGATCGTGCGCACCCACCCGGTCACCGGCAGGAAGGCGCTGTTCGTCAACCGCAATTTCACGACCCGCATCGAGGGGCTGAACCGGCTGGAAAGCGACGCGCTGTTGGAGATGCTCTATCGCCACGTCGAGACGCCGGAATTCCACTGCCGCTTCCGCTGGCAGCCGGGCTCGGTGGCGTTCTGGGACAATCGCTGCGTCCAGCACCACGCGATGTGGGACTATTTCCCGCAGCGCCGCCACGGCTACCGCGTCACGATCAAGGGCGACCGGCCGTTTTATCGGGCGTGATTACCCGCCCCTCACCCCCTCCCTCTCCCCGCTTGCGGGGAGAGGGAGGGACCCGCGCAGCGGGAGGGTGAGGGGCCTATTTCAGGTGCTTGGCAAAGAACGCGGTGGCGTCGGTCCATAGTTCGTGGGCCGGGCCTTCGCGATAGCTCGGCCGGTAGTCGGCGAGAAAGGCGTGGCCGGCGCCCTGGTAGATCTTGGTCGTGACATCCTTGCCGGCGGCGGCGGCGCGCTTTTTCAGTTCTGCCTCGAGCGCCACTGCCGGGTTCTGGTCCTCCACGCCGAACACGCCGAACAGCGGGCAATGCAGCCGCGGCACCAGGTCGAGCACCGGCTTCGGCCGCGCCGGCGTGGTTTCGGCATCCGGCGTCGCGCGGTGGATGAAGCCGCCCCAGCAATCGACCGCGGCATCGACCTTGCCGCTGCTGCAGGCGAACAACAGCGTGTGCCGGCCGCCCGAGCAGAACCCGATAGCGCCGATTTTGGCGGTGGCGCCGGGCAGATTGCGCAGATAGGAGGCCGCCGCTTCGAGATCGCCGACCGCCTGGCTGTCCTTGAGGCCGAACATCACCGGAAACACGGTATTGATGTCGCCCGGGTCCTTGGGGGCGCCGTCGCGCCAGTAGAGATCCGGGGCGATCGCGTTGTAGCCGATATTGGCAAAGCGGCGGGCAATGTCGCAGATGTGGTCGGCGAGGCCGAACGCTTCATGGATCACCACGATGCCAGGATAGCTGCCGGGCTGGTTGGGCTGCGCGAGGTAGGCCGGGATGCGCGTATCGCCGCTCGGCACATGGACGACGCCGCCCTTGATGCGGCCGGGATCGGCGACGAGACCGGGTACGTTTGCCATGGGGCTCCTCCTTGGCTCGGTTGGGGAGGGCGATCATAGCGGGCGCGCTCCGCCGGGGCGATAGCCTGCCGCTGCCGATCGGCCGGGCCTAATGCGCCGCCGATTTGAGCTTGAGGCCGAGCAGCGGGGCGATCGCCTCCGCCGGCAGGTGCGAATATCCGGCCGGCACCCGGAACAGCGCCGCCGGTTGCGGCCCGATCCGCACATGGCTCAGCTCCCAGCGCACTGTCGCGACATGGCCCCGGCGTCCGGTAAAGGTGCCGATCAGCCGCATCGGGATGTCGTCGCGGCTGAGCCACAAAGTGCCGGTCGCGTGCCCCTCCGGCACGGTTTCGTCGATCGCGTACTTGGTTGTCGCGATGCCGTTGACGATGTCGTGGCCGACCAAATGCTTCTTGAGCTTAGGACTGCCGAGCAGCCGCAATGCCGGCGGCATGACGAATTCGACGACGGTCTTGAGTTGCGGCAGCACAACCTCGCCGAGCGGGCTGTCGGCGCGCAGCAGAAACACCGGCCGGAAGGCCTGGATCGTCTGCTCATGACGCTCCTCGCCCGGCATGGTCCAGATCTTGCCACTGTAGCTGTGGCCGTCGATGACGAGGGTGCGGTCGGCGCGGAAGCCGATCCGGGCATCGCTCAGGGTCCCGGCCGCCGCCATTCCCGGCGCGAGCAACAGGCACAGGAGAATAGAGCAAAGCTTGCGCATGGGTTGCGGTGCTACGCAGCGAATGCGGCGGTTTCGCGGCATGGCGGCGGGCGGCAGGATTGTCGAGGATTGTCATTGCGGGGAGCGCGGCGAGGACGCACTCTCGCGCGGTCGAGTGACGGAGAGACAGCAGATGAGCGGGAGAATCGAGGCGCGGCTCAAGGAACTCGGCATCGAGTTGCCGATTCCGGCCGCGCCGGTGGCCAATTACGTGCCGTTCGCGACGTCCGGCAACCTCGTCTTCATCTCCGGCCAGATCTGCCAGTGGAACGGCGAACTGCGCTACCTCGGCAAGCTCGGCGCCGGCATCGGAATCGCCGAAGGCAGCGCCGCGGCACGGCTCTGCGCGCTCAACATCCTGGCCCATCTGCGCGTCGCCTGCGGCGGCGATCTCGAGCGCGTGCGCCGCTGCCTGCAATTGCGCGGCTTCGTCAACTGCACGCCGGACTTCACCGACATGCCGCGAGTCGTCAACGGCGCCTCCGACCTGATGGTCGAATTGTTCGGCGATTGCGGCCGGCACGCGCGCGCCGCGGTCGGGCTGAACGCCCTGCCCGGCGGCGTCGCGGTCGAGGTCGAAGCCATCTTCGAGATCGGCTGAGGGGCGCCATGAAGGGCAAGGCCGATACCGTCACCCTGCGCGTCCACGGCGCGATCGGCGAGATCGCCCCGGCTGACTGGGATGCCTGCGCCGGCGACAGCAACCCGACGGTCAGCCACGTCTTCCTGCAGGCGCTCGAAGAGAGCGGCTCGGCGACCGCCCGCTCCGGCTGGGCGCCGCAGCATCTCTCGTTCGCCGATCGCGACGGACGGCTGGTCGGCGCCGTGCCGATGTACCTCAAGGGCCATTCCTACGGCGAATACGTGTTCGACTGGGGCTGGGCCGACGCCTATGAGCGCTCAGGCGGGCGATATTATCCAAAGCTCCTGTGCGCCGTGCCGTTCACCCCGGTGCCGGGGCCGCGCCTCCTCGTCGCGGCCGATGCGCCGGGCGACACGAAAAGCCACCTGATCGCCGGCATGGTCGAGCTGGCGCGCGAGCGCAACCTGTCCTCGGTGCACGTCAACTTCCCCGACGCCGAGGAATTCGAGGCGTTCGGCGAGGCCGGCTTCCTGCCGCGGATCGGCCAGCAGTTTCATTGGACGAATGACGGCTACCGCGATTTCGACGACTACCTCGCCGCGCTCAATTCGCGCAAACGCAAGGCGGTCAAAAAGGAGCGGCGCGAGGCGCTCGCCGGCGGCATCGAAATCGAGATGCTGACCGGCAAGGATCTCACCGAGCGGGCCTGGGACGCGTTCTACCGCCTCTATCTCGGTACCACCGACCGCAAATGGGGCTCGGCCTATCTGACGCGCCGCTTTTTCTCGATGATCGGCGAGCGGATGCCGGACAAGGTCGTGCTGTTCCTGGCGCGGCGCGGCCAGGACTACATCGCCGGCGCCTTCAACCTGCTGGGCCGCGACACGATTTACGGCCGCAACTGGGGGGCGCACCGCGAATACCGCTTCCTGCATTTCGAATGCTGCTATTACCAGGCGATCGATTTCGCCATCGCCCGCGGCCTGAAGCGCGTCGAGGCCGGGGCGCAGGGGCCGCACAAATTGCAGCGCGGCTATCTGCCGGTGCCGACCTACAGCGCGCATTGGATCCCCGACCCGAACTTTCGCCGCGCCGTCGCCGCTTTCCTGGCCCGCGAACGCGAGATGGTCGAGCAGAAGATCGAGCACCTGGCCGAATACTCGCCGTTCCGCCACACCGAGGACGAATAGCAACGAGCTTCGTGGCGGAACCGACAACCCTCACCCCCGATCTCTGCGTCATCGGCGCCGGCTCGGGCGGGCTCGCGGTCGCGGCGGGCGCCGTGCAGATGGGCGCCGGCGTCGTCCTCGTCGAGCGCGGCCGGATGGGCGGCGATTGCCTCAATTACGGCTGCGTGCCGTCGAAATCGCTGCTCGCGGCATCACGGCTCGCGAGCGCCTGGCGCCGCAGCGCCGAACTCGGAATCGTCTATCCGCCGCCGCAGATCGACTTCGCGGCGGTCGCCGACAGCGTCGCGCGGGTCATCGAGCGGATCGCCCCGACCGATTCGGCGGAGCGCTTTGCGGGGCTCGGCGTGCGCGTCATCGCCGCCGAGGCGCGCTTTCTCGATCGGCGCACGGTTCGGGCCGGCGACTGCATCATCCGGCCGCGGCGCTTTGTCATCGCCACCGGATCGAGCCCGGTCGTGCCGCCGATCCCCGGCCTCGACGATGTTCCGTTTCTGACCAACGAGAC
>DATLRS010000198.1:0-22227 GCA_035534535.1 Allostellaceae bacterium | reverse complement strand
GGTCCTTCGTTGGTCATGATGATCGTGCCGGAGGCGGCGAACATGCCGCCGACGCCGTGGCACACGGAGATCTTGGCGCCCGCCACCTGGGCGGGCGCGATGCCGCGCATCTGCCGCACGCTCTCCTGCAGCGCATACATGCCGTACATGCCGGAATGCATGTAGGAAAGGCCGCCGCCATTGGTGTTAAGCGGCAGCTTGCCGCCCGGTCTCGTATTGCCAGCGCCGATGAAGGCGGCCGCCTCGCCCTTTTTGCAAAAGCCGAGGTCTTCGAGCCCGTAGATCGGCAGATGCGCGAAGGCGTCGTAGATCATCAGGTGATCGACATCCTTGTGGGCGATGCCGCTCTCCTCGAAGGCCTTGGCGCCGGAAACGCGGAAGGCACGCGAGGAGGTGAAATCCTCCATCTGGCTGACCATCGGCGTCTCGACCGATTCGCCGGTGCCGAGCAGGTAGACGGGCTTGGTCGGGAAATCCTTGGCGCGATCGGCCGTCGTCAGAATGAGGGCGCCGCCGCCGTCGGTGACCAGACAGCACATCAACAGGCGGAACGGATAGGCGATCATCCGCGAACTCAAGACGTCCTCGACCGTGATCGGGTCATGGAACGTGGCGCGCGGGTTTTTCGCGGCCCATTCGCGCTGCACCACCGCGACCGTCGCGAGCTGTTCCTCGGTGATGCCGTAGGTCTTCATGTAACGCAACACCGGGATCGTAAAGAGGGTCGGCGGCCCCATCGGCCCGTAGGGCAGTTCGAACTGGCCGGCGAGGCTGCCGGGCGATACCGCAGGGCGCGAGCGCGCGATGCCGGAGCGGCCGCTTTCGCCGTGCGTGATCAGGATCGTCTTGCACAGTCCGCTTTCGAGGGCGGCGGCGGCGTGCCGCACATGGATCATGAACGAGCAGCCGCCGACCGCCGTGCCGTCGACCCATTTGGGGGTGATGCCGAGGTAATGCGCGATCGTCACCGGCGTCTCGCCGGCGGTCGCGATCCCGTCGATGTCCTTGGGGCCGATGCCGCAATCCTTCATCGCGTTGAGGGCGGCATCGGCATGCAGGCCGATCTGCGACAGGTTGGTGATGCGGCCCATCTCGGTCGTCTCGGCGGCGCCGACGATGGCAATCGCTTTCTGTTTCATCGGTTCAGCCTTTCGCCAGCAAGCTTTTGGAGGGCCGGAACAGGGGCAGGGTGATTTCGTCGTCGATCTTCTCGAACGCGACCTCCAGCGGCATGTCGAGTTGCAGCGCCTCGGGGGTTTGCGGGCACTCGACGATGTTGGTCATCAGGCGCGGCCCTTCGTCCAATTCGACGACGGCGATCGCGTAAGGCGGGGTAAAGCCCGGCACCGGCCGGTGATGGATCACGTAGCTGTAGAGCCGCCCCTTGCCGCTGGCGCGAAAGATGCTGACCTCGCGCGCTGCGCAGTGCGGGCAGAACGGCCGCGGCGGAAAGTAGGCTTTGTGGCAGGAATTGCAGCGTTGCAGGCGCAATTCGCCGGATCGCGTGCCCTCCCAGAAATGCATCGTCTCGGGCGTCGGCGTGGGCCGCGGGCGCTGTCCGTCGGGCATGATGGAACCCCCAAATGGCTGGCAGAACGGGTTGATGTCGAATCAAGGTTGCTGCGCGCGCCGGCTTACGGCAAACGGAATCTGCACGCACCGTCGGAGGCAATGATGATCACCCCGCCCTTTGTCCGCACGATGGCGGCCTACAACGCCGAGATGAACCGCCGCCTCTATGCTGCCGCAAACCGCCTCGGCGAGGCCAAGCGGCGGACGCCGCGCGGCGCCTTCTGGGGCTCGCTGCACGGGACGCTGGTACATATCCTGTGGGGCGATCACCAGTGGATGAGCCGGTTCGACGGCTGGGAGCGGCCGGCGACGCCGATCAAACAGAGCGACCATTTCATCGAGGATTGGGACGAATTATGCGCGGCGCGCGACCAGGCCGACGCCGACATCACGCGCTGGGCTGCAAAGGTCGACGAGGCATGGCTCGATGCCGATCTGGTGTGGTTCAGCGGCGCCGCCGGGCGCGAGATCCACGCGCCGAAGCGCCTCCTCGTCACTCATTTCTTCAACCACCAGACGCACCACCGCGGTCAGGCGCATGCCCTGATCACCGCCGCCGGCGAGACGACCGAGGATACCGACCTGTTCCTCGTCGTGCCGCAGATGATCGCCTGAGAGGGGCGCTCGTCGGCGTTTACGGCGGTTAGCGCGCGATGCTATCGGCCCGCTCGGCCGCCCTTTCGAGCAGCGTGGCCACCTTGGCGGCCAGTTCGGCGGCGCGGAACGGCTTGCGCAGCAACTGGTCGGGGCCGGCTTCCTCGATCGGCAAGGCCGTGCCGACAAAGCCGGTGATGAACAGGATCGGCAGGTCCGGCCGGCGCAACTTCACGGTATGGGCCAGTTCGACGCCGCTCATGCCCGGCATTGCAATGTCGGCGATCATCAATCCGACGCGCGCGCCTTCGCGATCGAGGCATTCGAGCGCGGCGGTGCCGCTGCCCGCTTCGACGACCTCATAGCCAGCCTCGTCCAGCATGGCGGCGGCGACCTCGCGGACGTCGCTGTCGTC
Organism: Allostellaceae bacterium; assembly: GCA_035534535.1. Classification (GTDB taxonomy): domain Bacteria; phylum Pseudomonadota; class Alphaproteobacteria; order ATCC43930; family CGMCC-115725; genus DATARH01. Next base: position 19,646 of record DATLRS010000198.1, on the reverse strand, counting down.
GTCGACCAGGAGGATCAAGCCGTCGCCGTGCTCGACACCGCCGGCCGCCGCGGCCTCCGGGCTGCCGCGGCGCTGCCACCACCTGGCAATCTCAGCGACCCGCGCACGCGGCAGATAGACGCGCACGACCGTGCCCTGGCTGCAACGCGCATCGATCCGCACACCGCCGCCAAGCTGCTGCGCGACGCCGAGCACCTGCGACAGGCCGAGGCCGGAGCCCTTGCCGACCTCCTTGGTGGTGAAAAACGGGTCGAACACCTGGTCGAGAATGTCGGGCGGGATGCCGCTGCCGGTATCGGCGACCGACACCATCGCATATTCGCCCGCCGCCGGTTCCTCGGGACGCTCCGGGCGGCCCAACGTGACGTTGCCGGTCGCGATCGTGATGGCACCGCCGGCCGGCATCGCATCGCGCGCGTTGATCGCCAGGTTCAGCAGCACCAGCTCGATCTGGCCAGGGTCGGCGAGCGCCGGCCACAGGCTCTCCGCCAAGGCCGTTTCGATTTGCACGGTGGCGCCGATCGTGCTCTGCAATAGCGCGCCCATGCCGGCAACGATCTGGTTGAGATCGACGGGCTCGGGGCGCATCCGCTGCTGGCGCGAAAAGGCGAGCAGCTGAGCGGTCAGCCGCGCGCCGCGCTCGGCCGCCGCGGTCGCCGCGGCGAGCAGTTGCGCAGCCCGCTCGTCGCGGTCGCGGCCGCCGGCAAGCCGCGCCTCCAGGAGTTCGAGATTGCCGATGATCGCGGTCAGCAGGTTGTTGAAATCATGCGCCACCCCCGAGGTCAGCTGCCCGACCGCCTCGATGCGCTGCGCCCGGCGCAGTTGCGCCTCGGTCTTCTCGCGCTCGTCGATCTGCGCGGCGAGCCGGCGATTGGCGGAGCGCAGTTCGGCGGTGCGTTCGGCGACATGCCGCTCGAGCAGCTCGGTTGCCTCGCGCATGTCGTCGATATCGACCGCGGTGCCGAGCCAGAATCTGATCTCGCCGTCGATCCGCACCGGCCGGTTGCGGATGCGATGCCAGCGATAGACCCCGTCGTGCCGGCGCATCCGCGCCTCGACGATGAATTCCGCGCCATCGGCAAAGGCGCGCGCGCTGACGCTGTCGACCCGCTCGCGGTCCTCCTCGGGGTACAGCGCCGAGCGCGCCGCCGGCTCCGGCCCGATCGCCGCGCCGGCATAGTCCCGCAAGCGCTGATTGTAGTATTCCGCCGTGCCGTCCGGCAGGACGACGAACGCGATGTCGGGCAGCGCTTCGAGCATCAGGCGAAAGCGCTCCTCGCTGTCGCGCAGGCGTGCCTCGGCGCGTTTGCGCACGTCGATGTCGCGGAAGGCGACGACGAGGCCGCCGTGCGGCGCCGGATGCACGTCCAGTCCGATCCAGCGATCGCCCAAGGCGGGAGCCCGGGTTTCGAGATGCACCGGCTCACCCCGCGCCAGTACCCGGCGATAGGCACGGTAGGGCTCGCCATTCTCGACCCCGGGGAAGACATCCCGGAGATGCCGACCGGTCACCTCCTCGGCCGGCTTGCCCCATAGTTCGAGCGCTTTGCGATTGGCAAACAGGACCCGCTCGTCGCGGTCCATCGCGTACACCGCCTCGCCAATCGTCCCGAGCACCTCGGCGAGGCGTCGCTCGGAGGCGCGCACCGCCTCGCTCGCCTCGCGCCCGACCCGCGCCATCGCAAGATGCAGCCCGACCCGCGACAGGAGATCGCGTGCCCCGAACGGCCGGCGCAGAAAGTCGTCGGCGCCGGCAGCCAGCGCCCGCCGCTTGACCGCCTCGCCGGCCTCGGCCGACAGCATGATGACCGGCAACCAGTTGGTCGCCGGGTCGGCCCGCAGCTGGCGGAGCAGTTCGTACCCGTGCAGCCGCGGCAGCGCCGCGTCGGCGACCACAAGATCGGGCGGATCGCGGATCGCGGCGGCAAAAGCGGCGCCGCCGTCATCCGCCGTCTCGACGCGGCACCCGGCCGAAGCGAGCACGCGCCGCAGGCGCTCGCACATCTCGGGATCGCCCTCGGCAACCAGAATGCGCGGCGCGCGGCCGTCGGGGGCACGGATCAGCCCGCCGATATCGGCTCCGTCAGAGATGACGTCGGCCAGCGCTCGCTGCGATGCATTGCGACTGGGCTGCATCGGGATCGCCGCCACTCCACCGCTCCCGATAATGCCGGCTCCCCCAAAAGATCAGCGCCTGCAAACACGCGCACCGTGATGCAGTTCCATGCAAAGTATCGTTAAGCGAGTGTTGCCGTGCTGGCGCAGTAACCAATCGTCAGCAGTGAGGAGGACAATCGATGGCCAGGATGCGGCGTGAGCATGACAGTCTCGGCATGGTCGAGGTCCCGGCCGACCGGCTGTGGGGCGCGCAAACCCAGCGTTCGCTGGAAAACTTCCCGATCGGGCAAGAGCGGTTCCGGTGGGGCAGTCCGGTGATCCGCGCCTTCGGCATCCTGAAGCAGGCGGCGGCGCGCGCCAACGAGACGCTCGGCGAATTGCCGGCCGCCAAGGCCCAGCCGATCGCGGCAGCGGCCGGGGAGGTGATCGCCGGCAACCATGACGACGAATTCCCGCTGGTCGTGTTCCAGACCGGCTCCGGCACGCAATCGAACATGAACGCCAACGAGGTCATCGCGCGGCGCGCGGCGCTGATCGCGGGCGTCGCGATCCATGCCAATGACGACGTCAACCGCAGCCAGTCCTCGAACGATGCGTTTCCGGCGGTCATGCACATCGCCGCCGTCGAGGCGATCGCGGGCACGCTGTTGCCGGCGCTGCAGGAATTGCGCGACGCGCTGGCCGCGCGCGGCGCCGCGCTCAACACGGTCATCGTCATCGGGCGGACTCACCTGATGGACGCGACGCCCTTGACCCTGGGACAGCTGTTTTCCGGCTGGATAGCGCAGCTCGACCAGGCCGCGGCGACGATCCGGGAGGCGCTCGACGGGCTTTACGAATTGCCGCTCGGCGGCACCGCTATCGGCACCGGGATCAACGCACCGCCGCGCTTTGGCGCGCTTGCCATCGAACTGATCGCCGCCGCAACCGGCCGGCCGTTCCGCCCGGCCGCCAATTTGTTCGCGCTCGGCTCGGCGCATGACGCGGTCGTCACCGCCAGCGCCGCCTTGCGCACGCTGGCCGGGGCGCTGATCAAGATCGCCAACGACATCCGCTGGTACGCGAGCGGGCCGCGCGCCGGGATCGGCGAACTGGTCCTGCCGGAAAACGAGCCCGGCTCCTCGATCATGCCCGGCAAGGTCAACCCGACCCAATGCGAGGCGCTGACGATGGTCGCGGCGCAGGTGTTCGGCAACGACCACACGATTGCCTTCGCCGGCAGCCAGGGCAATTTCCAGCTCAACGCCTACAAGCCGATCATGCTGCACAATCTGCTCGAATCGGCCGCGCTGTTGGCCGAGGGCTGCCGCTCGTTCGCCGTGCGCTGCGTCGCCGGCATCGCAGCGAACGAGCCGCGCATCCGCGAGCATCTGGAGCAGTCGCTGATGCTGGTGACGGCACTGTCGCCGCATATCGGCTACGAGAAGAGCGCCGAGATTGCGCTGAGCGCGCATCGTGCCGGGATCAGCCTGCGCGCGGCGGCGCTCAAGCTCGGCCATGTCAGCGAACAGGAATTCGACGCCTGGGTGCGCCCCGCGGACATGACCGGGACGACGGCAGAGTGAGCGCAGCGCCTACCGGGACGCCGGTTGGATGGCGGCCGCGCGGGCCGGCGGGTCGGGCGCCTCGAGATAAGCGATGATGTCGCGGCGGATCGTCGCATCGGGCTCGCTGACCGGCATCCGTGCCCCCGGGAGGAATTGCTGCGGCCCGGCCAGCCAACGATTGAGCGTCTCGGGCGACCAGCGGATCGCCGCCGCGCGCAACGCGGGCGAATAGTCATATCCGGCAGCGGTGCCGGCGCGGCGGCCGACGATGTCGCCCAGCATCGGACCGATCTTGTTGCGATCGAGCGCGTGGCACGCTGCGCAGCGCTGGGCAAACAGATTCGCGCCGCGTTGCGGGTCGGGCTTGGCGGAGGCGACAAAGCGCGACAGGTCCTTGACGCCTTCCGGGTCGGCCGAGCGGAAGAACGTATAGGACAGCGTGATCGTGTCGACCTCGCGTGTTTCGGGGTCGCTGCCGAGCTTCGGATCGACATAGAAATCGACCGGCATGTCGGCCCGGTCCCCGGCGCCGAGCCGCTCGTCGCTGAAGCAGAAACACTGGATCTTGTTGAAGTAGATGCCGGCCTTGGTCGGCGTCACGTTGAATGTCGCATGCCCGATCAGCGGCTTGTCGCTGAGGTTTCTGGCCGAGAAGAAGACCAGTTTCTCCTCGCCGAGACGAACCTTGACTTCCGCCTGCTCGGGCACGAAACGCCACGGCAGCCCGGGCGCCACGTCGGTGGCAAAGCGGACCGTCACGACGCGGTCGGAAGCCGCCTCCGGTGCCGCGATCGCGCGTTGCGTCGCGCCGCCGAACCCGGTCGCCGCACAGAACAGGCGGTAGAGCGGCACCGAATACGACACCAGCGTCAGCATGACGGCGAGGATGCCGCCGAGCGCCGCCACCGTGATCCATTTCCGCCGCCGAAGCCGCGTCTCGCCGGGTGCGCTCATCGTGCTCTCATCGGCCGGGCCGGCAGGTTATCGCCGAGGCCGCCGCGATGCACTGCGGCATAGCGGCGGCGGTCATCGCGCCAGTCAATGCGCGGTCAATGCGGCGGTCAATGCGGCGGGGCGGTCCATTCCTCGGCGCTGGCGCCGGCCAGCGCGCGCACCCGCGCCTCATCGCGGCCGAATTCGGCGGCACTGCCGCTGAACGCCACCCGCCCGTCGTCGAGCACATAGGCGCGGTCGGCGATGGCCACCGCAGCGCGCACGTTCTGCTCGACAAGCAGCACCGAAATCCCCTCCGCGCGCGCCGCGACGACGACGTTGAACACCTCCTGCACGATCAGCGGCGCCAGCCCCTGCGACGGCTCGTCGAGCAGCAAGAGCTTGGGATTGAGCAGCAGCGCGCGGGCAATCGCCAGCATTTCCTGCTCGCCGCCCGACAGCTGGCGCCCCTTGTTGGATTTGCGCTGTGCCAGGCGCGGAAACAGCTCGTAGACCCGGGCAATCGTCCACGGCCCCGGCCGTTCGAGCGGCACCCTGAGGTTTTCGTCAACCGTCAGGTTGGCAAAGATGCGCCGCCCTTCCGGCACATAGCCGACCCCGAGAGCGGCGATGCGATAGGGTGCCCAGTCGGTCGTCGCACGGCCGAAAATGCGCACCGCCCCCTCGCGCGCCGGGGTCAGCGCGACGACGCTGCGCAGGGTCGTGGTCTTGCCGGCGCCGTTGCGGCCGAGCAGGGTGACGATCTCGCCCTCGCGCACCTCGACATCGACCCCGTACAGGATGTGGCTTTTGCCGTAGAAGGTGTGGATTCCCTCGACATGAAGCGCGAGCTCGGTCATGCCGCCGATCCGAGATAGGCGGTCTGCACCGCCTCGTTGTGGGCGATCTGGTCGGCCGTGCCCTCGGCGAGCATCACCCCTTCGGCCAGCACCATGATGCGGTCCGCGAGGTGAAAGACGACGCGCATGTCGTGCTCGATCAGCACCGTCGTCAGGTTGTGCTCGCGGTGCAGCCGGTGGATGAGGCGCGTGATGTCATAGGTCTCCTGTTCGCCCATCCCCGCGGTCGGCTCGTCGAGCAGCAGGAGGCGCGGCTTCAGCGCCAGTGCCATCATGATTTCGGCGGCGCGCTGATCGCCGTGCGCGAGCTCCCCGACCAGGCGGTCGGCCCGATCGCTCAATCCGCTCATCTCGAGCAGCTCGCTGACCCGGGCGCGCACCTCGCCGTCGGCCGCGCGCGACAGCCATGGCCGCAGCCGGTAGCCGGCCGCCGATTCGACCGCGATGCGCAGGTTCTCGCGGGTCGTCAACTCGGGGAACACCTCGGTGATCTGGAAGGTGCGGGCGATGCCGCGCCACACCCGACGCGCCGGCAGCAGCCGCGTAATGTCCTCGTCGTCGAACCGGATGCGGCCCGCAGACGGTGTCAAAAAGCCGCTTATCATGTTGAAGAACGTGGTCTTGCCGGCGCCGTTGGGGCCGATCACGGCGCGCAACTCGCCCGCTTCGACGGCCATCGACACATTGTCGACGGCAACCAGATCGCCGAACCGCTTCGAGACGTTCTCGACCTGCAGCAGCGTCATGGCGCGCTGCGCCGCCTGAACATGCCGAGCACGCCGCGCGGAAAGAACAGCACGACGAGCACGAAAAACAGGCCGATGAACGACATCCAGTTCTGCGTCTGGCTCGACACGTAATCCTGCAGCACGACAAAGATCGCGGCGCCGATCAGCGGCCCCCAGAAGCTGCGCATGCCGCCCAATACCGCCATGATCACGAAATCACCCGACTGGTCCCAGCGCAGATCGTGCGGGTCGGCGAAATTGTTGAGCAGCGCGTAGAGCGTGCCGGCGAGGCTGACGAAGGTGCAGGAGATCACCCACGAAAGCCAGATATGGCGATCGACCGGGATGCCGAGAAAGCGCGCCCGGCGCTCGTTCTCGCGGATCGCCAGGAGGGTGCGGCCGAACGGCGAGCGCAACAGCACCGCCATGATGCCGACGGCGAGGGCAAAGCACGCCAGCACCAGGTAATAGAACGCCTTGTCGTCGTGGACGATGTCGAGCGTGCCGACGCCAAGATCGATCGGCAGGCGCCGCCAGCCGGACAGCCCGTCATCGCCGCCGGTCACGGTATTCCAGCGGTAGGCGATAAAATAAAAGACCTGGCCGAAGGCGATCGTCACCATCGCGAAATAGATGCCGCGCAGGCGCACAATCAGCGCCCCGATCACCGCCGCCGCCGCCACCGCGGCGAGGACGCCGACCAGCATGCCGGCCAGCGTGCTGGCCACCAGGTACTTGATCGTGAGGCCGGTGCCGTAGACGCCGAGGCCGAAATAGGCGGCATGCCCGAACGACAGGACGCCGGTATAGCCGAGCAGGAAATTGAGCGACATCGCCGCCAGCGCCAGGATTACGACGCGGGTGCCGAGCTGCGTATAGCCGCCGACCGCGTTGAGCCAGAGCGGCATGGTCAGCAACAGGATCCAGACGATTGCGTCGGCCGCGCGCCGGCCGATGCGCTCCATCAGAACCGGCCCTCTTCGCCGAGCAGGCCGCGCGGCCGCACCAGGAGGACGAGGCCCATCAGCACATAGATGACCGCCTCGCTCGCCGACGGGAAAAACACCGTCGTCAGCCCCGAAGCGACGCCGATCAGCAATCCGCCGAGCAGCGTCCCGGGCAGGCTGCCCAGCCCGCCGATGATGATCGCGACAAAGCTCGGCATGATCAGATCGCTGCCGATCGTCGGCTGCAATCCGAGCATGCCGGCGGCCAGCACGCCGGCGAGGCCGGCAAGGAAGATGCCGAGGCCGAAATTCAGGCTGCGCAGCAGCCGCACATTGACGCCCAGCACCGAGACGGTCTCGAGATCGAGCGTGCCGGCCCGGATGCGGATGCCGAGCCGCGTGTGGTTGAGGATCAGGAACAGCGCGGCGACCGTGCCCGTCACCAAAAGCACCATGAACAGGCGGTAGCCGGTGAGAAAGAAGAACTGGCCGCTCAGCGGCTGCGCCAGCCAGTCGGGAATCGCGAACGGCAGGGTTGCCGGTCCCCAGATGAAGCGCGTGCCATCCTCGAGCATGAACGCGAGCCCGAAGGTCAACAACAGGCTGTAGAGCGGATCGCGGCCGTAAAGCGGGCGAATCAACACCCGCTCGATCGCCAGGCCAAGCAGCGCGGTCAGAAACGGCGACACCACCAGGGCGCCCCAGAACCCGATATACGGCATCAGCGTGTAGGCGAGATAGGCGCCGACCGCGAGAAACCCACCATGGGCAAAATTGATGACCCCCGACAGGTTGAGGATCAGCGACAGCCCGAGCGCCATCAACGCATAAAACGCGCCGATGATCAGGCCGTTGAACACATTGTACAGAATGAGCTGGGTCATCGGACGGGGCGCATCGATCCGGGACGCGGGAGACGGACGCCGCTCGCGCGTCGCGCCCGGCTCCCGCCGTGGCTCAGGCCGGCCACTTCATCTTGCAGCCGGTCTCGGCAACAGGCAGCGCGGCGGCGATGCCTTTGACCTCCTCGTCGACGACGAACAAGTCTTCGGGATCGTCCTTGCCCGTTTCCTGCGCATGGCCGACATAGAGCGTCGGCATCAGCTGGTTGTCGCCCTCGCGGTAGAATGGGTTGTTGGGCATCAATGCGACCTCGGGCGGCAGTTTGAAGTTCTGCAGGAACTTGGCCATCTTCCCCGCGTCGAGCGACTTTGTCCCCTGCGCCGCAAGCGCGCAGCTCCACACCGAGACATAGCCGAACCAATGGCGCGCCGTCGGCACCTTGCCGCCGTTGCGCTTGCGGATCTCGGCGACAAATTCGGTCACGTGCGGCACATTCGGCTGCTTCCAATACCACTCGAAGACCCAGGTGCCGATGCGCGCCTCGGGCGGCAGGCCGTCGAGCACCTCGAGCTCCTGCTGCGCGCCGGCGATGTGGAATTTCTTGTTGAGCCCGAACTGCACCGCCTGCTTCAGCGCGTTGACCGCGTCCTGGCCGGCCTGCAGGAAGATGATCACGTCGGGGTTGGCGGCCTGCGCCTTGATCAGGAAGGACGAATAGTCGGTCGTGCCGAGCGGCGTCAGCGAGGCGCCGACCTCGGTGCCGCCGAATTTCTTAAGGCTCGCCTCGAAACCCTGCTGCAGGGTGTGGCCGAAGGCGTAGTCGGGGGTCAGGAAATACCATTTCTTGCCGTATTTCTTGAACAGCGTCGCCGAGACCGCGTTGGTCTCCATGCGAGTCGTGTTGCACACGCGGAAGACATTCCAGTGGCAATCGCTGCCGGTCACCGAATCGGTGTGGCCGCCGGTGACGATGTGCAGAATGCCGGCCTGGTTTGTCACTTCGCCGAGCGCGATCGCCATCGCCGAATTGACGTTGCCGAGGAAGAAATTGACCTTGTCGCGATCGATCAGCTTGTGCGCCTTCTGCACCGCCGTCCCGGTGTTGGCGCTTGTCGAATCCTCGACCAACAGCTCGAGCTTGCGGCCGAGAATGCCGCCTTTCGCGTTGATCTGATCGACCGCGAGGCTGCAGCCGATCTGCTCGTTCTTGCCCAGTTCGGCATAGGTCCCGGTCAGCGGATCGTCGAGGCCGATCTTGATCGTCTCGGCGGCGCGGGCGGAAATGACAAACGGCGCCGCGACCTGCGCAACGCCAGCGGCCGCGGCGGCCCGCAACAGGGTCCGCCGCCCAATCGGTGACGGCTTCAAAAACGTCATCGTTTCACTCCCTCTTCCCCGTGTTTTGTGGATCATCGCCGTGGTCGGACGGGCCGATCGGCGCACCGGGCTCATCGCTCGGGCCAGATTATGCCTATCAATCGCAAATCCTCGGCGTCTTCAAGGTATTTCGCGGGTTTCAAGCAGCCGGTGCCCCTCGCGCCGCGAGCGCGCCATGCCACCCAGCGGTCACCAGTGGTCAAGAGCTCGCCGGCCTCATTCGCGGCCGGCCTCATTCGCAACTGCCAATGTCGCCGATGCCGACCGTGCGGCCGCTGCGCTCTACCGTCGCTGTGACAAATCGGCGCCGATACCGAACCCGGTCACGCCGCAAAGGCGAGCGTTGTGTTGCAGGCAGCGGCGGCCGGCACCACAACGCGACGCGGCGCGATCCGCACCCCCGGCACGGCACGCAGCCGCTCGGCGGCGTCGCCGGGCGAGGCCACCCGGAATTCGAGCGCCGCCAGGTATTCGCCGCGCCCGGCCGGATCGGCTGCCGCGAGGCCGAACTCTGCCTCGACGGCTGCAGGCGTCACCAGCTCGACCCGCGCCGCGCCCGCGTCGATGATGCAGCTCCCGTCGCGCTCCGCCACCGCATCGGCGCCGAACAGTGCCGTGAAGAGGCCGGCGGTTCGTCGCGCGTCGGGCGTTGCGACGACCACCCGGGCGATCGCGCGGGCGCCATTCGGATGCGACTGCCATTGCGCTCGCCATACCAGCTCCGGGGTCGAGTGCTCGCAGAAATAGACCCGGCCCATCGCAATTTTCATCGGGTCGAGCCGGGTCGTGCGAAAGCGCGCATCCCGCCGCACGCCGTCGATCTCCACCGGCCGCGAGAACGATTGTACCGGCAGGATCGGCAGCCCGGCGGCCTGCGCGCGGGCGTGCGCCGCATCGGCGTCCGCCGTCTTGAACACCAGCCCGTTGAGCCCGACGGGAAACGGCGCCAGTTCCGGGCGGCCCGCGGCGCCGGCACCGAAGCCGAGCAGTTCGAGGTAGTCGGTCGCGAACATCGCCAGATGGTTCATCGAGCCGAGCGTGTGCTGGCCGCGCGGCGTCAGCTGGAAGCCGAGCGCGGCAAAGGCGCGCGCCGCCTCGTCCATCCGCTCGCGGACATCGATGACGACATGATCGAGCACAGGCGGGGGCAGTGGCACCGGTCGCTCCGGTCGCTGGGTTATGCCGCGCCACCGTAGGACGAGGGCCGCGGCGCCGCAACGGCGACCTCAGCTGCTGCGAAATTGCGCCTTGCGTTACTGCTGGAAGGTTTCGACCCCCTCGTAGGTCTGCCCTTCCCGCTCGATCGCCGGCGACGGCCGTTACCTGCTCAATACGAGTTTGGCGAAGCCGCGCAGGCGTCGATCGTCAGAATCGGGACGGCGGAATTGCGGTGTACGCCACGCAACAGGCGAAATCCGGTTCCAATCAGCTGCCGTCGCGCGCCTCAGAACGGCCGGTCGCCGTCGATCGTGACGCGGTGCATGACGCGGCGCTGGCCGTTGTAATCGTTGAGCGCGTAATGCTGCACGCAGCGATTGTCCCAGAACGCGATCGACCCCCGCTCCCAGCGGAAGCGGCAGGTGAATTCCGGGCGCACCGCGTGCTCGTAGAGGTAGTTCAGTAGCGGCCGGCTTTCCTCGACCGTCATGTCCTTGAAGCGCACCGTGAAGTTGCGGTTGACGTAGAGCGATTTGCGGCCGGTCTCGGGATGGGTGCGGACGACCGGGTGCTCGGTCTCGCGGTGCGCCGCCTCGTTGCGGGTGATCTTCATCGCCGAGAGGCCCTGCCGGCGGGCGTAATCATTGTCGGCGTCGGTGCCGTAGACGTGCCGGGCGCTGTGGATCGCGGTCAGCCCGTCGAGCATCCGCTGCATGCCCGGCGACAGCGCCTCGTAGGCGAGATACTGGTTGGCGAACATCGTGTCGCCGCCATAATCCGGTACATCCAGCGCGTAGAGGATCGAGCCCAAGGCCGGCTCGTCGAGATAGGTCACGTCGGAATGCCAGCCGCCGCCGAAATTCTTGGTATCGGCCTCGTTCTTGGCGACGACGAGGATCTCGGGATGGCCCGGCATCGCCTCGACAAACTCATGCACATTGAGGCTGCCAAAGCGCCGGCCGAGCGCGAGGTGCTGCTCCGGCGTCAGATGCTGGTCGCGAAAAAAGATGACGCAGTGATCGAGCAACGCCTGATGCAGGTCGGACGCGGTCGCGTTGTCGAGATCGCGCGACAGATCGACGCCGTCGACGATGGCGCCGAGCGCCCCGCTGATCCGGCCGGCGCTGATGCTCTGATAGGCCATCCTGCTTTTCTCCTTGATGCGTGGCCGATGATTCGCCCGGCCGGTCCGCCCTGACAAGCGGTTTCTGCGCCCTGCCCCGCCGTCACCGCCGCGCCCGGAAGAACCGGCGCAGCAAGTCGCCGGCGGCGCGCTCGGCGATGCCGCCATAGATCTCCGGCCGATGGTGGCAGGTCGGCTGCTCGAAGATGCGCGGGCCGTGCTCGACACCGCCGCCTTTCGGGTCGTAGGCGCCAAAGTAGAGCCGGCGGATGCGCGCCAGACCGATCGCCGCGGCGCACATCGGGCACGGCTCCAGCGTCGCATAGAGATCGCAGCCGGCCAGCCGCGCCGCATCGAGCCGGGCGGCGGCAGCGCGCAACACCAGCATCTCGGCATGCGCGGTCGGGTCATGGTCGCGCTCGACGCGGTTGCCGGCGACGGCAACAACCTCGCCGGCATCATTGACCAATACCGCGCCAACCGGTACGTCGCCCGCCGCCCCGGCCGCCGCCGCGGCGTCAAGGGCGCGCGCCATCAGCGCTGCCGTCGGCAGCTGATTCATCGCCGGCGATTGCGCCGGTGAATGCGCCGGTGATTGCCGAGATCGCCGGCGCGACCTATCTCGTCCCTGCGCATGCCTCTCCTGAATCCGCGCCCCACGGGATCGCCACCATGCCACAACCGACGATCGGCCTCACCCTCGACCATGAAATGCCCGGCGAGAAGCCCGGCGGCTACGCCAAATTCCCGTGGTATGCGATCCGCGAGAATTATTGCAGCGCGGTACGCCTCGCCGGCGGGGTGCCGATCCTGTTGCCGCACGACCCCGATTATGCCGAGCAGTATCTCGACCGCATCGACGGGCTGATCGTGACCGGCGGCGGGTTCGATGTCGATCCGGCATTGTTTGGCGCGGCGGAGCGCCATCCGACGGTCCGGACCAAGGACCGCCGCACCGCCTTCGAACTGGCCATCACAAGGGCGGCGCTGGCGCGCGCCCGGCCGGTGCTCGGCATCTGCGGCGGCCAGCAACTGCTCAACGTCGCACTCGGCGGCAGCCTGATCCAGCACATCCCGGACGCGGTGCCGAATTGTCTGGCGCATCGCCAGCCGAACCCGCGCGACGAGCCCGGCCACGATGTCCAGATCCTCGCCGGCACGCTGCTGCATCGCGTGACCGGCGCCATCAGGCTCGCGGTCAACAGCGCGCATCACCAGGCGGTCGACGCCGCCGGGCCGGGTGTCGTCATCGACGCCGTCGCCGAGGACGGCATCATCGAAGGCATCGAGGATCCGCGGCATCGCTTCTGCCTCGGGGTGCAATGGCATCCGGAATTTCTGCTGAGCGACGGCGATCGCGGCATCTTCCGCGCCTTTGTCATGGCCGCCGGCGCATGAACCGCAACGCGCCCCCCGTAACCCCCGAAGATCCGCAGCGGATTGCCCCCGAGCGGATTGCCCCGGAGCGGATTGCCAAGGTGCTGGCGCGCGCCGGGCTGTGCTCGCGCCGCGATGCCGAGCGCTGGATCGCCGAGGGGCGAGTCGCGGTCGACGGCGCCATCTTGACGAGCCCGGCCGTCACGGTGACCGCGGGCAGCGCGATCCGGGTCGACGGCAAGCCGCTGCCCGAGCCGGAGCGCGCCCGGCTGTGGCGCCACCACAAGCCGGCCGGGCTCGTCACCACCCATCGCGACGAGAAGGGCCGCCCGACCGTCTTTGCCGCGCTGCCGGCGGAGCTGCCGCGTCTGGTATCGATCGGCCGGCTCGACCTTAATTCCGAGGGGCTGCTGCTGTTGACCAATGACGGGGGGCTGGCGCGCCGCCTCGAATTGCCGGCGACCGGCTGGGTGCGGCGCTACCGGGTGCGGGTGCACGGTCTGGTCGATCCGGCACGCCTCGCCAGCCTTGCCCGCGGCATCACGATCGACGGCATCGCCTATGGCCCGATCAGCGCCACGCTCGATCGCCAGCAGGGATCGAATGCCTGGGTCACCCTGTCGCTGCGCGAGGGCAAGAACCGCGAGGTGCGGCGCGTCCTCGAGCATCTCGGCTATCCGGTGACCCGGCTGATCCGGCTCGCCTACGGCCCGTTCCAGCTCGGCCATCTGGCGCGGGGCGCCATCGAGGAGGTGCCGCGCAAGGTGCTCGCCGAACAGCTCGGCACGGGCGTAGCGGCGGCGGCGGCGAGCCATGCGCATCGTCGGCGGTAGCCATCGCGGGCGGCGGCTCGTCGCGCCCTCGGGCGACGCGGTGCGGCCGACCAGCGACCGGGCGCGCGAGGCGCTGTTCAACATTCTGTCGCACGGAGACTTTGCCGCTGCCGGCCTGCCGTTCGCCGACCGGCCGGTGCTCGACGCCTTCGCCGGCACCGGCGCCTTCGGTCTCGAAGCCTTGTCGCGCGGCGCCTCCGACGCTCTCTTCATCGAAAACAACCGCGAGGCGCTCGCCGCGCTGCGCCGCAACATCGCCGCGCTCGACGAGGAGGACCGCACGCAGGTCGTGACCGCCGATGCAACCCGGCCGCCGCGCGCCCGGGTTGCCGCCGCGCTGGCCTTTCTCGACCCGCCTTATCACAGTGGGCTGACCGCGCCGGCGGTGGCCGGGCTTGCCGCCGCCGGGTGGCTGATCCCCGAGGCGCTCGTCGTCATCGAGGTCGCGGCGCGCGAGGCAGTGCCGCCGGTCGCCGGCTTTCGCGTGATCGACCAGCGCCTCTACGGCGCGGCGCGGCTCGTTTTCCTGCGCCGCGACGGCGCCACAACCGGAGAACCGCGATGACCGACCCCCTGCCCCGCGTGACCCTCCCCAATGGCGAGTCGGTGCTGGCCTTTGGTCAGGGCACCTGGCATATGGGCGAGGATCGGCGCCGCGCCGCCGCCGAAGAGGCCGCCTTGAAGCTTGGCATCGAACTCGGCCTGACGCTGATCGACACTGCCGAAATGTACGGCAGCGGCACCGCTGAGGAGATCGTCGCGCGGGCCGGCGCGGGGGTGCGCGAACGCCTCTTCATCGTCAGCAAGGTGCTGCCCTCCAACGCCTCGCAAAAGGGCGTGATCGAGGCTTGCGAGCGCAGCTTGCAGCGGCTCAAGACCGACCGGATCGATCTCTACCTGTTGCATTGGCGCGGCTCGGTGCCGCTCGCCGAGACGCTGGCGGGCTTCGCCCGGCTGCAGCGCGACGGCAAGATCCGCCATCACGGGGTCAGTAATTTCAACATCGATGAGATGCGCGAATGGGTCGGGTTGGCCGGTGGCTCCACGGGCGGCCAGACCGTGGCGGCCGACCAGATCCTCTACAATCTCGGCCGCCGCGGCCCGGAATGGGAGCTGATCCCGTGGTGCCGCGAGCGGGGCATCGCGATCATGGCCTATACCCCGCTCGAACAGGGCCGTATCCTCGGCAACCGGGCATTGCAGGAGGTCGCCGCGCGGCACGGCGCGACCGCGGCGCAGGTCGCGCTTGCCTGGCTGTTGCGGCAGGACGGCATGATGGTCATTCCCAAGGCGACGACGCAGCAGCATGTGCGCGACAACCGCGGCGCCGCGGAGTTGCGGCTCACCGCCGACGATCTCGCCGCGCTCGACCGCGCCTTCCCGCCGCCCGAGGGCGGCACGCCGCTCGGCATGCTGTAACACCCGATCGCGGAGCCGCCGATGGCCGACATGACGATCTATCTCGGCAACAAGAATTATTCCTCCTGGTCGCTGCGCCCGTGGCTCGTCCTGAAACGCACCACGATCACGTTCGACGAGGTGGTGATCCCGCTCTATCAGCCCGGCAGCCGGGAAACGATCCTGAAATACTCGCCCTCGGGGCGCGTGCCGGCGTTGCAGCACGGTTCGATCACGGTGTGGGACAGCCTGGCGATCTGCGAATACCTCGCCGAATCGTTCCCCAATTTCGCGCTGTGGCCGCAGGATTCGACGGCGCGGGCGGCGGCGCGCGCGGTCAGCGCCGAGATGCATTCCGGGTTTGGCGCGTTGCGCGCGCAGCTGCCGATGAACATCCGCTCCAGCTTCCCCGGCCGCGACCTCACCCCCGAGGCGCAGGCCGACATCAACCGCGTGATGGCGATCTGGCGCGACTGCCGCAGCCGCTTCGGCGATGGCAAGGGCCCGTTTTTGTTTGGCCAATTCACCATCGCCGACGCGATGTTTGCCCCGGTGGTGACGCGCTTCCGCACCTACCGGACCGACCTGGAGCGCGAGGCCGAGGCCTATTGCGCGGCGATCCTGGCGTTGCCGGCGATGCAGGAATGGCTCGCCGCGGCAAAGAACGAGCCGATGATCGTCGAGGCGTTCGAATTCTGAGCGGCTGCGCCTAATCCTGGAATCGTTCGGCAAGATCGGAGCGGCGTTGGTGGATCGGGCAGTGGTCGAGGAGGCGCGCCCGGCCGCGATCGTGCCGCGCCGGGGCCTGGTGCTGATGGCGGCGCTGATGGCGACGTTCATGCCGGCCGTCGAAAGCACGATCGTCGCCACCGCGATGCCGACGATCGTCGCCGATCTCGGCGGCTTCCGCCTGTTCAGCTGGGTGTTTGCCGCCTACCTCCTGGCGATGGCCGTCAGCATCCCGCTCTATGGCCGGCTCGCCGACATCTACGGCCGCAAGCCGGTCTTTTTCACCGGCACCGGCATCTTCCTCATTGGCACGACGCTGTGCGGCTTTGCGCCGACGATGAGCGCGCTGGTGCTGTTCCGCGGGTTGCAGGGGCTGGGAGCCGGCGCGATCCAGCCGATCGCCAGCACGGTGGTCGGCGACATCTACACGCCGGCCGAGCGGGCTCGCGTGCAGGGCTGGATCTCCAGCGTGTTCGGCGTGGCGGCGATCCTCGGCCCGGGGCTCGGAGCCTATCTGGTGCTGCACGTCCACTGGTCGGTGGTGTTCTGGGTCAACCTGCCGATCGGTTTCGCCAGCGTCGCGATGTTCTGGATGTTTCTCGACGAGCGGGTCGAGCGCCGGCCGCACCGCATCGACTATCTCGGCGCCGTCCTGCTGGTCATCGGGGTCGGCGCGCTGATGCTGGCCTTGGTGCAATCGGTCAGTCTCGCCGGCGACGCGATCGCGGCGCTCGTCGGGTTGGGGGTCGTCGCCCTCGCGCTTCTGTTGTGGCAGGAAATGCGCACCCCCGAGCCGATCCTGCCGCTGGCGTTGTGGCGGCGGCGGATCGTCCTGACCTGCAATCTCGCCGGGTTCGGCGCTTCGGTGACGATGATTTCGGTGACTGCGGTCCTGCCCGCCTATGTCCAGGGGGTGATGGGGCGCAGTCCCGGCGTCGCCGGATTTGTCGTCGGCGCGACCTCGATCAGCTGGATGTTCGCCTCGATCACCGCCGGCCGGCTGATGATCCGCACCTCGTACCGGCTGACCGCGGCGATCGGCGGCGCCGCGCTGGTCGCCGGCAGCCTCGTCCTGTTGACGCTTGACCCGGCGAGCGTGCCGCTGCGCGCCGCCGCGGGCGCCTTCCTGATCGGGATCGGCATGGGCTTCTGCAACACGACGTTTCTGGTCGCGATCCAGGCGAATGTCGGGTGGAGCGAGCGCGGCATCGGCACCGGATCGCAGATGTTCATGCGGATGATCGGGCAGGCGGTCGGTGCCGCACTGCTGGGCGCCATCCTCAATTGGGGCGTCAACCACCGCCTCCCCGGCGCCGGCGACGCCGTCAACCAGCTGCTGCTGCCCGGCTTGCGCCATCATCTCGCGGCCGGCGAGATCGCGCGCCTCAGCGACGCGTTCGCGCTGTCGGTGCACGACGCCTATATCGCCGTCGTGGCGGTCGCGGCGGCGACGCTGCTGCTGGCGCTCGGCCTGCCGCGCCGCCTCAGCCCGACCCGTTCGCGCTAGGTCAGCCGGGGGCCAGCGCCGCCCGGTAGGCGCGCACCGCGGCGGCGAAGCCGATGACCAGCGCGTCAGCCGTCAGCTCGTGGCCGATCGAGGCTTCGGCAAGGTTCGGCAAGGCGGCGACGAGGCCCGGCAGATTGTCGAGGTTGAGGTCGTGCCCGGCATTGACCACGAGCCCAAGCGCGGCGGCGCGGGCGGCGGTCGCGGCGCAGGCCTGCAACGCCGCCGCCGCGTTGCCGGCGCGAAACGCCGCGGCGTAGGTCCCGGTATAGATCTCGATGCCGTCGGCGCCGCTATCGGGCACCCGTTCGACGATTGCGGGGTCGGGATCGACAAACAGGATGACCCGACAGCCGAGCCCGTGCAGCGCGACGACCGCCGGCTTGACGACCGGCATGTCCTGGCCGTCAAGCCGCCAGCCTTCTTCCGAGGTGAAGGCGCCGGGCGGGTCGGGAACGAGCGTGCATTGTTCGGGGCGGACCTCGCGCACGATGGCCAGCAACCGCTCGTCCGGATAGCCCTCGATGTTGAGCTCGCACCCCGGCCGCCACGGCCGCATCAGGGTGGCGAGGGCCGGCACGTCGGCGCGCCGGATGTGACGCTCGTCGGGCCGCGGATGCACGGTCAGCCCGTCCGCCCCGGCCTCATGCGCGAGGCGGGCGAAGCGCAGCATGTCGGGCACGCCGGTATGACGCGAGTTGCGCAGGAGGGCGATCTTGTTGAGGTTCACGCTGAGCCGGGCCATCGCCTATTATAGGCGCGCGGCGGGGCATCAAGAAGCGCCATGCCGGATCGAAACCGCCGCCGCCCCGTTCGCAGGACTGAGCCCCTCGCAAATCGTCGACCCGCCTGCTCGGTGTGCGGCGCGTCCCCGGGGTGTCGCGCTGCCGGTTGTCATTCTACTCCCGGTGGCCTATGTGATCTCGGTCTGGCCGGAGAAAACCGATGACATTGCTCCGCATTGGGCTGGCTCTCACTCTGGCGTTGGGGGTGTGCGGTTGCGCCGTTGGCGGGCCGGATCGCGCGAGCGACATCCAGAACCTCAACGCGATCAACGACGACATCTCGGCCGTGACGATGACGCAGTCCGCGACCGAGCGGACGCGTGACCCCAACGCGCGTTCGACGCTTCCCAACAATTACGAAACCTCCGACACAAGATAGGCCGGTTGTGGC
The DNA here is from genome assembly GCA_035534535.1 of Allostellaceae bacterium. Classification (GTDB taxonomy): domain Bacteria; phylum Pseudomonadota; class Alphaproteobacteria; order ATCC43930; family CGMCC-115725; genus DATARH01. Next base: position 995 of record DATLRS010000198.1, on the reverse strand, counting down.
GAAGCTGTGATGGTACAGACCGCGACCGTCGAGGGACGCCCGCTGCTTGCCGCGAGCGGGCGCGCGCTCACCGCGGTCGAGGCGATGTTGCGGACGGCGCTAGCCCGGCTCCGTGAGCGCGTCGCGCCGCACGGGGCGGTCGATGCCGCGCTGCTCGACCGCGAACAGCTCGCCGCCCACGGTTTTGCCTGGATGGCGACCTATGTCGAGGCGCTGCGCCAGATCCGCGAGTGGGCCTTGCGGCTCGCCGCGACCGAGGAACTCGGCGAGGCCGAAGCGCTGATCGTGCAGGTCGCGTACGGTGAATATCTGGCGCAGTTCGCCGGCGGCATCGCGATGGCGCAAGGCGAGATCGCACGGCCGCAGGATCTCGGCATCGCCGACGACGAGCTGGCGCCGCTGCGCAGCGGCGATGCCGGGCGCCTGGTGCGCGGCCTCGGCGAGGCGCGCGGCCGGCTCGCGACGCTGCTCGCCGACAGCGGGGCGGCATTCGGCCGCAGCGGGCTCGGCGACCTGACCCTCGAGATGATGCGCGATCAGGTGCGCCGCTTCGCCGAGCGTGCGGTGATGCCGCATGCCCAGGACTGGCATCGCCGCGACCAGCTGATCCCGCTCGAGGTCATCGACGAACTGGCCGCGATCGGCGTCTTCGGGATGACGCTGCCCGAGGAGCATGGCGGCCTCGGCCTCGGCAAGATGGCGATGTGCGTCGTCTCGGAAGAATTGTCGCGCGCCTATATCGGGGTCGGCTCGCTCGGGACCCGTTCGGAGATCGCCGGCGAGCTGATTCGGCTCGGCGGCACAGAAGCGCAGCAGACCCGCTGGCTGCCCGGCATCGCTTCCGGCGCGGTGTTGCCGACCGCCGTCTTTACCGAGCCCAACACCGGCTCGGACCTCGCCAGCCTGCAGACCCGCGCGGTGCGCGACGGCGACCAGTACCGCATCTTCGGCGCCAAGACCTGGATCACCCACGGCGCGCGCTCCGACTTGATGAC
>DATLRS010000197.1:0-4772 GCA_035534535.1 Allostellaceae bacterium | reverse complement strand
GCTGAATAGGGGCGAGCCATGCGCGGAGGGTCTAGCGCCGTTATCGTGATCTGCGACAGCCTGCGTGCCGATCTGATAACCCCGGCCGGCACGCCGTTTCTCGTCGAGCTGGCCGAGCGCGCGGCGTGGTTTGCCACGCATCGCAGCGTCTTCCCGTCGACGACGCGGGCGAGTGCGGCCTCGATCGCGACCGGCTGCCTGCCGGCGCGGCATGGCCTGCTCGGCAACACGATGGCGTTGGACGAGGGCGAGGGGCTGGTTTGCCGCTCGGCCGGGCATCCCGATTTCCCCGACCGGCTGCGCCGCGCGACCGGCCGCACCTTGCACGTCCCGACGCTCGCCGAGCGGCTGCGCTGGCACGGCGAAGTCTCGATCTCCTGCGCCAATGTCTCGCCCGGCGCGGCCTATTTCCAGGACCCCGACGGGCACGGCTTTGTCTATCACGCGGCCGGCAGCTACGGCCCGGGGCGCCGCCCGGTCGACGATCCTTCCAGCGCCGCCTTGAAGAAGGGGCTGGACGGCGATCGCGCGATGACCGAGCGGTTCTGTGCCGAGATCCTCGAAGAGCGCGCCCCCTCGCTGGCGATCCTGTGGCTGTCGGAGCCCGATTATACCGGCCATCACGCGCCGCTCGGCTCGCCCGAGCACCGCGCTGCGATCGCCGGCGCCGATGCCTGCGTGCGCCGCGTCTTCGAAACGGTGCGCCGCCTCGACCCGAGCGGCGAAGATATCCTGTTCATCACCGGCTCCGATCACGGCATGGAGACCGTCGCGCACGCGATCGACCTCGACGGGCTGCTGATCGCGGCCGGGCTGAAACAGGCGCCGGGGTCGGGCGATGTCGTCGTCGCGCCGAACGGCACCGCCGCGACGCTCTATTTCGCCGAACCCGACGGCGCCTTGGTGCCGCGCATCGCGCGCTTCTTGCGGGGCGAGAACTGGGTCGGCGAGGTGTTCACCGGCGAGCGCCTCGCTTCGGTCGGATTGCCGGGCGACACCGCGATGCGGATCGCCGTGACGCTCGCCAACGAGGAGCGCGACAACCCGCACGGGGTGCGCGGCTATTGTCCAATCGTGCAGGACCCGGCCGACAGTGAGAGCAAGATCGGCTTCGGCCAGCATGGCGGGCTCGGGCCCAACGAGCAGCGGCCGTTCCTGATGGTCGCGGGCGGCGGTTTCGCGCCGGGCCTGCGTCACGCGGCAAGTTCGCTGGTCGACATCGCGCCGACCGTGCTGCGCCATCTCCACATGGATCACGACGACATGGACGGTCGCGCCCTGTCGTTTGTCGGCGGCTGCTGATAATGGCCCTACCGCACGCGAGACCCTCTCCCTCCATTCGGGGGGAGAGGGCAGGGTGAGGGGTCTGACCCGTAAGGTGCCGCAGACACCCCCCTCACCGCAACCCTCTCCCCCCGTGTCCGAGGGGCGAGGGAGCAAACGGAGTTCGGCTGGCGGGCAGGCGGGACGTCGGCGGTCCGCCGAGGGACCCGCCGGGAATGCCGCGGAGGTTTTCCGCATCTTTCTGCGCCTTGGCCTGACCAGCTTCGGCGGGCCGGTTGCGCATCTGGGATATTACCGCGCCGAGTTCGTCGAGCGCCGCCGCTGGCTCGACGAGCATGCCTTTGCCGACATCGTCGCGCTGTGCCAGTTCCTGCCCGGGCCGGCGTCGAGCCAGGTCGGGATGAGCCTCGGCATCCTGCGCGCCGGGCTGCCGGGCGCCTTTGCCGCTTGGCTCGGTTTCACGATGCCCTCGGCGCTGGCGATGATCCTGTTCGGTTATGGCGTCACCCGCTTTGGCGATCTGTCGGGGGCCGCCTGGCTGCACGGATTGAAAATCGTTGCCGTCGCGGTCGTCGCGCAGGCGGTGTGGGGCATGGCGCGCAGCCTGTGCCCCGACAAGGAGCGCGCCTCGGTCGCGGTCGGCGCCGCGATCCTGGTGCTGGCGGTGCCGTCGGCGGCGGGGCAGGTCGGCGCGATCGCCGCCGGCGGCCTCATCGGCTGGGGCGTCTTGCCCAAGCGGGCGCCCGCCCCGCCGGGGGTGCCGATCGCGGTACATCTGCCGCGCCGCTGGTCGGTCGTCGCGGGAATCCTGTTTTTCGCGCTGCTGATCGGCTTGCCGCTGCTCGCCGCTGCGGTACCGACGCAGACGATCAGGCTGGTCGATTCGTTCTACCGCTCGGGCGCGCTGGTGTTCGGCGGCGGCCATGTCGTGTTGCCGCTGCTGCAGGCCGCGGTGGTGCCGCCGGGCTGGGTGAGCAACAACGTGTTTCTCGCCGGCTATGGTGCGGCGCAAGCAGTACCCGGGCCGCTCTTCACGTTTTCGGCCTATCTCGGCACGGTGATGGGACCGCCGCCGAACGGCTGGATCGGCGGCCTCCTCTGCCTCGCGGCAATCTTCCTGCCGTCGTTTCTGCTGCTGGTCGGCGCCCTGCCGTTCTGGGACATGCTGCGGCGGCGACCGGCGGTGCAATCGGCGTTGCGCGGCGTCAACGCCGCGGTCGTGGGTCTGTTGCTGGCGGCGCTGTACCGGCCGGTATGGGTCAGCGCGATCTTCGGCCCGGCCGATTTCGCCCTGGGCGTCGTGGCGTTCCTGCTGCTGACGCTGTGGGCGGTGCCGCCCTGGCTGGTGGTGATCCTGGGGGCGCTTGGCGCCAGCGCCGTGGCGGTCTTGTAAGCCTGCGGACAGCGGCGGCATAGTGCGCCCGGAACATGCCGAGGGGAGGGCGGGCCATGACGATCACGCTGTACGATCTGGCCGGCGCCGAGGCCGAGCGGCGCTTCAGCCCGTTCTGCTGGCGCACCAAGATGGCGCTGGCGCACAAGGGGCTGGCGGTCGAGACCGTACCCTGGCGCTTCACCGAGAAGGACAAATTGCCCCAGCCGAACGCCGGCAGGGTGCCGGTGATCGTCGACGGCGACCGGGTCGTCCACGATTCGACGGCGATCGCCGACTACCTCGAGGAGCGCTATCCCGACCGGCCGTCGCTGTTCGGGCCGGGCCGCGGGCTGACCCGGTTTGTCCAGAACTGGACCGAGACGGTGTTGCAGGCGGGGTTGGTGCGGCTTGTCGTCTTTGACATCTATCGGCATGTGGCGCCGCAGGACCGCGACTATTTCCGCCGCTCGCGCGAAGAACGGCTGCACATGACGCTGGAGGATTTCGTCAAGGACCGCGAGGCCGGGCTGCCGGCCTTCCGCGCCAGCCTTGACCCGCTGCGCCGCACCGTCGAACGGCAGAATTTTGTCGCCGGCGACGCGCCCGCCTATGCCGACTACATCGTCTTCGGCGCCTTCCAATGGGCCCGTGCGATCAGCGATTTCGAATTGCTGGCGACCGACGATCCGGTGCGCGCCTGGCGCGGCCGCATGCTCGATCTGCATGGCGGGCTGGCGCGCCGCGCCCCGGCCTATGGCAGCTGAACGGTGGATGCCAGCCAGGTGATCGCCACCGTCGCGGTGATCGTGCACACGCTGTCGGCCGTCGTCTGGGTCGGTGGCATGTTCTTCGCGCTCGTCATGCTGCGGCCGGCGACAGGCCCGCTCGATGCGGCGGTGCGGCTCGAATTGTGGGGGCGCGTGCTGGGCCGGTTTTTTGCCTGGGTGATCGTCGCGATCGCGCTGCTGCTGGCGAGCGGCTACACGATGGTGTTCGCGGTGTTTGGCGGGTTTGCCGGGATCGGCCGCAACGTCCAGATCATGCAGGGCCTCGGCATCCTGATGGTGCTCTTGTTCTTGCACCTGTATTTTGCCCCGTGGCGGCGCTTCCGGGCGGCGCTGGAGCGCCGGGACCACCCGGCGGCGGCGCGCCAGCTCGCTCAGATCCGCGTAATCGTCACGATCAACCTAATCCTCGGCCTTATTACGGTCGCCTTCGGTAGCAGTGGCCGATATTGAGGCTGCGGTCGAGGCGCTCGCGGGACTGCCGCGGTCGGCCAGGATACGCGGGTCGATCGGCTTCAGATGCGCCTTCATCGTGGCATCCCCGTCGGCCGAGACCCAGGTCACGCCGAGGCCGCCATCCTGCTTGGGGCGAAAGCGCAGCGTGCTTTTGCCGTTCTGCTTGAAGACGAAGCTGTCGCCGACAATGCGGCCGTCGCGCCGGGTCCAGGTCGCCGGGTCCCGGTTGTCGAAGCTCGGCCCGATGGCATAGATCGCCGTCAGCTTGTCGCCGTGCACCGCCTCGACCCCGAGCAGGACCTCGCGGCCGTTCGGGTAGAACCCGTACCACACGTCGCGAATCCTGTGCGTTTTCCGGCCGCCGCCGCGGCCGGCGCCCGAGCCGGCGGCACCCTCCGGCGCCGCCGCGGCGCGGTGCGGCGATGGGTCGGCGAGCTCGGGCGGCAATCTCATCTCGGCGCTCGGCCGCGCGCCCCAGCGCGGCGCGCAAGCGAACTCGCCCGACAGCGTGGTGTCATCGGCAAACCGGCTGATGCAGCCGCCGAAACGCCGCAAGAACAACCCGCTCGAGGCTGCCCAATGGGTCGTGAAATAGGCCGGCTGATCGACGACGGCATACCCCAGCCGGCGCTTCGCCAGAATCTCGCGCGACCGCTCGCCGCGCCCGCCGGGGTCGAAATCGTCGTCATGGAAATAGAACACCATGACCCGCGCCCGCTTCACGTCGGCCAGCAGCGGATAGAGCTTGGTCGCGTTGAGCCGCCAGCTGTCGTAGAAATCCTGGAAATCGCCGTAGGCGGCTGGCGCCGTCGCGATCACCGCATCGACATCGGCCGATTCGTCGGCGGCGATCAGCGACACAAACCCGCCGA
>DATLRS010000196.1:0-3147 GCA_035534535.1 Allostellaceae bacterium | reverse complement strand
ATGAAGATGCCGATGGAAGGGCCGGCCCATTTCGCGGCGACGCGGCAGGCCTATACGAAGAACCACGATTTCCTGGTCAAGCTCGTCACGCTGCCGCAGCCGATCCCCTACGAGGGGTATTTCGATCTGCGCTTTGCCGTTTATGACGGCCATCACCCTGCGAAGCCGCTGACCGACGCCGATCTGACGATCCTCGCCGGCATGCGTCACGGCCTGAAGCACGGCTTTGCCCACGGCATGCAGTCTTCGCCGAAAGTTGCCAAGAGCAACGGCGAATTCACCGTATCGGGTATGTATTTCCACATGATGGGGCCATGGGTGCTCAAGATGACCGTCAGCGAAGGCGGCAAAGAGGGCGTCGCCTATTTCCGCCTCCCTTGCTGCGGGAAATGACGAGGGGATATTTTCTCGCCGTCATCGGGGGCGTCGCGGCGGCCGGTTTGACGATCGCCGTGGCCGCGGCGGCGGCACCGCCCGGCGATCCCGGCCATGGCTTTTATACCGAGGATCAGCTGGCGGCGATCTATCGCCATGCGCCGCTTGGCAAATTGCCGCCCGGCCCGACCGACGGCGTCGCCGACAACACCGCCGCCGCGACCCTCGGCCAGTTCCTGTTTTTCGACGCCGATCTCTCCGGCAACGGCAAGGTGTCGTGCGCCACCTGCCACCAGCCGGCGCACGCCTTTACCGACGGGCGATCAATCGCTAAGGGGATTGCGCTTGGCACGCGGCACACGCCGACGGTGCTCAATGCCGCCTTCAATCATTGGTTTTTCTGGGACGGCCGCGCCGATTCGTTGTGGGCGCAGGCTCTCCAACCCCTCGAAAACCCGCGCGAAGCCGGCGGCGACCGGCTGCATATCGTCCATCTGGTCGCCGCCGACACGGCCTTGGCCCGAGCCTATCAGCAGGTCTTCGGGCCGCTGCCGCCGCTCGCCGATCGGGCGCGTTTCCCGGCCCACGCGCGCCCCGATGCCGATCCGCACGCCCCGCTCGCCGTGGCCTGGCAGGCGATGGCGCCGGCCGATCGCACCGCCGTCGATCGCGTCTATAGCAATCTCGGCAAGGCCATCGAGGCCTACGAGCGCAAGCTGGTCGGCGGACCCGCGCCGTTCGATACCTATGTCGAGGGCTTGCGCAGCGGCGATGCCGCCAAGCAGCGGGCGATATCGGATGCCGCAAAGCGCGGGCTGCGACTGTTCGTCGGCACCGCCAATTGCGATTTGTGCCATTCCGGCCCGACCTTCAGCGACGGCCAGTTCCATAATCTCGGCCTGCCGCTGCTACCCGGCGAGACACCCGATACCGGCCGCGCCGACGGCATTCGATTGTTGCGCGCCGATATCTTCAACGCGGCCGGCCCGTTCAGCGATGATCCGGCCGGGCCGGCCAAGCAGCGGCTCGAATTCCTGCCGGCGCCGGCGTCGCAACTCGGCGCCTTCAAGACGCCGAGTTTGCGCAATGTCGCGGTGACCGCGCCCTATATGCATGACGGGCGGTTTGCCACGTTGCGGCAGGTTCTCGATTTCTACGCGCAAGGCGCTGCGGCGAGCCATGGCCGGCTCGTTGGCACGCGCGAGGCGACCGCCAACCTCGTGCCCCACCTGACCGCGTCGCAGGAAACCGACCTCATCGCGTTCCTGCAGAGCCTGACCGGGGCGCCGCTGCCGCCCGCGCTGACCGAGCCGCCGCCGCGCCCCTGACCGCCGCTATTTTGCCGCCGCCGCGGTGCGGACGCCGCGGTCGCGGAAATGCGGCATGACCTGCTCGCCGACCAGTCGGTATTGCTCGACGATCTGCTCGGTCGGCGTCGTCAGGGGCGGCGACAGGTTGATGTGCTGCATGCCGGGATAGCGCTCTTCGAGATATTTCAGGTGCGCGACCAGATCGTCGGGCGTGCCGGCGAACCACGAGCCGAGCTCGAGATAATGTTCGAGGGTCGGCACGCCCGCGGCCTCCCAGCCGCCGCGCTGGGCGACCACCTCGATCTGCTCCGGCGTGATGCCGGGCACGAAGCCGAGCGGCGCGAACATCTTCACGTGTTCCTCGTAATAGGGCCGCATCTCGCGGATCGCCTGCTCCTTTGTCTTGCCGAGGTAGAAGGCGATGCCGATCGTCAGGTCCTCGCCGAGCTTGAGGTTGCGGCCGTTGGCGGCAGCGACCCGCTGATAGGCCTGGATCGGCCCTTCCGCCATCGTTGCCGCGCCGCCGCCGACCAGACCCTTGATGCCGTGCTTCAGCATGAATTCGATGCCGCGCTGGCTGGCGCTGACCACCGGCTGCCAGCATTCGACCGGCAGATGCACCGGCCGCGGCACCAGGCTCAGCTCCTTCAGATCATAGCCGCGATAGGGCACCCGCGCCGGTATCGTGTAGTGCTTGCCTTCGTGCGAGAAACTCTCGTTGTTGAACGCCTTGAAGACGATCTCGACCTGCTCCTCGAACAGTTCGCGGTTGGCGTTCTGGTCGATGATCGGTGCGCCGAAAGTCTCGACCTCGCGGCTGTGATAGCCGCGCCCGACGCCGAACACGGTGCGCCCCTGGGTCAGGATGTCGGCCACCGCGTAGTCTTCGGCGAGGCGCAGCGGGTGCCACATCGGCGCGATGTTGAAGCCGCAGCCGATCCGCAGCTGTTTTGTCAGGTGCGTCAGATGCACCGCCAGCATCAGGATGTTGGGCAGGCACTCGTAGCCCTCATGCTGGAAATGATGCTCGGCCAGCCACAGCGTGTCATAGGCGTATTCGTCCATCACCTTGGCGATCGCCTCGGTCTTCGCGAAGACGCCGGCGAGCTGGTCGTTCGAGTAGTGCCGCTCGTTGGCCGGCGTTGCGTTCTGGCCGTGGTCGGGGATGTCGATGTGGCCGGCATAGACGGTCATGAATTTGGTGATCATCGGCGCTTCCTCTCGCGGCTTGAACGGTGTTCAGAAATTGCCGCTACACTACGTCGGCCCCGGCGCTTAATCCAGCCGCTCAATCCATCAGCTTCTGGGTCAGGTAGGTGAATTCGAGGGCATGCCGGCGCGCCCGCTCCTGCAGCGTCGCGGCGGCGGAATGGCCGCCCTCGACATTCTCGTAATAGAGGAATTCGAGGCCCATCGCCGCCATTTTTGCCGCCATCTTGCGGGCGTGTCCGGGATGCACCCG
>DATLRS010000195.1:0-5422 GCA_035534535.1 Allostellaceae bacterium | reverse complement strand
ATTGTCATTGTATTTGTGATTTTCTTTTTGCTGCAACGGCAGGATTTGCGCGACCGCTTCATTCGGCTCGCGGGGGCGCGCGACCTGCGGCGTACGACCAATGCCCTGGACGACGCCGCGCATCGCCTTAGCCGCTATCTGCTGACCCAGACCGGGATCAACGCCAGCCTGGGCGTCCTGGTCGGCACCGGGTTGTGGTTCATCGGGGTGCCAAATCCGGCACTGTGGGGCATCCTCACGATGCTCTTGCGCTTCGTCCCCTATATCGGCCCGGTTATCGCGGCCGCATTTCCGGTCGCCCTCGCGATAGCCATCGATCCGGGGTGGTCGATGCTGTTGTGGGTCGGCGGTCTGTTCATCGTTGCCGAGGGGTTCGCCGGTCAGGTGATCGAGCCCTGGCTCTACGGCCACAGCACGGGACTTTCGGGCGTCGCGGTGGTGGTAGCCGCCGCATTCTGGACCTTGCTCTGGGGTCCCGTCGGGCTGCTCCTGTCGACGCCGCTTACGATGTGTCTGGTTGTGCTGGGGCGGCACGTTCCGCATTTGCAGTTCATCGAGGTGTTGCTCGGCGACCGGCCGGCACTGGCGCCGGAGGAGAGTTTTTATCAACGCCTGCTTGACGATGACCCCGACGAGGCCGCGCATCAGGCCGAAGGTTTCCTCAAGGGCAAACCCCTATTGGCCTATTACGACGACGTCGTGATCAAGGGCCTCGCACTGGCTCAACTCGACGTCAATCGCGGTGCTCTCGAGCACGCCCACCGGGTGCGGATCAAAGAGGCCGTCGAATGGGTCATCGACTACCTTTCCGACCATGTTGACACCCCGGCGCCGGCTGCAGCGGAAGCAGCGAGCGAGGTGGCCGCGCTGCCAAAGGCGGTTCCCGTTCTCTCCCCGGAAGAACTTGCGCCCGGTTGGCGGGAGACAGCCGTGTTGTGCCTTGCCGGTCGCGGCGCGCTCGACGAGGCGCCTGCGGCGATGCTGGCACAGCTTTTGGCAAGGCACGGGATCGGCGCCCGGGTGGTCCCGTCCGACGCATTGTCGGCGGCGAACCTGCCGAGGCTTGACGTGACGGGCGTGCAGATAGCGTGTCTTTCCTATCTCGAACCCGGCAGCTTTACCAACGCGCGTTACCTCGTCCGAAGGCTGCGGGGCAGGCTGCCGCAGGCAACGATCATCGACGGCTTCTGGACGTTGACGGCGCAGGACGTCGAGGAGCGTGATGCGCTTTCAGCGACGCGCGCCGATTGCGTTGTCACCTCGCTACGGCAGGCGGTGGAACAGGTTGTGAATGCGGCCAAGGAGGCCGCGAGCGCCAATCTCGACGAAAAAATTAGCGTGTCCGCCGACGTCTCTCAATAATACAAGAGTCGATTCGCCTACACCTCGCCGAAAGGTTGCTGGACCTTCGATGCCCGGGATCGGACGCCCCTACCGTCACGCCGCCATGCCGCGACCGTCATAGAGCAATTCGAAGGCCGCCTGATAGGCTTCGCGGATGGCGTGCCGCCGGATCTTCAGGGTCGGGGTCAGCTGGGCGTTGACGAGGGTGAACGGCTCGGCGGCGATCACGAAGCGGCGCACCCGCTCGGCGGTCGCCAGCCCCTGGTTGATGCGGCTGACGACCTCGCCGAGCGTCCGGTGAAATTCGCTGTCGCGGGCCAGCGCGGCAAGTTCCACCGGCAGGTTGCGGTCGGCGGCGTAAGCGGCGGCGAATTCCGGGTCGGGGACGATCACCGCGACGAGATAGGGCCGCAGATCGCCGAACACCATCGCCTGGGCGATTTCCGGGGCAAGCGTCAGCGCCCCTTCGACCCGCGCCGGCGCGATCATCTCGCCGCCCGAATTCTTGATGAAATCGCGCTTGCGGTCGGTGATGCTCAGATAGCCGCCGGCGTCGAGCCGGCCGATATCGCCGGTGTGCAGCCAACCGTCGATCAGCGTGCGCGCGCTCGCCTCGGGGTCGTTCCAATAGCCCTGCATGACGTTGTCGCCGGCCACCAGGATCTCGCCGTCGTCGGCGATCTTTACGCTGACCCCGTCGAGCGGCGGGCCGACCGTGTCGATCTTGATATGCCCCGGCGGGTTGCAGCAGATGACCGGCGCTGCCTCGGTCTGGCCGTAGCCCTGCAATAGTTGCACCCCGAGCGCGACAAAGAAGCTGCCGATCTCGGGGTTGAGCGGCGCGCCGCCCGAGATCATCGCCTTCAACCGGCCGCCGAACCGCGCCCGCACCTTGTTGCGCACCAGCCGGTCGAGCACCGGATCTGCCAGCCGCTCGCCGCGCGACAGCACCTCGCCCGCGAGGCGCTTGCGGCCGATCGCGACGGCGCGCTCGAACAGCCCGCGCTTCAGTCCGCGCTCGCGATCGATCGTCAGCCGGATGCGCTGGTGCAGCGTCTCGTAGAGCCGCGGCACCGCGGTCATGATCGTCGGCCGCGCCTCCAACAAATTGGTCGCCAGCGTCTCGGCGCCCTCGGCGAAATAGATCTCGGCGCCGATCGCGATCGGGAACATCAGCCCGGCGGTGTGCTCGTAGGAATGCGACAGCGGCAAGAAGCTGAGAAACACCTCGTCGTCGAGGCCGAGCATCTCCAGCAGGCGATGGGCGCCGCGGCAATTGCCGATGATGTTGCGGTGGCTCAGCATGACCCCTTTCGGGACGCCGCCGGTGCCCGAGGTGTAGATGATGCAGGCCGTGTGGTCGGGGGTCAGCGCCGCCAGCCGCTGCTCGACCGCGTCGCCCTCGCCGCCCATAGCCAGCACATCGTCCCAGCGGTGCAGCGCGACCTTTGCCGCCATCTCGTCCACCTGTTCACCCGCGGACTCACCCGCGGATTCACCCGCGGACTCAATCGTGATGACCGCCCGCACGCTCGGCACCTGCGCGGCGGCGGGGATCACCCGCTCGGCGAGCGCCGCGGTCGAAACGATGGCGACGCGCGCGCTGCTGTTGCCGAGGACGTGGCGGTGGTCCTCGACGGTGTTGGTGATATAGGCGGGCACGGTGACCGCGCCGGTGCTCATGATCGCCAGATCGGCGATCACCCATTCCGGTCGGTTTTCGGCGACCAGCGCGACCCGGTCGCCGGGCTCGACGCCGAGTGCGGCGAGGCCGCGCGCCAGGCGCATCACCGATTCGGCGACCTGCGACCAGCTGAGCGGCCGGTAGTTGCCGTCGCGCTTGGCCCACAGAAACGGCCGCGCCGCGCGCTGCCGCGCCACCTCGAAGAACATCGCCGGCAGGCTGCGGCAGCTCGCGTAATCCATCTGGTCCCCAAGGTCCTGGGCAATCGGTTCCGGTAAGCGTCCGGGGGGACGTTGGCGCCTTGTCGGCCGCGCCCCATATCGGCGGGGCATGATACTCCGACATCGGAGAGCTTCGCATCATTGGCGAGGGTCAAATGAGCGCGAGATACGATATCGCCGACCAGGCAGCGACCGCCGAGGGATATCCCGGGCCGTTGCCCGAATGGGATCTGGGCGATCTCTATCCCGGCCGCGACAGCCCCGAATTGCACCGCGATCTCGCCGGGCTGGCGGCCCAGGCGATAGCCTTTCGCGAGCGCTATCAGGGCCGGCTGGGTGTCCTCTCGGGCGCCGAACTGGGCGCGGCGGTGGCGCAATACGAGCGGCTGCAGGAGATCGGCGGGCGCATCATGAGCTACGCCGAGCTGATGCGCGCCGGCGATGTCGCCGATCCGCAGATCGGCCGCTTCTTCCAGACGATGCACGAGCGCACCAACGCGGTCTCGACCGAGCTGCTGTTTTTCGCGCTGGAGATCAATCGCCTCGACGAGGCCGCGCTCGACGCCAAGGCATCCGACCCGGCATTGGCGCGTTACCGGCCGTGGCTGCGCGACGTACGCGCCCAGCTGCCGCACCAGCTGAGCGACGAACTGGAAAAGCTGCTGCACGAGAAATCGGTGGCCGGGCGCGCCGCCTGGCAGCGGCTGTTCGACGAGACGATCGCCGATTTGCGCTTTCCCTATCGCGGCCGCGAGCTGACCGAGGCCGAGGCGATGCACCTCCTGTCCGACCCGGACGGCGCCGTGCGACAGGAGGCGGCGTTGGCGATCGGCGAGGTGCTCGCGCGCCACGGGCGCCGCTTTGCGCTGATCACCAACACGCTCGCCAAGGACAAGGAGATCGAGGACCGCTGGCGCCATTTCGCGCGGCCGATCTCGGCGCGCAACCTGTCGAATTTCGTCGAGGATGAGGTGGTCGACGCATTGATCGCGGCGGTGCGCGCTTCCTACCCGCAGCTCTCGCACCGCTATTACCGGCTGAAGGCGCGCTGGTTCGGGGTCGAGGAGCTGGCGTTCTGGGACCGCAACGCGCCGTTGCCGGGTGACGCCGACCGCATGGTGGCGTGGCCCGAGGCGGAGAGCACGGTCCTCTCGGCCTACCGCGAATTCTCCCCGGAAATGGCCGCGGTCGGCGAGCGCTTCTTCGCCGCGCGCTGGATCGACGCTGCCGTCCGGCCGGGCAAGTCGCCGGGCGCCTTTGCCCATCCGACGGTGCCGGGCGCCCACCCGTATCTGTTGCTCAACTACCAGGGCCGGCTGCGCGACGTGATGACCCTGGCGCACGAACTGGGCCACGGCGTCCACCAGGTGTTGGCGGCGGGGCAGGGGGCGTTGATGGCCGACACGCCGTTGACGCTGGCGGAAACCGCCTCGGTGTTCGGCGAGATGCTGACCTTCCGCGCGCTATTGGCGCGGGAGAGCGATCCCGCCCGGCGCCGCATCATGATCGCCGGCAAGGTCGAGGACATGCTGAACACGGTGGTGCGCCAGATCGCCTTTGTCACCTTCGAGACGCGGGTGCACGACGAGCGGCGCGACGCGGAACTGACCGCCGAGCGGCTCTGCGACATCTGGATGGAGGTGCAGCGCGAAAGCCTCGGGCCGGCATTGCGCCTCGACGAGCCCTACCGCTATTACTGGAGCTACATCCCGCATTTCATCCATTCTCCTTTTTATGTCTACGCCTACGCGTTCGGCGACTGCCTGGTGAATTCGCTCTACGCCGCCTACCAGGACGCCCACCAGGGCTTCGCCGAGCGCTACCTCACGCTATTGCGCGCCGGCGGCACGCTGCGCCACCGCGAGTTGCTGGCGCCCTTCGCCCTCGACGCCTCCAACCCCGAATTCTGGTCGAAGGGCCTCGGCGTCATCAGCCGCTTCATCGACGAATTGGAAGGACTCTGATCAAGTCGGGCGCGCCCTCCTCAATCATCGCCGAGATGCAGCCAGGGCAATTGTTCCTCGGGAAAGATGTGGCGGGTCGGCGCGAGGCGGGCCGGTTCGTCGAAGGCGCCGATGTGGAAATGGGTTTCACCCGGCTGGCGCACGCTCTCGCAGGTCAGGGTCGAGCCGCAGCGGGCGCAAAACCCCCGCCGCGTCTTGCCTTGCGTCGA
>DATLRS010000194.1:0-3472 GCA_035534535.1 Allostellaceae bacterium | reverse complement strand
CGGTCAGGCAGAACGCGGCGAGCATCTGGCCCTGCGCCATCGGCGCGAGAAACCGCCGCTTCTGCTCGGCGCTGCCATATTGCTGAACCACCGTGCAGCACAGCGAATTGACCGAAAGGATCGTCGAAGTGGCGCCGTCGCCGGCCGCGATCTCCTCCATGACGAGGGCATAGCCGACAAGGTCGGCGCCGGCCCCGCCAAACTCCGGCAGCACCAGCATCCCCATGAAGCCGAGCTTTCCGAGTTCGGCCAGCGCCTCCGTCGGAAACCGCGCCTCGCGGTCCCACTCGCCGGCATGCGGCGCCAATTCGCCCCGGGCAAACGCGTGCGCCGTGTCGCGCAACAGGCGCTGTTCGTCGGTAAGGTTCATGGCCTCACTTCACGCCGTCTCCGCGAAAATCTCGCGGCCGATCAGCATGCGGCGGATTTCCGAGGTGCCGGCGCCGATCTCGTAGAGCTTGGCGTCGCGCAACAGGCGGCCCGTGGGATAGTCGTTGATGTAGCCGTTGCCGCCCAAAATCTGTACCGCGTCCAATGCCATGCGGGTCGCGGCTTCGGCGGCGTAGAGGATGGCGCCGGCGGCGTCCTTCCGCGTCGTCCGGCCGCGGTCGCAGGCGCGCGCCACGGCATAGACATAGGCGCGGCAGGCGCTGAGGGACGCGTACATGTCGGCGAGTTTGCCCTGGATCAGCTGGAATTCGCCGATCGGCTGGCCGAACTGTTGGCGCTCGTGGATGTAGGGGATCACCACGTCGAGACAGGCCTGCATGATGCCGATCGGCCCCGCCGCCAAGACGGCGCGCTCGTAATCGAGCCCGCTCATCAACACGCGCACGCCCTCATCGACCGCCCCGAGCACGTTTTCCGCCGGCACGTCGCAATCCTCGAACACCAGTTCCGAGGTTGGGCTGCCGCGCATGCCGAGCTTGTCGAGCTTCTGCGCCGGGCGGAACCCCGGCATCGCCTTCTCGACCAGGAAGGCGGTGATGCCGCGCGCTCCCGCATCGGGCCGGGTCTTCGCATAGACGACCAGCGTGTCGGCGACATGGCCGTTGGTGATCCACAGTTTGGTGCCATTGAGGACGTAGCGGTCGCCGCGCTTGTCGGCGCGCAGCCGCATCGAGACGACATCGGAGCCGGCCCCCGGCTCGCTCATCGCCAGCGCGCCGACATGTTTGCCGGAGATCAGGTCGGGCAGGTAGGCGCGGCGCTGCGCCGGGGTGCCGTTGCGGCGGATCTGGTTGACGCAAAGGTTCGAATGCGCGCCGTAGGAGAGGCCGACCGAGGCCGAGGCGCGGCTGACCTCCTCCATCGCGACGCAATGCGCCAGATAGCCCATGCCGGCGCCGCCATATTCCTCCTCGACCGTGATGCCGTGCAGCCCGAGCGCCCCCATCTGCGGCCACAACTCGATCGGAAAGCGGTCCTCCTTGTCGATCGCGGCGGCAATCGGCGCGATTTTTTCCGCCGCGAAATCGCACACGCTGTCGCGCAGCATGTCGATCTCGGGGCCGAGATCATGGTCGAGCGCGGCGAGGCGGGTATTCTGCATCAATCAACAGGCACAGCGGTGTTGCTGCCGCCTTATCCGGCTTGGTGCGGTCGAGAAGACTCGAACTTCCACGGAGTTTCCCCCACAGCGACCTCAACGCTGCGCGTCTACCAATTCCGCCACGACCGCATGCCGTCCGCCCGCTGGGGCGTCCCACCTGAAGTGGGGCGCGTGCTTAGCAAAGAGAGGCTACCATATCAAGCGCGATGGACCCAGAGCCAGGCATCACCACGGACCGGATCGAGTGGCGCGTCAGCGCGGCGCCGGTCCCCTATGAGGCAGCGGTGGCGGCGATGGAGGAGCGCATCGCGGCGATCCGCGCAGGTGATGCACCGGACCTCGTGTGGCTCCTGGAGCATCCGCCGCTCTATACCGCCGGCACCAGCGCGCGGCCGGCGGATCTGCTCGATCCAGGCCGCCTGCCGGTCTACCAGAGCGGCCGCGGCGGGCAATACACCTATCACGGGCCGGGCCAGCGCATCGCCTATGTGATGCTCGATCTCGATCGGCCGGAATTGGGTCAGAGTCGCCGCGACGTGCGCTGCCACGTCTGGCGGCTCGAAGAATGGATGATCCGCACGCTGGCGCAGTTTGGCGTCCGCGGCGAGCGGCGCGACGGCCGGGTCGGGGTGTGGATCGCGGGGAGCAACGGGCGCGACGACAAGATCGCGGCGATCGGGGTCAGGGTGCGCCGCTGGGTCACCTATCATGGCGTCGCGCTCAACGTGGCCCCCGACCTCGACCACTACCGCGGCATCGTCCCGTGCGGCATCGCCCCCGAAAAATCCGGGCACGGCGTCACCTCGCTGGCCCGGCTCGGCATCCCGGTCGCGATGGCGGAGATCGACGCTGCCCTGCACAGCAATTTCGCCAAGGTGTTCGCCGACGGAGCAGGCGGCGCCCGCGCTTAAAGCAAACTTTCCTTGATTGGAGCACAAATCGTCAGCCGTCGTCGTTCATTCCCTCTCCGCCCCCGTGGGCCATGGCGGGGGGCGGAGAGGGTCGGGGTGTGGTGGGGGATGCCGGAGCGCTCGCCGACACCCACCTCACCCTCCCAGCGCTCCGCGCTGGGCCCCTCCCTCTCCCCCCTGAAGGGCGGAGAGGGGCAATGTAGATCGCGCCTAGCAATTCTGCTTAGCACGGGCGGCCCGCCGCCGCGTCGCCGTCCTCGGTCAATGAGGGAATAGCCCGTACATGATTTGCGGCCACGCCCGGCGCTCGAAGGTGGCGGCGCGCCAATCGCGGTCCTCACGCCAATCGCGGTCCTCACGCCAATCGCGGTGCTCACGCCATTGGGGTTCGCGCCAGACGTGCCCACGCCATTGGGGCGCGCGCCATTCGACCTGCTGTTGCGGCTGAGCGCGCTGCCAGCCATCGTCGCCGTCGCGCGCCTGGGCGGGGGTCCCCGCGAGACCTGCGGCGACGATGCCGACGGTAGCCAGAACAAAAGCAATTCGACGCATTCCTCGTTCTCCTTGCGGTGACGCGTGCTGGCGTCGAAAAATGGTACGATACCGTAGCGTTCTATATCCCCGGGTCGATCGAAGTTTTCCTTAGTACGACGTCCGAGGCTCAGGCGGTTTGCAGGACGCGCCGAGTTGGCCCATATCAGCCGCGCGATGAGCACACTGTTTGAAACCCAGGCGCCGCGGCCCTTGGCCGACCGGCTGCGGCCCAAGAGCCTCGCCGAGATCGTCGGGCAGGACCATCTGCTCGGGCCCGACGGGCCGATCGGGCGCATGGTGGCGAGGGGGACGCTCGCCTCGATGATCCTGTGGGGTCCGCCCGGGGTCGGCAAGACGACGATCGCGCGCCTCTTGGCGGCCCAACTTTCAAAAGGGGGCACCGACCTCGCCTTCGAGCCGCTATCGGCGGTGTTTTCCGGGGTCGCCGATCTGCGCCGGGTGTTCGAGGCGTCGA
>DATLRS010000193.1:0-19604 GCA_035534535.1 Allostellaceae bacterium | reverse complement strand
CGATCGATCCCGCCTGCGATCAGATCCCGCCTGCGATCACAGCCCGAAGGTCGCGCGAAAGCCGCGCTCGCCCGCCGGGGTCACGCTGACGGCGCGCGAGCCGTCGCAGCGGCGAATCCAGTGCAGCGCGAGGCAGCGATCGGCGAGCGCCGCCCCGAGCGTGCCGCCGAGATGCAGCCGCCGCTCGCTCCAGTCGAGGCACGGGCGGCAGAAGGCGCGGCCAACGCGTGAATGCGGCAGCGCGTCGAGCTCGACCCCGAAATCGCGAAAGAACCCTCGCCCGGACGGCGTCACCGCGCCGCCCTCGGGTGACAATTCGAGGTGGCCGTGCGCGACGAGGCTGTCGGCGAGCCGTACCCCGAGCGTGCCGGCCAGATGGTCCCAGCAGGTGCGCGCGGCACGCATCGCCAGATCGCGCGGCCCGGTGACGATGGCGCGCCGCTGCATCCGCGCCGCGTCGTCCGCCGCCGCCGATACCTGCATAATGCTTTCCAGCATGTGCGCCACCGCCGGCGAGGCGAGCCGATGATAATGATGCCTGCCCTGGCGCTGGACGGCGAGCAGCCCGGCCGCACTCAGCCGCGCGAGATGGCCGCTGGCGGTCTGCGGTGTGATACCGGCGGCCCGCGCCAGTTCGCCGGCGGTCAGAGCGCGCCCGTCCATCAGCGCCATCAGCATATTGGCGCGGCCCGGGTCGCCGACCAGCGAGGCGGTCGCAGCGAGGGCGGCGGTGGTGAACATCGGATGCCTCCATCGGGATCGTGTGCGAGGCACAACCTAGCAAATCAGTGTCGCCAATGTTTCGGCCGACCGCGAAATGCGCCGGGCATGTCGGGGATGCGGCGCGGGGTGACAGCGAATCATTGCTGCACGCGCGTCGACCCGCGGTGCGCGTTGCTGCACTGCAGCGCACGCTCGTGCGGCAGCCTCGGATGTGCTAGGGATGATTATGAGTAAGGATCAGCTCAGGGCCGTTTTCGATCGCATATCGACCTGGCCGGAAGAGCGACAGCAGGAACTGGCCGAGTTGGCGCTGCAGATTGAGGCAGAAATGTCGGACCGCGCCTACCAGGCATCAGGGGAAGAGCTGGAAGCGATCGACGAGGCGCTCGCCGGCGAGGTGGCAAGTGAAGAGGAGATCGAGGCCGCTTTCGCGGCCGCCCGGCGGTCATGAGTGTCGCCTACGCGCGGCGCGCCCTGTCGGACATCAGGGCCATCGCCGCCTATTATGCGCACTCCGACAATCCGCAGGTCGGCGAACGCGTCGCGGTGCGCATTCGCGAGGTTGTCGCGCGAATCGCGCGATCGCCGCAAAGCGGGCGTCCCGTCGCCGAGCGGCCGGGAATTCGCGTCGCCTACCTGATGCGATACCCCTTCAACATCTTTTACGCGGTGACCGGCGACGGCGTCCGGATCCTTCACATCCGCCATACCTCGCGCCATCCGTGGGCCGGCGGCTGAGGCGATTCGCCTCAGCCTGTGCTGCGCCAGCCCCGTTTGCCGCGGCCGCCGACCAGGCCGGCGCGCACCCGCTGTTTCAAGAGAGCGGGCGGGCGGAAGCGCTCGCCATAGGCTTCGAAGAGGATTTCCGAGGCTTGCAGACAGAGCTTCGATGTCGTCGCGTCCATCAGCTCGAAAGGGCCCATCGGGTGGCCAAGCCCGAGCTTGCAGGCGGTGTCGATGTCTTCCGGGGTGGCGACGCCGTCCTCGACGAGCCGCACCGCCTCGTTGAGAAAGACGAGGAACATGCGGTTGACCGCAAAGCCGGCGACATCTCTGACCCGGATCGGCGTCTTGTCGGCCTCGCGCATCAGCCGCATCGCGGTCTCGACGGTCTCGGGCGAGGTGTCGAAGGCCGGGATCACCTCGACCAGCTTCATGCGTGAGGCCGGCGAGAAATAATGCGTGCCGATGAACAGCGGCCGGCGCGCCTCGCCGACCGCGGCGGCCAGTGTCGAAATCGGGATCGTCGAGGTATTGCTGGCAAAAACGCAGCGTGCC
The DNA here is from genome assembly GCA_035534535.1 of Allostellaceae bacterium. Taxonomy (GTDB): domain Bacteria; phylum Pseudomonadota; class Alphaproteobacteria; order ATCC43930; family CGMCC-115725; genus DATARH01. The sequence goes on along the minus strand of DATLRS010000193.1, from coordinate 17,603 downwards.
TGGCAGATCGCGTCGAGCCGGCGGTAGGTCTCGACCTTCACGGCCTCGTCCTCGAACACCGCCTCGGTGACGAAGTCGCGATCGGCAAACGGCTCGAGCGCGACCGTCGTCGCGATGCGCGCCAAGGCCAGCGGCTTTTCCTCGGGCTTGAAGAAGCCGCGCGGGATGCCGCGGTCGAGCACCCGCGCCAGACGCTCCCGCGCCGCCGACAGGATCTCTTCCGAGCGGTCCGACAGCAGCACCTCATGACCTGCCAGCGCGAAGACCAGCGCGATCTCCGCCCCCATCAGCCCGGCACCAACGACCCCGATTTTTTCGTTAGCCATGTTCTCAACCTCGCCCCTTAGCGGAGATTCGCTGATCGACAGACAAATCCCCGTCATGCCTGGCCTCGTGCCGGGCATCCACGTCTGCTGGCATCCTGCGGCACAACATCGTGGATGGCCGGGTCAAACCCGGCCATGACGAAGGTTGGGTGCCGATTTCAAATTGGATGGGCACCCGCTCAGCGCGCCGCGAACTGGGTGGCGCCGAACGTGTTCTCGCGCTCGGTGTCGGTGATCGGCTGCTGGCCCGGACCGCCGGCCAGCACCGCAAGGCCGCGCTGCACCGCCGGCCGCGCCGCGATCTCATCATACCAGCGTTTGACCGCCGGATATTCCTTGAGATCGATGTAGCCCCGCTCGGCAAAGCGCGGCGAGGATTCGGTGGCCGTGCGGATCCACGGGAAGGTGATGATGTCGGCCATGCTGTATTCGTCGCCAGCCAGCCAGTGCGCCTCTTCGAGCCGGCGGTTCAGCACCCGGCTGAGTCGCGCCACTTCGTTCGTGTAGCGCTCGATCGCGTAAGGGATCTTTTCCTTGGCGTAGCCCGCAAAATGGTTCCACTGGCCGAACATCGGGCCGACCCCGCCCATCTGGAACATCATCCATTCGAGGCATTTGTAGCGCCCGACCGGGTCCTTCGGGATCAGTTTGCCGCCGGCCTTTTCCGACAGGTAGATCAGGATCGCCGCCGATTCGAACAGCGTGAACGGCTTGCCGCCCGGGCCGTCGGGATCGGTGATCGCCGGGATGCGGTGGTTCGGGGTGATCTTGAGAAACTCGGGCTTGAACTGGTCGCCGGCGCCGATATCAATGGGGATCACCTTGTATTCGATGCCGAGTTCTTCGAGCGCGATGTGCACCTTGTGGCCGTTTGGGGTCGACCAGCTCCACACGTCAAGCATCACAATTCCTCCGATCCGGCGCGCAAGGTCGGCGCGATCTTAAAGAGTTCGTTCGGGATGCGGAATAGCCGCTCAGCCGGGCTGGTCCTCGGCGGCCAGCCGGCGGAGCACCGCTTCGTCGCCGCCATAGCGCAGCCATTCCGCGTGATGGCTCATCCCGAGCCGCTCGTAGAAATGCCGGGCCGGGTTCCAGTCGAGCACGTGGAAATCGATGCGGCCCCAGCCGCGCTCGACGGCGATCGCCGCCAGGCGCGCCATCAACCGCCGCCCGACGCCCTGACCCCGCGCCGGCTCGGTGACGTAGAGGTCTTCGAGATAAAGGCCGGGGCGGCCGAGCCAGGTGGAAAATCGCGTGTGAAACAGCGCCGTGCCGGCCGGCTCGCCGTCGAGAAAGGCGAGGATCGCCGCGAATAGCGGATCGGGCCCGAAACCATGGCGCAGCAGATCATCCTCGCTCGCCACCACGGCGTCGGGGGCCCGTTCATACGCCGCCAGCTCACGGATCAGGCGCAATAGCAGCGGCACGTCGGCGGCGGTCGCGGCGCGAACGGTGATCATCGCGCGCACCCTTCCCGCGTGGCGGTCCTGCCGGGCGGGCCGAAATCGTGCGGCGCATTGCCCATCTCGCCCGGGATGCGCGGAAACCGGGTTTCCAGCATCAGGATGCCGACTCGCGCGCCATAGAGCGCCTTGCCGCCATAGGCGATGCGGGTCGGGTCGTCGCCCATCGCGCCAGCCATCTTAGCCATCTTCCGGGGTGCCGTTCGTGCCAGCTTATCCGTGGGCGACGGGGCCGACAATATTGCCGCGGCGGCGCCGGCGCGGTTCGGTGTATTGCTGCGGCAATGTTGCGGGAGGAGATGCGGATGGACCACCGGTGGCGCGCCGGCGCCCGCGCGCCGCTGCGGCTTGCCATGTTGTGGCTGGCCGGGGCCGATCTGCGCCTGACGCTGCTGGCGGTGCCGCCGGTGCTGCCGCTGATCCACCGCGATCTCGGGCTCAGCGAAAAGGCGATCGGCCTCCTTTCCGGTCTGCCGATCCTGCTGCTGGGGGTGGCGGCGATTCCGGGATCGCTGGCGATCGCGCGGATCGGCGCGCGGCGCGCCGCGATCCTGGGGCTGCTCTTCGTCGCCGCGACGGCGGCGGCGCGCGGCATCGGACCGTCCTGGCCGATGCTGTTGGGCATGACCGTGTTGATGGGTGCCGGCATCGCGGTGATCCAGCCGGCCCTGCCGACCCTGGTCGCCGAATGGTTCGCCGGCATGCCGGGCTTTGCCACCGCGGTCTATGCCAACGGCTTCCTGATCGGCGAGGCGGCGCCGGCGGCGCTGACGATCCCGCTCGTCCTGCCGCTCGTCGCCAACAGCTGGGCGGCCAGTTTTGTCGTGTGGTCGCTGCCGCTGGCGGCGACCGCGCTGATCATCGCGCTTGCGACGCCGCATGTGCCGCGCCACGCCGCGGCGCCGCCGGCGCTGTGGTGGCCGGATTGGCGCCGCCCGCTGACCTGGCAGCTCGGGCTGCTGATGGGCGGCACCGGCGGCCTCTATTTTTCGGCGAACGCCTTCGTCCCCGACTATCTGCATGCCGTGGGGCGGCCGGAGCTGGTGGCCCCCTGTCTCGGCGCGCTCAATTCAGGACAGCTGCCGGCCTCGTTCCTGATGCTGTTTTTGAGCCGGCGGATGAGCCGGAGCCGCGTGCCGTTCGTGGCGATGCCGCTGCTCGCCACGGCGAGCCTCGCCGGTCTGCTGCTGCCGTCGGCGTGGCTGATCGTGCTGGGAGCTGCGGCGATGGGGTTTTTCGGCGCTTTCGTGCTGATCCTGACGCTCGCACTGCCGCCGCTGCTGGCCGCCCCCGATGACGTGCCGCGGCTGGCGGCCGGGATGTTCACGATTGGCTACGGCATGAGCTGCCTGATCCCGCTGCTCGGCGGGGCGCTATGGGATGCGACGGGAGTTCCGGCCAGCGCGTTCCTCGCCGGCGCGGTAAGCTCCGCGACCGTTGCCGCGGTCGGCCTCACGTTACGCCTGGCCTAGACGCACCCTGGCCCAGACGCACCCTGGCCTGGACGCACCCTGGCCTGGACGCAAAACGGGGCGCGACCGACGTCGCACCCCGCCTTGTCCGCTCAGGCCGTCCGATCCCGGCTTGCGCCGGGATGACCTGCGCTGCGGCTGCTCAAGTCAATTGACGAGGCCGTAAAACTTGCCGGCGTTCTCGCAGGTCATCTTGAAGGTGACGTCGGCCGGCAGGTGCGCGAACTGCTCGTCGATGTACTTCTTCGACTCCGGCCATACCCCGTCGGGATGCGGGAAGTCGGAGCCCCACATCAGGGTCTCGACGCCCATTTCCTCGATCAGCTTGGTGCCGACCCGGTCGTACTGGAAGGTCGCGCGGCACTGGCGGCGCCAATACTCGCTCGGCTTCAGCTTGAGCTTGAGATCCTGGTACTGGTCCTCGAACTCGAAATCCATGCGGTCGAGCACGTAGGGGATCCAGCCGATGCCGCTTTCGCCGAGCACCATGCGGATGTTCGGGAAGCGCTCGAAGACGGCCGCGCCCATCAAATCGGTGAGGATCGTCGCCAGCGTCATCTGGAAGCGGCAGAGGCCACTATAGGTCATGCGCCGGGCGATGGTCGGCTCCAATGACTTGCGCAGCTCGGGGTCGGTCGCCGGGAAGGTGTGAAAATGCAGCGGCAGCTGGGTCTCGTTGACCGCCTCCCAAATCGGATCCCACGACGGGTGCCACATCGGCGTCATATGCCACGAGCACGACAATTCGACGCCCTTCATGCCGAGCTTGGCGACGCGGCGGACTTCCCGGGCGGCGCCCTCGATGTTGTTGTAGGGCAGGCAAGCGAGGCCGATCATCCGGTCGGGATAGGTGCCGCTGAAATTGTGCATGAAGTCGTTATAGATGCGCAGCATCTCGTCGGCGGCTTCCGGGTCCTTCATCTTGGCGCAGGCGGCCAGGATGCCGTAAATGACCTCGGCGTCGACGCCGTCGCGATCCATGTCCTTGACCCGCAGGTGCGGATCGCCCGGCCGGCGCAGGCCCTTTTCGAAATAGTCGCTGTAGAGGCCGGCCTCGGCCATCTTGTCGGCGCGCAGCTGCTTGCCCGGGACCCACGGCGTGCCGGTAGCGCCAACGCCGCCGCACAGGCCGTACTCGGCGCCGCTGTTGTCGGTCCAGCGCTTCACGCCGTCCGAATTCTCGGCAACATACGGCATCAAGTCCTTCATTTTGCTCGACGCGTTCGAGGTGAACAGGTCGGGCGGCAGCCACAACATGTCGAGATGACAGTCTGCCGAGATACGCCGATACTGCCGAGCCATTCGCTAATCCTCCCTGTCAGCCAAAGCGCGAGGGTGCGCTACGGGAACGTGCCGCTGTGGGTACGCATAGCACTTTAATCCAGGTTTTGCCGGCTGTCCCGGCATGACCCGCGCATAAATCGCCGGGCTGGCATGCGGCATGGCGAACGGCGTTCAGCTTCGTCGCCCGCGGAACACCGCCGGGCGCTTGTCGAGAAAGGCGCGGACCCCTTCGGCATGATCGGGGCTGGCGCCGGCCTCTGCCTGCAGGTCGCGTTCGAGGTCGAGCTGGTCGTCGAGGTCGTTGGTCGCGGCGGCGTCGAGCGCGCGCTTGGTCAGCGCGAGGCCGACCGTCGCCGCCGCCGCCAGCCGCGCCGCCAGCGCCTGCGCCTCGGTCAGCAATCGCTCATCCGGCACGGCCTGCCAGATCAGCCCCCATTCGGCCGCCGTTGCGGCCGGCAGCGGCTCGGCCAGCATGGCGAGCGCCCGGGCGCGCGCGCCGCCCACCAGACGCGGCAGGAACCAGGTGCCGCCGCAATCGGGAATGAGGCCAATGCGCGCGAACGCCTGCACAAAGCTCGCCGAGTGCGCCGCCAACACGATGTCGCAGGCCAGCGCCAGATTGGCGCCGGCGCCGGCGGCAACCCCGTTGACGGCGCAGACGACCGGCATCGGCAGGGCCCGCAGGCGGCGGATCAGCGGGTTGTAGTGGTCGAGGAGCTGCCCGATCTCGGTCGCCGGCATATCGACAATCGCGGTCAGATCCTGGCCGGCGCAGAAGCCGCGCCCGGCGCCGGTCAGCAACAGCGCGCGGCAGCTGGCATCCGCCTCGGCGGCGGCGAGCGCGGCCAGCAGCGCATCGGCCATCTCGACCGTCAGCGCGTTGAGCCGCTCCGGCCGGTTGAGCGTGATCTGGCGATAACCGGGACGGGTTTCGACGAGAATGGGCATTTACGCTGCTCCTCTGGGCGGTTCGAATATGATGAACCTCAAGCTTATCTCGGCGTCCCGGCGAAAGCCGGGACCCACCAGGCAACTGCATGTTCTTCGTTTATATCCCCGCGAGCAAACCGCACGGCACATTGTATGTCGGCAGCACACCGGACGTTCTGCGGCTGGTTTGGGAGCACAAGACCAAAGTGATTCCCGGCTTCACTGCGAAATACGGGGTGGATCGCCTCGTTTGGTTCGAGGTGCACGAGTCGATGGCCGCCGCCGCGACTCGCGAGCGGCAGATCAAGGAATGGCGCCGGGCCTGGAAGATCAACTTGATCGAGGCCGACAATCCGCATTGGATCGATCTGTATCCCGGCTTGTCGCGCTAACTCGCGAGCAACAAACAGCCGCCCGGGTGGGTCCCGGCTTTCGCCGGGACGCCGACATGTCTAGGCGAACAACGGCGCAATACTCAGCTCGGCGGCGAGGCGGTCGAGGGCAGCGCGCAACGCGGGCGGGATCGGGATGCCGCTCGCCTGCCGCTCGGCGAGGCGGGCGTGACGATCCTCGCCCGGCAGGCGGATACTGTCGAAACCGGGCAGCAGCGCCGAGCCGTGCAACTGGCGGATCACTGCATCGACCTGCCGCTTGAACGCAACCGGCTCGGCAAACGCCTTGATGTCGATGACGCAGATCGCCTGGCCGGTATTGGTCGGCGTCGTGTCGTCCTTGTTGAAATCGACGACGTCGGCGCCGTTGGCGGCGCCGTTCAGCGTGCCGGCCATGAGCCCGAACATCAGCGCCAGCGCCGCCCCCTTGTAGCCGCCGATCGGCAGGAGGAACCCGTCATCGGCGCGGTTGGGGTCGGTCAGGGGTTCGCCCTGGCGGTCGATCATCCAGCCCTCGGGCATCGTCTTGCCCTGCTGCGCGGCGACCTTGACCTTACCATAGGCCGCCACCGTCGTCGCCATGTCGAGGATCAGCGGCGGCTCTTCGAGCGCCGGCACCGCAATCGCAATCGGGTTGGTCGAGAGCAGCATGTCGATGCCGCCCCAGGGCGGCAGGAGGGCGGCAGGTGGTTGGCGTTGCCGACCGCAAAATAGAGCCCGATCATGTCGTGTTCGAGCGGCATCGCGGCATAGACCGCGGCGGCGCCGGCATGGTTGCCGCGGCGCACGCCGACCCAGCCGACGCCGTTGTCGCGCGCCAATGCAATCGCCTCCTCGACGGCGCGGGCGACGACGAGGCTGCCGAGACCGTTATCGCCATCGACCAGCGCGGTCGCCTTGCTGCGCCGGATGACGCGGATCTCGGGCGCGATGTTCAGCCCGCCCGCCTTGATGCGGCGGATGTATTGCGGCAGGCGGAAGACGCCGTGCCCATCGGCGCCGGACAGGTCCGAAGCGGCCATCAGTTGCGCCGCCCGCGCGGCCGCTGCCGGCGCGATGCCGACGGCGCGGTAGGCGGCCGCAATAAAGCCGCTCAGGGCGGCCACCGACAGCCGCGGCGGCGCGCTGCTTTTCTCGTCCATGCCCCCTCCGACGACTGGCTGACTAGCGGCGCGGGTACGGCGAACTGGTGCCGCGCGTGCCGGCCAGCGCCTTGTCGACCATTGCCTGATGCTCGGGCGATAGCGCCCCTGCGGCGATCTCTTCGCCCGCAGCAGGCTCGTCGCGTTTGCTGGCAAGCTCGGCCAACGGATCGGCGAAGACCTCCCCTTCAGCCGCCCGCAGGGCCAAGTCTCGCGCCCGTCGTGCGAATTGCAATCCACGCACGAAGCGCTCGCGGCACAAGGCCTCGTTCTCGCCGACCGACAAATTGTCGGCGAAGACCTTGAAAATCTCCCTCACTCGCTCTGCATAAGCGGAATGGAGGATTTGCGCGTCGTCGTGACCGCCGTCGTCAGGCATCGGCTTCCTCGCTGGCTGGAGCGACGCTTCGCACCGCACATGCATTACGCGGGCCAGCCGCACCGCTGTCAAGGCGAGGCCGGCGCAGCGGCGCTCTTGGGCATCTCTTGGGCACGACGGATCTTGTCTCGGCTGCCCAATTTATCGGATAATATGCTGCCATGCTGTTCGCGTCCGTGCTCGCCCGGGTCATCCGCATCGGCCGGCTCGAAATCATCGATGCCGGCGGAGGGCGGCATGTCTTCGAGGGCGCACCCGGTCCCAGCGTGGGCGTGCGGCTCTCTGACCCGACGCTCCACTGGAAGCTGCTGCTGAAGCCCCGGCTCTTTGTACCGGAGGCCTATATGGACGGCACGCTGACGATCGAGGAAGGCACCCTTTACGATTTCATCGACCTGCTGGTGGCGAACGACTCGGCCCTGCCGGACGTGCTGATCATGCGGCTGCGCAATGACGCGGGACGGCTGTTCCGCCGCATCCATCAATACAATCCTGTGCCGCGCGCCCGCCGCAATGTCGCGCATCACTACGATCTGTCGGACCAGCTCTACGAATTATTCCTCGATCGCGACCGGCAGTATTCCTGCGCCTATTTCCGCTCGCCGGGCGACGATCTCGATACCGCGCAAGCCAACAAGCGGCGGCACATCGCGGCGAAGCTGCTGCTGCAGCCGGGCCACAAAGTGCTCGATATCGGCTCGGGCTGGGGCGGGCTCGCGCTCGAACTGGCCGCCGAGTTGGGGGTCGACGTCACCGGCCTCACGCTCTCGGAGGAGCAGCACAAGGTCGCCCAGCGCCGCGCCGCGCAGGCCGGTCTCGCCGACCGGGTGCGGTTTCACCTGCGCGACTACCGCGAGGAAGCCGGGCGTTATGACCGGGTCGTCTCGGTGGGCATGTTCGAGCATGTCGGCGTCAACCAATACCCGGCCTTTTTCCGGACGCTGAACGGGCTGCTCAAGCCCGACGGGGTCGCCCTGCTGCATTCGATCGGCCGCATGGACGGGCCGGGCACGACCAATCCGTGGCTGCGCAAGTACATCTTCCCCGGCGGTTATTCGCCGGCCTTGTCCGAGGTCGTCCCGCATGCCGAGCGGGCGCGGCTGTGGATCACCGATATCGAGATCCTGCGCCTGCATTACGCCGAGACGCTGCGCGCCTGGCGTCGTCGCTTTGCCGAGAACCGCGAGCGCATCAGCGCCCTTTACGACGAGCGGTTCTGCCGGATGTGGGAAATGTATCTGGTCGGCTGCGAGATCGCCTTCCGCCGCGAAGGGCATCTCGTCTTCCAGATGCAGTTGGCCAAGGCGGTCGACACCGTGCCGCTGACCCGCGACTACATGGTCGACTGGGAGCGCGCCCGCGCGCCGCGCGCCGGGGTGGCCAAGCCCGCCGGCCGCGCCGCCTGATTCGCCGCTCGGCGCCGCCCTGAGCCGCTTGCCGGCGATCGTCCCCGGGTTCCACAGGCTGGGGATCGAATAGGCGGGACGCCCGCCACGCGGGCGGTGATATCCTGCGTCGGATGGAAACAAGTACGATCTCCCGCGTCACCCCGCTGCGCGAGCCCGAGTTCGCCGTCGAGCCGGGGCGCGTGCCGCAGCCGCCCGCCAATACCGAGGCCGAGCAGGCGCTGCTCGGCGCCATTCTGATCAACAACGCGGCGCACGGCCGGGTCGCCGAGTTTCTCGACGCGGCGCATTTTGCCAACGCCGTGCATGGCCGGATCTATGCTGCGATCGGCCGCCTATTGGAGCGCGGCCAGATCGCCAACCCGGTGACCCTGAAGAACCTCTTCGACCAGGACGGCGCGCTGGCCGAGATCGGCGGGGCACAGTATCTCAACCGCTTGGCCGAAGCCGCCGTGACGGTGATCGGCGCCGAGCATTACGGTCGCACGATCCACGATCTGCACTTGCGGCGCGAACTGATCACGATCGGCCAGGATGTCGTCGGCGACGCCTTTCGCCACGACCTCGACGACCCGGCCGCCGAGCAGATCGAGCGGGCCGAGCAGAAACTGTTCGATCTGGCGACGGTTGGGCAGGCGGAGGGCGGTTTCCAGCCGTTCGCCACGGCGCTCACGAGCGCGATCACGCTGGCGCAGGCCGCCTTCAAGCGCGACGGCAAGACCGTCGGGGTGGCAACCGGGTTCGTCGATCTCGACAAGAAACTCGGCGGGCTGCATCCCTCCGACCTGGTGATCCTGGCCGGCCGGCCGTCGATGGGCAAGACGGCGCTGGCCACCAATATCGCGTTTTATGCCGCCAAATCGCATCGCGCGGCGCGCGACCACGACGGCCGCATCGATCTGACCCGTGCCGCCGAAGACGGCGCGGTGGTGGGGTTTTTCTCGCTCGAAATGTCGGCCGAGCAGCTGGCGACCCGCATCCTCGCCGAGGAGTCGGGCACCTCCTCGGACAAGATCCGGCGCGGCGAGGTGCGCGGCGAGGATTTCGACAAGTTCGTCCAGGCCAGCCAGCGCCTCGAGCGCATCCCGCTCTATATCGACGACACGCCGGCCCTTTCGGTCGCCGCGCTGCGCACCCGCGCGCGCCGGCTGAAGCGCCAACAGGGGCTGGGGCTGATCGTCATCGACTACCTGCAGCTGCTGCGCCCCAGCGCAGGAGGCAAGGGGAGCGAGAACCGGGTGCAGGAGATCTCCGAGATCACCCGCGGCCTGAAGGCGATCGCCAAGGAGCTGGACGTGCCGGTGCTGGCCTTGTCGCAACTCTCGCGCGCCGTCGAACAGCGCGAGGACAAGCGGCCGATGCTGTCCGACCTGCGCGAGTCCGGCTCGATCGAGCAGGACGCCGACGTCGTGATGTTCATCTTCCGCGAGGAGTATTACCTGTCGCGCGCCGAGCCGAGCCGCCGCCCGGAAGAGAGCGAGGACAAGTTCAACGACCGTTACGAACGCTGGAAGGAACGCTGCGAAGCGTCCTACGCCATGGCCGACGTCATCATCGCCAAGCAGCGCCACGGCCCGATCGGCACGGTCAAGCTGCATTTCGAGGCGGAGACGACGAAATTCGACAACTTCATCGGCCCCGAGCATTTGCCGGCCACGGATTATTGAGCCGCCATCCTGTGTCCGGGAAACCATCGACCGGTTGTGATCATGGCAGGGAGGGCCTAGAAACGCACCATGGTCGAAGACGCGCAGGCGCTGGTCGACGCGCGAGGATTGATGTGTCCCGAGCCGGTCTTGCGGACGGCGAAGGCGATGCGCGGCATCGCCCCCGGCGGCACCCTGACCATATTGGCGACGGATCCGGTGTCGGCCATCGACATTCCCTATTATTGCCACCACGCGGGGCTCGACGTCGTTTCTGTCGAACGCGAGGACGGCCTGTTGACGTTTACGATCCGCAAACCGGAACAGGCGCGTGCGTTGCCGGCGAAACGCCCGATCGGCTGATCACGCCGTTGCTGCGGTGATGGCAAAGCGGCAATGCCCGGATGCCGCGGCGCGGGCCGGCGCCATCCTGGAGATCGACCTCGCCGGCATCGTCGCCAACTGGCGCCTGCTGGCGGAGCTCGCGGCGCCGGCGCAATGCGCCGCCGTGGTCAAGGCCAACGGTTATGGGCTCGGTGCCGCGCCGGTGGCATGCGCGCTCGCGGCGGCCGGCTGCCGGATGTTCTTTGTCGCGACGCTCGACGAGGCGATCGCGCTGCGGCAGGCGCTGGGCGCGAGGCCGGAAATCGCCGTCCTCAACGGAATTTTTTCCGGCACCGCCGGCGAGTTCGTGCGGCACCAGCTGACGCCGGTGCTCAACGACCCCGGCCAGATCATGGAATGGCGATCCGCCGGCTCCCGGCATCCGGCGATCGTGCAGCTCGATACCGGCCTGGCGCGCCTCGGCCTCGCCGCGGCCGAATTTGCCGCGCTGGTGGAGCGGCCACCGCCGGTCCTCTGGCGGGCGGTGATGAGCCACCTTGCCTGCAGCGACTGCCCCGGCCACCCGCACAACGAGACGCAGCGCGCCCGCTTCGCCGCCGCCGCATCGCGATTGCCCGGGGTGAAGGCGAGCCTCGCGGCGTCGTCGGGGATCTTTCTCGGGGCGCCGTATCATTTCGATCTCGTCCGGCCGGGCGCCGCCCTCTATGGCGTCAACCCGCAGCCGGGCCGCACCAATCCGCTACGCCAAGTCGTGCGGCTGTGCGGCAGAATCGTGCAGGTCCGCCAAATTGACAGGGGTGAGCCGGTTGGCTACGGTGCCGCGCACGTGATGGAGGCGCCCGGCCGCATCGCGACGGTGGCGGTCGGTTATGCCGATGGCTGGCTGCGCTCGCTCGGCCATCGCGGCTGCGGCCATCTCGCCGGCACGCGCGTTCCGCTGATAGGCCGGGTCTCGATGGATCTTGTGACGTTCGATGTCTCGGCCGCCGCCCCGGCGGCGGCGCATGCCGGCGCGATGATCGAGCTGCTCGGCGCCCAATACGGGGTCGATGATGCGGCGGCGGATGGCGGGACGATCGGCTATGAAATCCTGACCGCGCTCGGCGCCCGCTACCATCGCGTCTATCGCGATCCACCGCCGGCAGCGCTGCCGGAATGATCTACTTTCTCGCGGCGGTCGGGGCGGCCTTCCTGGCCTTTCTCGCGAGCGTCGGGCGGCTCGCGATGTTCACCGGGCGAGCGCTCGCGGTCGGTGCCACACCGCCCTACTACCCGCGTCTGATGCTGCGGCAGATCATCGATATCGGCTATTTCTCGCTGCCGGTCGTCGGGCTGACCGCGCTGTTCACCGGCATGGTGCTGGCGCTGCAATCCTATACCGGGTTCGCCCGCTTCAACGCCGAGGGCGCGGTCGCCACGGTGGTCGTGCTGTCGGTGACGCGCGAACTGGGGCCGGTCATCGCCGGGCTGATGGTGGCGGGACGGGTCGGCGCCGCGATGGCGGCCGAGATCGGCACGATGCGCGTCACCGAGCAGATCGACGCGTTGACGACGCTGTCGACCGACCCGTTGCGCTACCTCGTGCTGCCGCGCCTGCTGGCCGGGCTGGTGACCCTGCCGCTGCTGGTTTTCGTCGCCGACATCATCGGCGTGTTCGGCGGGTTTCTCGTCGGCACCTACAAGCTCGACTTCAACCCGGTGGGCTATCTGACCCAGACCGAGCAATATCTCGCGACGATGGATGTCGTCTCGGGTCTCGTCAAAGCCGCGGTGTTCGGCTTTCTGATCGCGCTGATGGGCTGTTATCAGGGCTACCACTCGCGCGGCGGCGCCGAGGGCGTCGGCCAGGCGACGACCTACGCGGTGGTGTCGGCCTCGATCCTGATCCTCCTGTCGGATTATCTCCTGACGCAGGCGTTCTTTGCCCAATGAGCGACGCCCCGACACCCAAGATCGCCGTCGGCGGGCTGGAAAAATCGTTCGGCCGCAAGCGGGTGCTGACCGGCATCGAGATCGCCTGCGACGCCGGCGAGAGCCTCGTCGTGATCGGCGGCTCGGGCACCGGGAAGTCGGTGCTGATCAAATGCATTCTCGGGCTGCTGCGCCCGGACCGCGGATCGATCCGCATCGACGGCGAGGAGACGGTCGGCGTCGGCAGCGCAGCGCGGGCCCGGCTGATGCGCAAATTCGGCATGCTGTTCCAGGGGAGCGCTCTGTTCGATTCGCTTCCCGTGTGGGAGAATGTCGCGTTCGGGTTGATCCAGGGGCGCGGCATGCCGCGACAACGGGCGCGCGAGATCGCGCTGGAAAAGCTCGCCGCGGTCGGGCTCGGCCCCGAGGTCGCGGCGCTGAGCCCGGCCGAATTGTCGGGCGGCATGCAAAAGCGGGTGGCCCTGGCGCGCGCCATCGCGGCCGAACCCGAGATCCTGTTCTTCGACGAGCCGACCACCGGGCTCGACCCGATCATGGCCGACGTCATCAACCGGCTGATCCTCGATTGCGTGCGCGGCCTCGGCGCCACCGCGGTCTCGATCACGCATGACATGATCAGCGCCCGCAAGATCGCCGACCGCATCGCGATGCTGCACCAGGGGCGTATCATCTGGCAGGGCCCGACGGCCGAGATCGACCGCACCGACAACCCGTATGTCGACCAGTTCGTCAATGGCCGCGCCGAGGGACCGATCCGGATGGAGGTTCGCGCCGCATGAAAACCCAGCCGCGCTATGCCTGCCAGCAATGCGGCGCGGTGGCGCCCAAATGGGCCGGGCGCTGCGAGGAATGCGGCGCCTGGAACAGCCTCGTCGAAGAATTGCCGCGCGCCGCGCCGCCGAAGAGCCTCGGCCAATCCACCGGCCGGCGCGGCGGGCACGCGCTCGATTTCGTGGCGTTGCGCGGCGAGAATGCCGGGCCGCCGCGCTTTTTGACCGGCATCGCGGAACTCGACCGGGTGTGCGGCGGCGGGCTGGTGCCGGGCTCGACGATCCTGGTCGGCGGCGATCCCGGGATCGGCAAATCGACGCTGCTCTTGCAGGCCGCCGCGGCGCTCGCCGCCGGCGGCGCCGATGCCGCCTACATCACCGGCGAAGAGGCGATCGACCAGGTGCGGCTGCGCGCCGAGCGTCTGGGCGTCGCCGACACTCCGGTGCGGCTCGCCTCGGCATCGAGCGTGCGCGACATCATCGCGACGCTCGACGACGCGCGGGCCCCGGATCTCGTCGTCATCGATTCGATCCAGACGATGTATCTCGACACGCTCGACAGCGCCCCCGGCACGGTCAGTCAGGTGCGCGGCGCGGCGCAGGAGCTGATCGCCCTCGCGAAACGCCGCGGCCTCGTCGTCGTGCTGGTCGGGCATGTCACCAAGGAGGGGCTGATCGCCGGGCCGCGGGTGCTCGAACACATGGTCGACACGGTGCTCTATTTCGAAGGCGAGCGCGGCCACCAGTTCCGCATCCTGCGCGCGGTCAAGAACCGCTATGGCGCGACCGACGAGATCGGCGTCTTCGAGATGAGCGACAAGGGCCTGGTCGAGGTGCCGAACCCGTCGGCATTGTTTCTCGCCGACCGCTCGAACGCCGATGGGGAGCCGGGCGGGGAGCCGGGTGAGGAAGCCGGCAAGACCGCCGGCGCGGCCGTCTTCGCCGGCATCGAGGGCACCCGGCCGGTGCTGGTCGAGGTGCAGGCGCTGGTGGCGCCCTCGCCGCTCGGCACGCCGCGCCGCGCCGTCGTTGGCTGGGACGCGACGCGCCTGGCGATGATCACCGCGGTGCTCGACGCGCGTTGCGGGCTGTCGGTCGGCGCCAACGACATCTACCTCAACATCGCCGGCGGTTTGCGCATCGTCGAGCCGGCCGCCGACCTCGCCGTCGCGGCGGCGCTGGTCTCGGCCTTGACCGAGACGCCGGTGCCCTCCGACATCGTCGTGTTCGGCGAGATCGGGCTGTCCGGCCGGGTGCGGCCGGTGGCGCACGCCGACGCGCGGCTCAAGGAGGCGGCAAAACTCGGCTTTGCGGGGGCCTGGGTGCCGGTGCGCCCGGCCGGGCGCGGGGCGCGGCGGCCGCGCTCCGCCGACGGGCTGGCGACGGTCGCAATCGAGCATCTGAGCGAACTGGTCGCGCGGCTGGCGCCGGCACCACGGCGGCGGATCAACCCAGCCGGCGCGCGCCGCGCGTTGGTGGCGCCATGAACTGGCTCGATCTGGCGGTTATCGCGATCATCGCGCTGTCGGCGATCTTCGCTTTTGCCCGCGGCGTTGTCCGCGAGACGCTGTCGATCGTCGCCTGGGTCGGTGCCGCGGCAGCCACGCTCTACGGCTTCAACTGGGCGTACGCCGAGGTCCAGCCGCATGTCCACGACACCATGCTGGCGCAGGTCATCACCGGGTTCGGGCTGTTCGTCGGCAGCCTGATCGTGCTGACGATCCTGACCGGCTTCGTGGCGCGGCTGGTGCACGCCAGCGGCCTGACGCCGATCGACCGCACCCTGGGCTTCATCTTCGGCCTGGCGCGCGGCGTGTTTCTGGTCTGCCTTGCCTATCTGCTGCTCGACATGATGGTCCCCAAACCCAACGAGCGGCCCGATTGGATCCGCCAAGCGAAAAGCGGTCCCTATCTGCAAGAGGGCGCCGATATGCTGAAGGGGCTGCTGCCCGAAGCGCTGAAGATCAAGGGCAGCGAAGCCGCCGACGCGGTCAAGTCGCTGACGCCGGCAACCCAGGCCGAGGACGCAATGCGCGCCTTGCTGAACCCGGCGCCGGCAAAGCCCGCAAAGTCCGATTCGGCGCCGCCATCGCCGAACTACCCGGCCCGCGAGCGCCACCAGCTCGATCGCGTCATCGGTAACCAACGGTAGATCGCCGCGCCACACGCTGTACCGATGCGCCCGGCGCAGCGCGGCCTCGTAATCGGCCTGCCATGTTCATATATTTGTCATGGCCGCAGCGGCCGGACAGAGGATGGGCGGATGCTGACGACCGGCTTGGCTGACGCGGACCATCTCCACGAGGAATGCGGCGTTTTTGGCGTGTGGGGCCATCCCGACGCAGCAGCGCTGACCGCGCTCGGTCTGCACGCACTGCAGCACCGCGGCCAGGAGGCGGCCGGCATCGTCGCCTATGACGGCGAGCAGTTCGGCGCGCATCGCGGCCCCGGCCTCGTCAGCGACAATTTCAGTTCGAAGGAGGTCATCGACGGGCTGCCGGGCAATGCCGCGATCGGCCATGTCCGCTACGCGACGACCGGCGAAGTGGCGCGCCGCAACATCCAGCCGCTGTTCGCCGATTTCGAGTTCGGCGGGCTGGCGCTGTGCCACAACGGCAACCTGACCAACTCCTATCAGCTGCGCCGCCAGCTGGTGCGGCGCGGCAGCCTGTTCCAGTCGACCAGCGACACCGAGGTCATCATCCATCTGATCGCTACCAGCCTCAAAGACACCGTCGTCGAGCGGCTGACCGACGCGTTGCGGCAGGTCGAAGGCGCCTATTCGCTGGTCGCGCTGTCGCAGCAATCGGTGATCGGGCTGCGCGACCCGCTGGGCGTGCGGCCGCTGGTGCTGGGGCGGCTTGGTGACGCGTGGATCGTGACCTCGGAGACCTGCGCGCTCGACATCATCGGCGGCGAATTCGTGCGCGATGTCGCGCCGGGCGAGATCGTCATCATCGGCGCCGGCGGGGTGCGCAGCGAAAAGCCGTTCGAGCCGGTACCGACCCGGCTGTGCGTCTTCGAGTACATCTATTTCGCCCGGCCCGACAGCGTGCTGGAGGGCAGGAGCGTCTATGAGGCGAGGAAGCGGATCGGCCGCGAACTGGCGCGCGAAGCGCCGATCGATGCCGACATCGTTGTGCCGGTACCCGATTCGGGCGTGCCGGCGGCGCTCGGCTATGCCGCCGAATCGGGACTGCCGTTCGAATTGGGGATCATCCGCAACCACTATGTCGGGCGCACCTTTATCGAGCCGACCGACCAGATCCGCCATCTCGGCGTCCGCCTGAAACACAACGCCAACCGCGCCGACCTCAAAGGCAAGCGGGTCATCCTGGTCGACGATTCGATCGTGCGCGGCACCACCTCGATGAAGATCGTCGAAATGGTGCGCAGCGCCGGGGCGCGCGAAGTGCATCTGCGGGTCTCCAGCCCGCCGACCAGCTATTCGTGCTTCTACGGGATCGCCACGCCGTCGCGCGACCAGCTGCTTGCCGCCCGCTTCGATGTCGACCAGATGGCCCGGCACATCGGCGTCGACAGCCTTGCCTTCATCTCGATCGACGGTCTTTACCGTGCGATGGGCGAGGCGAGCGGCCGCGATCCGCTCGCCCCGCGGTTCTGCGACGCCTGCTTCAGCGGCGACTATCCCATCCACCCGGCCGACGCCGACGCCGGCAAGGTCTCGGTGCAGCTGTCGCTGCTCGCCGAAACCGCCTGATCTATACGGGTGCCCGCATAACCGCCTCGACTGGCCGGCTTGCCGGCAAGATCGCCCTCATCACGGGCGCCTCGCGCGGCATCGGCGCGGCGCTCGCCGAGCGCTTCGCGCGCGAGGGCGCCCACCTCGTGCTGGTGGCGCGCACCGTGGGCGGCCTCGAAGAAACCGACGACGCGGTGCGCGCGGCGGGCGGCAGCGCCACGCTGGTGCCGCTCGACCTGCGCGAGTTCGGCAAGATCGACGAACTCGGGGCAGCGCTTTACGAGCGCTACGGCCGGCTCGACATCCTGGTCGGCAATGCCGCCGAGTTCGGCGTCTTGTCGCCGCTCGGCCATATCGATCCCAGGCTGTGGAGCGCCATCGTCGAACTCAACCTGACCGCCAACTGGCGGCTG
>DATLRS010000192.1:0-81336 GCA_035534535.1 Allostellaceae bacterium | reverse complement strand
GGCGGCGAGCTGACTCCGCACTCCCGGCGTGAAGAAATACCGCAGCCCGGCGCGCAGCTGGTTGTCGTCGAACCGCCCGCCGCTGCCGACCAGCCGCCCGAGTTCGGCCGGCGGCAGCACGGGGCGGCCGTCGGTCAGCACGAGGTGCAGCCCGACGCGCAGTCCCGGCAGCCGCCGCGCGCGCTCGACCGCGTCGGCCGCCTCCGGCGCACCGACCATCAGGCTGGCCCCTGCGAGGATGCCGTCGCGATGCGCCGCCTCGACGGCCTCGTTGATCGCGACGTCGCGGCCGAAATCATCGGCCGTGACAATGAGGCGCCTGGTTGCCAAGCCGCTAACCTACCCAACCATCCCGGCGGATGCCGGGATCCATGGAGCAGATTTCCGAGCGAGGCACAGGCGGGTCCCGGCCTTCGCCGGGATGGTCTTGCGGCCTCAGCCCGCCATCTCGCGCTGGCGCAGGAACTGGAAGAACTCGACGCCCTCGCGCAGGCGGCGGCGCATCATCTGCGGACTCTTGACCATCTCGGCGACCAGCGAGGCGATCTTCTGGCGGCGGAAATAGAAGCGCTTGTAGAAGGTTTCCAGCGACTGGAAGATCTCGGTGTGGCTCAGATGCGGGTAGTGCAACGGCGCGATCTGCACCCCGTGGTCGTCGATCAGTTCGGCGTTGGCGATGTCGAGCCACCCTTCGCTGACCGCCTGCCGGTAGAGTTCGGTGCCGGGATAGGGCGCGGCCAGCGAGACCTGGATCGTGTGCGGGTTGATCTCGGCGGCAAAGCGGATCGTCTCCTCGATCGTCTCCTTGGTCTCGCCGGGCAGCCCCAGGATGAAGGTGCCGTGGATCGTCACCCCGAGTTCGTGGCAGTCCTTGGTAAAGCGGCGGGCGATGTCGATTCGCATGCCCTTCTTGATGTTGTTGAGGATCTGCTGGTTGCCGGTCTCATAGCCGACGAGGAGCAGCCGCAATCCGTTGTCGCGTAACACTTCCAATGTCGCGCGCGGCACATTGGCCTTGGCGTTGCACGACCAGGTGACGCCGAGCTTGCCGAGTTCGCGCGCGATCGCCTCGGCGCGCGGCCGGTCGTCGGTGAACGTGTCGTCGTCGAAGAAGAACTCCTTGACCTGCGGGAAATAGTGGCGCGCCAGCCGGATCTCCTCGATCACATGGGCGACGCTGCGCACCCGGTAGCGGTGCCCGCCGACGGTCTGCGGCCACAGGCAGAAGGTGCATTTCGAGCGGCAGCCGCGCCCGGTATAGAGCGACATGTACGGGTGCTTGAGATAGCCGATGAAATAATCCTCGATCTTGAGATCGCGCTTGTAGACCTCGGTCACGAAGGGCAGCCGGTCCATCTCTTCGAGCACGGCGCGCGGCCGGTTGTGAACCAGCGCGCCGGCGCCGTCGCGGAAGCTCAGCCCGTCGATATCGGCAAAGGCGCGGCCCTGCGCCACCTCCTGGATCGTGAAGTCGAATTCCTCGCGGGCGACGAAATCGACGGCGCGCGAGGCGGCGAGGCTGGCCTCCGGTTCGACTGCGACCTTGGCGCCGACCAGACCGATCTTGAGATGCGGGTTGGTCTCCTTCAGGGCCTGGGCGACCTTGACATCGGCGGCGAAGGACGGCGTCGAGGTGTGCAGCACCGCCAGCTCGTAATCGTGCGCCAGCGGCAGCACGTCGGCGAGGCGCAGCCGTGCCGGCGGCGCGTCGACGAGCCGGCTGCCGGGCACCAGCGCCGCCGGCTGGGCGAGCCAGGTCGGATACCAGAACGAGCGGATCTCGCGCTTCGCCTGATAGCGCGACCCCGCCCCGCCGTCAAAGCCGTCAAACGACGGCGGGTGCAGGAACAGAGTCTTCATCATGCCGGCTAATCTCCCTCGATGCTCATGCGTCCGCTGGGCTCGACCCGGAACAGCTGGTCGCGCCACGACACGCTGCGCCCGCAGAAGCTACCCACAAAAACCGCAAACGACAAAGCGTCGCGCAACGGCAGCAGCCACAATCCGGTGCGCGGCAGATCGAGCCAGCGCGCGATCAACAGCGCCGAGCTCCACCGCAGCAGCAGCGAGACCAGGGCGCAGCCCCAGGCCGCGCCCGATCCGAAGATCATCGCAGCCAACATCGTCAGCACCACCGTATGGGTAACCAGCGACCCGGCAAAGCCCAGCGGCGCCATCGCCCGCGAGGTGCGCGCCCAGCGCAGCTCATGCTTCCACAGCTTGGCGAAGGTGGGCTCGCTGACGTGATTTTCGACGATGTGGCGCGACAGCACGACCGACAGCCCAAGCTCGCGCACCGCGGTACCGAGGCGGTGGTCGTCGGCCAGTTCGTTGCGCAGCCGGGCGAAGCCGCCGATGCGCTGCAGCACGTCGCGACGCAGCGCGATCGTCGCGCCAAAGCAGCCGCCGCCGAAATCCAGCGCGGCACCGACCAGGGCGCCGGGCAGGAACCCGAAATTGATGTGCAGCGCCGCCAGTTGCGACCACAGTCCGCCGGCCGGGACAGCCTTGTAAAGGCAGGTCACCAGACCGGTTGACGGGTTGGCCAGCGGCGCGGTGACGGCCGCGAGATAATCCCCGTCCACCCGCATGTCGGCATCGGCCACCACCAGCATGTCGTGCCGCGCCGCGGGCAGCATGTTTTCGAGATTCGCCACCTTGAGATTGCTGCCGGCGACACGCGCATCGACGACCAGCGCGATATCGCTTTGCGGCCGGTCGGCGATCAGCGCGCGGGCGACCGGCAGGGCCTTGTCGGTGCGTTCGCGCAGCCCGAGCACGAGCTGGAAAGCGGGGTAGTCCTGGTCGGCAAACGAGCACAGATTGTCATAAAGTCCCGGCTCCGGCCCGTGCAGCGGCTTCAGGACGGAGACCGCCGCAGCGCCCTGCGGCGCGATGCGGGAGGGCTCCGAGCGTCGCCGCGCGAAACGGTACGCCGCGAGCATCGCGCCCGCGACATAAACCCACATCGCAATCAGGGCAACAGCGAGCCCGGTCATGGTGCCCCGACTGATACCGAGGCGCGCCGAATTCCGCGCCGATTTGCCGTTGCGCTGGCAAGCGCCGATAGACGATAACCCCCCGCGATCACCGTTCCCCCTTATTCCGCAGCGACGCTTCCGGACCGCCTGTCGATGAATGCCTCCATCCTACGCGGAGCCAGATGCTGCGCTGCCTGCTTGCTGCCGGCCCTGCTGCTGGCCAGTTGCGCGACCCCGCCCGCCGACCCGGCGGCGCGTGCCGCCTTCGAACAAACCAACGACCCGCTGGAGCCCCTCAACCGCAAGATCCTCGACGCCAACATGTTGCTTGACCGCATCCTGCTCAAGCCGGTGACCCAGGTTTATATCGCGATTGTGCCGGAAGCGGGGCGGGATGCGGCGCGGCGGATGCTCGACAACCTGAAGGAGCCGGTCGTCGTCATCAACAATGTGCTGCAGGGTGACCCCAAACGCGCCGGGATCTCGATCGAGCGGTTTGCCGTCAACAGCACGCTCGGGGTTGCCGGCCTGTTCGATCCGGCGAGCAAATGGGGCCTCAAGAAGGAGACCGGCGATTTCGGGCAGACCCTGTTCGTCTGGGGCCTGCCGGAGGGGCCCTACCTGGTCGTGCCGATCCTCGGTCCCGGCAACCCGCGTGATCTGGTCGGCATGGGCGTCGATGCCTATTTCGATCCGTTCGACTACCTGGCGACGGCGCAAGACCTGGATGCACTCCAGATCGGCCGCTTCGTCCTCGACGGCATCGACCAGCGCGCCCGGGTGATGGATGTGCTGGACGACCTGCAGAAGAACTCGCTCGATTTCTACGCTCAGCTGCGCAGCCTTTCGCAGCAGCATCGTGCCGCGGAATTGCGCCACGGCCAGGCCGCCGAGCCCGGCCCGAACTTCTACCAGGACCCCGGCAAATCACCGGCCGAACCGCCGAGCGGCGGCCCGCCGCAGCCGCAATCGCGCCGATCGACCGCTGGCAGTGCCGAATCGGGCCTGCCACCGGCATCGGCATCAGCCCGTCCTTAGCGCGGCGGTGCGCTTCTCGATCATGCGCAGCAGCCCGTCGGCCCCGTCGCGCTGCAAGACCGCCAGGAATTCCGATCGCCTTGTCGCCAATTCGCTGATCGTGCCGCTCAGATAGACGTCGATGACCTTCCACCCCCCGGTTGCTTCCTGCCGCATCAGGTAGTTGAGGCTGACGGTTTCGCCGTTCCCCTTGATGAGCCGGCTGTCGACGATGACCCCGTTGGGGCTGGCGACCGCCTGCGGCGTGACCTCGAAGCGTTCGCCGCCGTAGCCGTCGAACCGGTTGGCGTAAACCGAAATCGTGTAGCGCGAGAAGGCGCCGGTCAGCGCCTGCTGCTGGGCGGCGGCCAGCCGGCTCCAATCCGGCCCGACCGCAATCCGGGTCATCAGCGCCAGGTCGAAGGTTTGCGTGATCGTCGGCGCGAGCCGGTTGTAGCGCTCATCAAAGGTGAGGCGCTTGGCCTGTTTCATTACCGCCAGCAGGGCGTCGTAGAACCGCCGGATCTGCGCCGCCGGCGCGGCGCCCGGGTCGGCGGCGGCGGCGGTGCGCTGCCCGGCCGCGAGCGCCAGCGGCAGGCCCAGCAGAAGGCGTCGAGAAAACGACATCGGCGCTCCGTCAAATCCCCCCGCGCGGTGTTAGTCATAGCAAACGGGTCGCATCGGCACAGGGGTTAAATGCGCCGGGCGACAAAAATCGGCGGAAATTGCGGCGTCCGGCCGCAGCATTGCGCGGGATGCGCGAATTGTGGCAGGGATACGCGACAGACCAGCCCGCGGTAGCGCCGGCCGGTCGGGGCGCGCAACCCCAGGCGACGAGGCGAAAGAATGCGAGTGGTGCTGGCTCAGCCGCGCGGCTTTTGTGCCGGAGTCGAACGGGCGATCGAGATCGTCGAGCGCGCGATCGAGAAATACGGTCCGCCGATCTATGTCCGCCACGAGATCGTGCACAATCGCCATGTCGTCGAACGGCTGCGCGCCAAGGGCGCCCGGTTCGTCGACGAGATCGACGAGGTGCCGCCGGGTTCGGTGACGATCTTCAGCGCCCACGGCGTCGCGAGCGAGATCGAGCGCCGCGCCGGGGAGCGCGGCCTGCCGGTCATCGATGCGACCTGCCCGCTCGTCTCCAAGGTGCACATCGAAGGCCAGCGCTATGCCAACCAGGGGCGCGAGGTCGTCCTGATCGGTCATGCCGGCCATCCCGAGATCGAGGGCACGATGGGGCGGATCACCGGCCGGGTGTACCTGATATCGCGGCCGGAAGAGGTGGCGCGGCTGCAGGTCAGCGATCCCGACAAGCTCGCCTTCATCACCCAGACGACGCTCAGCGTCGACGATACCCGCGCCGTCATCGAGGCGCTGAAGGCGCGTTTTCCCTCGATCGTCGGGCCCGACACCAAGGACATCTGCTACGCGACCCAGAACCGCCAGCGCGCGGCGCGGGAACTTGCCAGGATCGTCGACGTTGTTCTCGTGGTCGGGGCGCCCAACAGCTCTAACTCGAATCGGCTGCGCGAGATCGCCGCCGAATGTGGCGTGCCGAGTTACCTGATCGAAGACGCGCGCGCCCTCGACCCCGATTGGCTGGTCGGCGCCTCTTCGGTCGGCATTACCGCCGGTGCCTCTGCCCCGGACGCGCTGGTCGACGATCTGATCGCGCGCTTGCGCGAGACGGCCGCGATCGAACTCGAAGTGCTTCCCGGGGTCACCGAGAACGTCCGCTTCCGCATGCCCCAGCAACTCGCCGACGGCCCCTCCCGCGCTTGATGCGCATCTGACAAGGATTTGTCGTGGCCATTCCGCTGCACCAGAAGATCCGCGTCGGCGCCTACGTCGTGGGGCGCCACCTGCGTGGCGTCCGGCGCTACCCGCTCGTCTTGATGCTCGAGCCGTTGTTCCGCTGCAACCTCGCCTGCGCCGGCTGCGGCAAGATCGACTATCCGGACCCCATCCTCAACCAGCGGCTCAGCGTCGCCCAATGCCTCGAAGCGGTCGACGAATGCGGCGCGCCGGTTGTCGTCGTCGCCGGCGGCGAACCGCTATTGCACCGCGAGATCGACGAGGTCGTGCGTGCGATCATCGCGCGCAAAAAATTCGTCTATCTGTGCACCAACGCGCTGCTGCTCGAAAAAAAGATCGACCTGTTCACGCCAAACCCGTTTTTCGCCTGGACGGTGCATCTCGACGGCGACCGCGACGACCACGACCGCTCGGTGTGCCAAGGCGGCGTCTATGACCGCGCGGTCGAGGCGATCCGGCTCGCCAAGGCGCGCGGCTTCCGCGTCAACATCAACGCGACGCTGTTCGACACGGCCGAGCCGGAACGCATCGCGCGGTTCTTTGACGATGTGACCGAGATGGGCATCGACGGCATCACCGTGTCGCCCGGCTATGCCTATGAGCGCGCGCCCGACCAGGCGCATTTCCTCAACCGGCGACGCACCAAGGAACTGTTTCGCGACATCTTCCGGCATGACCCGAAACGCCGGTGGTCGTTCAACCAATCCGGCCTGTTCCTCGACTTTCTCGCCGGCAACCAGACCTACCACTGCACCCCCTGGGGCAATCCGACGCGCAATTATTTCGGCTGGCAGCGCCCCTGCTACCTGCTCGGCGAGGGTTTTGCGCGGAGCTTCAAGGAGCTGATGGAGGAAACCGACTGGGATTCCTACGGCACCGGCAATTACGAAAAATGCGCCGATTGCATGGTGCATAGCGGCTATGAGGCGACCGCAGTTGTCGATTCGGTCCACCACCCGCTGAAGGCGGCGATGACCGCCTTACGCGGGGTGCAAACCGAGGGCGAGATGGCGCCGGAGATCCCGCTCGACCAGCAGCGCCCGGCCGAATACGTCTTCTCCCGCCATGTCGATGAGGCGATGACCCGGCTAGGCGGGAAACGCCCCGCGCAGCGCGCGCGCCGGGCCGGCTAGCGCGTTCAGCGCCTGCCGCGTATCGCGGGCGAGGCCGAGCAGGGCGGCAATCTGTTGCGGCCGCCGCAGCACCTCGCGCAGCACCCGCACGACGGCCGGCGTGCCGTCGGCCGCCAGCGGGATCAGCGCGGCCGGCGGCAGTTCGCGCCGCGCCGGGTCGGCGATTGTGCGCAGCACCAGAAACGGGATTCCCGCCGCGGCCGCGATGCGGGCCACAATCGCGCTTTCCATATCGACCGCGAGCGCGCCGGTGTCGCGCCACGCCCGGCCCTTCTGCTCCTCGGTGGCGAGCACCTCGTGCGAGCCCAGCACCGGCCCCTCGAGCGCGCCGATCCGGCGCGCCAGGCCGCTGATCTGCGAATGGAACGGGCCGCTCGGGCGCCAGCGGCGATCGTCGCCGATGACGTCCGCCGACATCACAACGTCGCCCGGCCGCAGATGCGGCGCGAGGCCCCCGGCGACGCCGAAGCTGACGAGGCATTTCGCCTGCTGCGCGGCAATTTCGACGAGCGCGGTCGTGCGCTGGTGATCGCCGGCCCCGACGATCACCTGGAACCCGGCGGCGCGCGCAATCCGCGCCTCCGCGGCAAGCCCGGAGGTACACAGCACCGGCACCAATGTGCGCATCCATCCTCCCCTGCCCCGCCGCAACCTGCGGGCCATCGAGACCTCGCCGCCGCGGCGCGCCCGCCCCAAGCGTCGGGCGCCCCGCCACGCGGCGAATGCCCGCATCCCTACGCGAGCCGGCATCGTCTGACCAGTGGGAAAAAAGCCGCGCCCGAGCGGAGGACGCGCTATAGGCCCGCCCGCTATAGGCCCGCCCGCTATAGGCCGAACGTCACCTGTCGCGAATTGGCGAGCGACAGGCGCTGGTAGCGCGCCAGCGCCCACAGCGGGAAGAACGCACGATAGCCGTGGTAGCGCAAATAGAACACGCGGGGAAACCCGACCGCGGTGTACCACGGCTCGTCCCAGTTGCCGTCGCGGTCCTGGCTGGCGATCAGATAGGCGACGCCGCGCGCCACCGCCGGGTGGTCGATCTCGCCCACCGCCATCAGGGCGAGCAGGGCCCAGGCGGTCTGCGAGGCGGTGCTGTACGGCGCCTCGCCGCGCGGCCCGTCCGGCCAGTAGCTGCGGCCCGACTCGCCCCAGCCGCCGTCGCCGTGCTGGCGGCCGATCAGCCAGGCGACGGCGCGGCGCACCTCCGGCGTTCCGGGATCGACCCCGGCGGCGTTCAACCCCGCCAGCACCGACCAGGTCCCGTAAATGTAATTGGTCCCCCAGCGGCCGAACCAGCTGCCGTCCGCCTCCTGCTCGCGCCGCAGATAGTCGACGGCGGTCGCCACGGCCGGGTGGTCGGGCGGCATGCCGCGCTGGGCGAGGAAGCCGAGGCAGCGGGCGCTGACATCGGCCGACGGCGGATCGAGCAGCGCGCCGTGGTCGGCGAACGGGATATGATTGAGGTAATAATGCGTGTTGTCGGCGTCGAACGAACCCCAGCCGCCGTTGCCGCTCTGCATGCCGACGACCCATTCGGCCGCGCGGTCAGTCGCCGCCCGGTAGCGCGCCGGGTCCAGCCGGTCGAGCGCCAGCGCCACCGCGGCGGTGTCGTCGAGATCGGGATAATGCGGGTTGGCGTACTGGAACGCCCAGCCGCCCGGCCGCAACCCCGGGCGCATGACGGCCCAGTCGCCGACGGTGTCGAGCACTTGCTCGCCGGCGAGCCAGTCGCCGGCGCGGCGGATGGCCGGGGTCAACCGCGTCTCGTCGACCTCCATCAGCGCGTGGCAGGCCAGCGCCGTGTCCCACACCGGCGAGACGCAGGGCTGGCAATAGCTGCGGTCGCCGTCGGACACCAGCAGCTTGTCGATTGCCGTGGTGGCGGCGACGCGATCCGGGTGGTCCGCCGGATAGCCGAGGCAGTCGAACATCATCAGCGCGTTCGCCATCGCCGGGAAAATGGCGCCGAGCCCATGTTCGCCGTTCAGCCGCTCGGTCACGAACGCCACCGCCTTGGCGATCGCCCGCCGCCGCGGCCGCGGCGGGAATAGCGGTCGGGCGATCCGCAACAGCCGGTCGAGGACGGCGAACGCGTGGCCGACCAGCGAGCCGCTCGCCGGCGCGATCCAGCCGCGCACCCGCTCCGGCGGCTCGACGAACAGTTCCGTGATCCGCACGCCGCGCGGGTTGCGCGCGGTCGGCCGCAGCGTCATCAGCACCAAGAGCGGCACCAGCACGGTGCGCGACCAGTAGGAAATCTTGTCGATGTGAAACGGAAACCATGCCGGCAACAGCATGATCTCGACCGGCATTATCGGCACGGCCCGCCACGGCACCTCGCCCCACAAGGCCAGCAGGATCCGGGTGAAAACGTTGCAGCGCCGGGCGCCGCCACGCTCCAGGATCGCGGCGCGAGCGCGCGCCATGTGCGGCGCATCGATCGGGTCGCCGATCGCCTTCAGCGCGAAATACGCCTTGACCGAAGCGCTGATGTCCATGGCGCCGCCAAAAAACAGCGGCCAGCCGCCATCGGCCCCTTGCGAGGCCCGCAGATAGCGCGCGATGCGCGGCTCCAGTTCGGGGTCGATCGTGCCGAGATAATGCTGCAGCAGGATGTATTCGGCGGGGATCGTGGCGTCGGCTTCCAGCTCGAACACCCAATGACCGTCGGCATGCTGCCGCGCCAGCAGAGAGTCGACCGCCCGGTCAATTGCGGCGTCGAGGCCGGTCGGCAACGCATCGCCGAGCGCCGGCGCCGTCGTCTTTTTTGCCGTCATTCCGCTTTTCATGGCAGCGCGCGCTGGCAATCCCCGATGCGGGAGGAGGCGTGTGGTTGCGGCAATGGGCCAGGGTTCAATGCCGGCACCGCGCGTCGCTGGCGCACCCGCGCCGCCGCGGCAAGCCCCGAGCGAATAGCGCCTTCGATCGTCGCAGGCAAGCCGGTATCGACATAATCGCCGGCAAGGTGAAGGTTGGGCCACCCGGTCGCGGTCGCGGGGCGCCGCGCCAGCTGAGCCGGCGTCGCGCGAAACGTCGCGCGGCGCTCCTTGATGATGCGGCAGGGCGGTGGCGGTCCCGGTGGCAGGCGGCAGGCCAGCGACACGTCCTGCCACAGCGCCTCGCGCAGCGCGTCGGCGGGGCGGTCGACAATCCGGTCGGCCGCGCTGACCGTCACCGAAATGACCTCGCGCTTGCGAAACACCCACTCGGCGACGCCGCCCGTCACGCCGACGAACCATGCCGTTCCGGGTGGCGCGATGGCGCCGCGGTCGCAGCGGAAATGCGCATTGACGATCGGCGCGTAGTCGTCCGGCACGGTGAGGCCGGGCACCAGGCGCGCCGCGATCGCCGCCGGCACGGCAAGGATCACGCTGTCGCCCGGTGCCAGCGCGACCGTGTCGCCGTCGAACATCAGCCCGGCGACGCGGCCCGCTGCGACGTCGAGCGCCCTGAGGCGGCAGCCGGTGCGGAAGGCGCCGCCGCGGCGTGCCAGAAACGCCAGCGCCGGCTCGACGAGGCTCTCCGACAGCCCGCTGCGGGCGAGCATCGGCCGGCACGCCGCCGCGCCGCGCCCGAGCGTTTCACGCAGGACATGCCAGAACAATCGCGCCGAGGCGTCTTCGGCTGCGGTGTTCAACGCGGCAACCGCCAGCGGCTGCCACAGGCGCCGGAACAGCACCGTGTCACGCCCAAGATCACGCCCAAGCACCGAGGCGACCGTTTCGTCCGGCATCGCCCGGCGCAGCCGCAGCGCGGCGAGATAGTCGCAAGCCCGGGTGCCCGGTACCCGGCGCCCGGCGCGCAGCACCCACCAGGGCACGCGGCCGCGTCCGGGCCGCACCGTCCAGCGCTCGCCCGTCGCGATATCGACAAACGGGATCGCCGCCTCCTGCGGCCGCTCGAATGTGTCGAGCGCGCCGATGCGCTCGATATAGCCGAGCGCCGCCTCGTTGCCGGACAGCAGCAGGTGGTTGCCGTTGTCGATGCGAACGCCAAGCTCGGCATCGAAAAAGGAGCGGCAGCGGCCGCCGGCCTGCGCGCCGGATTCATAGAGCGTGACGGGGCAATCCTGGGCGGCGAGATCGACCGCAGCCGCGAGGCCGGCAAGCCCCGCCCCGATCACATGCGCCCGGCCGGACGGCGGCGCGGCGCCGCTCATAGCACCCCGTGGCGCAGCACCAGCCAGAGCTTCTGCGCCTTGGACAGCCCGACCCGCTGGCTCGGGTCGCGCCAGCCCGAGCGCAAGAGCGCGTCGAGCATCGCCCGGTACAGCGCGCTCATCACCGCCGCCGGGCGCATCGCGCGGCGCGAGCACTGCCGCATCGCCTGATCGGCGGCGGCGAAATGCTGCTCGGCGATCACCGCCAGGTCACGGCAGGCGGCCGGCAAGGCGGGATGACGCAGCACATCGAGCGGCGCGCTGCCGCGGATGCCGTGCCGGTCGAGGATCTCGCGCGGCAGGTAAAGCCGGCCGCGCCGTGCGTCCTCGTCGAGATCGCGCAGGATGTTGGTCAACTGCAAGGCGCGGCCGAGCGAATCGGCGACGGCGTGCGCGGCGGGGCTGGAATCGCCGAAGATGTGGACCGACAAATGCCCGACCGCGCTCGCGACGCGGGCGCAGTAGAGGTCGAGGGTCGCCAACTCGGGGGCGCGGATGTCGCGCGCCGCATCCATCTCCATACCGTCAATAACGGTGTGGAAGTCGTTACGGCGCAGCGAATAATGCAATACTGCCTCGCTCAGTGCGCGAGCGACGAGATGCCGCGGCCGGCCGGCGTAGAGCGCGTCGATTTCGCCATGCCAGGCGGCAAGCGCCGCCCGCTTGTGTTCGGGCGGGGTCGTGTCGTCGGCGATGTCGTCGACCTCGCGGCAGAACGCGTAGACCGCATACATCGCGTTGCGCCGGTCTTGCGGCAACAGCCGCATCGCCCAATAGAACGATGTACCGGCCGCTTCGACCCTTTGGCGAATGGTTTCGCGCAGCGCCGCCTCGTCGGGGACGGCCCCGACGCTGTCGGAGACCGTCTCGCTCATCGCCGCTGGCGCGCCAGGATGCCGGTCACGAAGGCGGCCGCGAAATCGGTCTTGGCGAGCTTGACGCGGCCCGCCAGCGGATCGCCGCGGCGCAGCCGGCGCGCGAGGCGGGCGGCGAGCCCGACGATGACCGCCGATTCGCAGCGCAGCCCGCGAGCGGCGACACGCGGCGGGAGATCGCGCGCGGTTGCGATCAGGCCCTCGGTGCGGTCGAGCAGCCGGTCGAGCACCTGCCGCAGCGCCGGGCTGGCCGTCGACGCCGACAGAGCCTCGAGCGTGCCGCCGGCCGCGTCGAACTCGGCAAGCGGCAGGTAGACCCGGTCGAGGGCGGCGTAATCGGCGGCGCAATCCTGCAGATGGTTGAGGACCTGCAAGGCGGCGCACAGCGCGTCCGAGGGGGGCCAGGTGTCGCGGCTCTCGCCGTGCAGATCGAGCAGCTGACGCCCGACCGGCGCCGCCGAATAGCGGCAATACTCCATCAGATCGTCCCAGTCGCGGTAGCGCAGCTTGACCGCATCCTGGCGGAACGCGCGCAGCACGTCATAGCAATGTTGCGCCGTGACCCCGCTCGCCCGGAGGCTGGCGCGCATCGCCGCAGCGGCCGGCGAGTCGCCGCCGGACGCCCCATCGAGGATCGCCGCCATGCGGTCGAGGCGGCGCAGCTTGTCGGCAGCGGCGAGCGTCGGGCTGTCGGCGATGTCGTCGGCGTTGCGGGCAAAGCGGTAGAAGGCGTGGACATGGGCGCGCAGATCGCGCCGGATCAGCCACGAGCCGACCGGGAAATTCTCGTCATGGCGGCCCTTGCCGGACGGGGCCTCGACGTCGAGCGCGGTCATTTCAGGTAACCGTTGGCTCTGAACCAGGCGATCGCGTCGCCGATCGCCTGCCGCGCCGGCCGCGACGCGTAGCCCAGCTCCGCGACGGCACGGGCCGAACTGAAGAACATCTTCTTGCGCGACATCCTGACGGCGTCGACCGTGGCGAACGGCTGGCGCCCGGTCAATCGCGCCACGGATTCGGCGCCGGCCGCGATCGGCAAGGCGGCGCGATGCGGGATCTTGAGCATCGGCGGCCGCCGGCCGGTGGCCCGCGCGACCTCGGCGAGGATCTCACCGAGGCCGAGGTTCTCGCCGCCCAGAATATAACGCCGCCCGATCTGGCCGGAGCGCGCGGCGAGCAGGTGGCCGAGCGCGACATCCTCGACATGGGCGATGTTGAGCCCGGTATCGACAAAGCCCGGCATGCGGCCGCGCGCCGCCTCGACGATCAGCCGCCCGGTCGGGGTCGGCTTGACGTCGCCGGGGCCGATCGGGGTCGACGGGTTGACGATGACGGCCGGCAGGCCCCGCTCGGCGATCAGCTCGCAAACCGCCGCCTCGGCCCGGAATTTCGAGAGCTTGTAGGGGCCGATCATGTCTTCGGCGCGGCTCGCCGTTTCCTCGTCGGCGATACCGCCCTTGACGACCCCCAGCACCGCCACGCTGCTGGTATAGACGATGCGCTCGACCCCTGCCGCCAGCGCGGCGAGCATCAGCTGCCGCGTACCCTCGACATTGGTTCGGAACATCGCCGCCGGGTCCGGTACCCACAGCCGGTAATCGGCCGCGACATGAAACAGGCAGCGGCAGCCGGCGACCGCCGCGGCGAGCGAGTCGGGATCTTCGAGCGAGCCTTCCGCGATTTCGGCGGCGAGCCCCTCGAGATTGCGGCGGTCGCTGCCGGGGCGCGCCAACACCCGCACCGGGTGGCCGGCCCGCCACAGCACCCGCGCCACCGCCGCGCCGACAAACCCGGTGGCGCCGGTCACCAGGCACAACCCCGCGGGCAGCGCCATGCCTCGGTCATCGCGCGGCTCGATCACGGCCTGAGTACCCATGCGATCACCGCCCCTGCCCTGCGGCATTCCCCGCCACCAGCCGTCGGGCGCTCAGAACGCGGCGCAGGCGTCGCGCGTGATGATGCCGACCGATTGCTGGTGAAAGCGCCCCTTGTAGGCCGCGATGACCGCCGCCAGCCGCCGCGCCAGATCGGGCGACCGCCGGACGGCGACCAGGAGGATCTTGGTCGGCTCGCGGGCAATCTGGTGGGTCGCCGGGTTCTGCCACTGTCCCTCGCCGTCGAACGCGGTAAAGCCGTCGGGAAAGTTCGCGGTGACCGTGCCAGCGGCGAAC
The DNA here is from genome assembly GCA_035534535.1 of Allostellaceae bacterium. Taxonomy (GTDB): domain Bacteria; phylum Pseudomonadota; class Alphaproteobacteria; order ATCC43930; family CGMCC-115725; genus DATARH01. The sequence goes on along the minus strand of DATLRS010000192.1, from coordinate 67,182 downwards.
GCCGCCCACTCGGCATCGCTCAGCATCCCCCGTCCCGGGATATTGCGTCCGAAAAACAGTTCCGCGACAAGCATCCGTTGTTCGGAAGGAAGCAGGCACGCGTGCGGCGCCGACGATTGACTGTGCGCCGGCGGCGGCGCCGCGCAGCCGGCCAATGCCATCAGCAGCGACAGCGCGATCGGCGCCAGTATGATCGGCGTCCGGCCGCGCAGGGCGATAATTCCGGCTCAGAACGGCGAAGGTCCGACGGTCTCCCAGCCGAAGCGCCCGAAAAACGCGGCAATCTCGGTTGCGCCCATCGACGACAGCGGCTGCTCCAGGCGCCTTGCCTCCTCGAACATCCGGCCGGCCCCGCCCGGCGTGTAGAGAAACAGCGCCTTCCCGGGTTCGGCTCCGGTATTCTTCCAGGCGTGCGCAACGCCGCGCGGTATGAAAGCGCAGGTGCCGGCGCCGCCGATCGTCGTCTGGTCGGCAATCTTGAAGGTGAACTCGCCGCTCAGGACATAGATCAGCTCGTCGCTGTCGTGGTGCAGGTGAAAGGTCGTGTCGGTGCCGGCCGGTGCGGTTTCTTCGAACGCCATCACGCTCTCCGCGGTCTGCGCGTTCTGCAGCTTGAGCGCAGCCGATCGGCCGGGCGACATGCTCCACACGGCGCCTTCGCCCGGCAACACAACGAGGCCCTTCGCATCCATCGCAAGCTCCTCCGGTTGGCGTTGAGATGACCGGCTTGGCTACCTTGGCTACTCCGCGGCTGCGGGCGCCGCCGCCGGCTCGACCTTCGCGGCGCAGAACTTGTATTCCGGGATCTTGCCGAACGGGTCGAGCTGCGGGTTGGTCAGCACGTTGGCGGCGGCTTCGGCATAGCAGAACGGGATGAATACCATGCCGGGGGCCACCGCGCTGTCGGCCCGCGCCTTCAATTCGATGTGGCCACGCCGCGTCGTCACCTTGACCCGGTCGCCGGCGGCGATGCCGAGGCGGCGCAATTCGACGGGCGCGAGGCTCGCCACCGCCTCCGGCTCGATCTCGTCGAGCACGCTGGCCCGCCGGGTCATCGCCCCGGTATGCCAGTGTTCGAGTTGGCGGCCGGTCGTCAGCACCATCGGATAGTCGGCATCGGGCTCCTCGGCCGGCGGGATGATCGACGCGGGCACCAGCTTCGCCCGCCCGGAGGGGGTGGGGAAACCCGACGCGAACACGATCTCGTTGCCCGGCTTGTCCTCAGCGTCGCACGGGTAGGTGACCGAATCCTCGCGTTCGAGGCGCTCCCAGGTGATGTTGTCGAGCGACGGCATCGCCAGCTTCATCTCGGCGAACACGTCGCGCGGATGACTGTACTGCCAATCGAGCCCCATGCGCCGGGCGATCTCCTGGATCGTCTCCCAGTCGAGCCTGGCGTTGCCGGGTAAGGGCAGCGCGGCGCGGCCCATCTGCACCTGGCGGTTGGTATTGGAAACCGTGCCGTCCTTCTCCGCCCAGGCCGAGGCCGGCAGCACGACATCGGCGTATTTCGCGGTCTCGGTCAGAAAGATGTCCTGCACGACGAGGTGTTCGAGATGGGCCAGCGCGGCGCGGGCGTGCTGCACGTCAGGGTCGGACATCGCCGGGTTTTCGCCCATGATGTACATGCCCTTGATCTCGTCGCGGTGCACCGCGTCCATGATCTCGACGACGGTCAGGCCGGCCTTGTCGTCGAGCGGGGTGTGCCACAGTTTCTCGAATTTCTCGCGGATTGCGGGGTTCGCCACCGACTGGTAGTCGGGATAGACCATCGGGATGAGGCCGGCATCGGAGGCGCCCTGCACGTTGTTCTGGCCGCGCAGCGGGTGCAGCCCGGTGCCCGGCCGGCCGACCTGGCCGGTGATCATCGCCAGCGCGATCAGGCAGCGCGCGTTGTCGGTGCCGTGGATATGCTGCGAAATTCCCATGCCCCAGAAAATGATCGCATGCTCGGCGCGGGCGTAGGCGCGGGCGACGGAGCGCAGGGTACCCGCGTCGATGCCGCAGATTTCGGCCATCTTTTCCGGGCTGTAGTCGCGGATGTGCTCGCGCAGCTTTTCGTAATCCTCGGTATGCGCCTGAATATACTGGCGGTCGGTCAGCCCCTCCTCGACAATCGTGTGGATCATCGCGTTCAGCAGCGCCACGTCGCGGCCGGGGTTGAAGCGCAAGGTCTTGGTGGCATGCCGCACCAGGCTGTGGCCGCGCGGGTCCATCACAAAGACTTGCGCGCCGCGCTTCGCGGCCTGCTTGAAGAAGGTGGCGGCAACCGGATGATTCTCGGTCGGCCGCGCGCCGATCACGATGATGACGTCGGCGTCCTTCGCCGCGGTAAACGGCGCGGTGACCGCGCCCGAGCCGATCCCCTCCATCAGGGCGGCGACCGAGGACGCGTGGCAGAGACGCGTGCAGTGATCGACATTGTTGCTGCCGAAGCCGGTGCGTACCAGCTTCTGGAACAGATACGCCTCCTCGTTCGAGCCCTTGGCCGAGCCGAACCCGGCCAAGGCCCGCTTGCCGTCCCGGTCACGGATTTGCCGCAGGCCCGAAGCGGCGCGGTCGAGCGCTTCTTCCCAGGTCGCGACGCGGAAATGCGTCAGCGGGTTGGCCGGGTCGATATCCGTATCATCCTTGCCGACCCCGTCCTTGCGGATCAAGGGCTCGGTCAGCCGGTCGGGATGGCTGACATAGTCGAAGCCGAAGCGGCCCTTGACGCACAGCCGGTTATGGTTGGACGGGCCATCCTTGCCCACGGCCGCGACGATATGGTCGTCCTTGATCTTGAAGGTCAGCTGGCAGCCGACGCCGCAATAGGGGCAGACGCTCTCGACCTCGCGGTCCGGGGCATTGGCGTAGAGGCCGTTCTGGTCGACCATTGTCGCCGGCATCAGCGCGCCGGTGGGGCAGGCCTGGACGCATTCGCCGCAGGCGACGCAAGTCGAATTGCCCATCGGGTCGTCGAAATCAAAGACGATCTTCTCGTTGTGGCCGCGCCCGGCCATGCCGATCACGTCGTTGACCTGGACTTCGCGGCAGGCGCGCACGCACAGATTGCAATGGATGCAGGCGTCGAGCTGCACCGCCATCGCCGGATGGCTGCGGTCGGGCGCCGCCGGGGCGTGCCGCGGAAAGCGGCTGTCGCTGACCTCCAGCGCGTCGGCCCATTGCCACAGGCGCGAATTTGGGTCATGCGCCGCGGCGCGGTCGGGCTGGTCGCCGACCAGCAGCTCGAAGACCAGCTTGCGCGAGGCTTTCGCGCGCTCGCTGGCGCTTTTCACCTTCATTCCCGGGGCGGGCTGGCGGATGCACGAGGCGGCGAGCACCCGCTCGCCCTCCACTTCGACCATGCAGGCGCGGCAATTGCCGTCGGCGCGGTAGCCGGGCTTGGGCAGCCAGCACAGATGCGGGATCTCGACGCCCTGCCGGTTGGCCACCTGCCAGATCGTCTCGCCCGGCTGCGCCTCAACTTCGGCGCCATCGAGCGTAAAGCGGATCGGATCGGTCATTGCTGGACCCTCATTCTCAAACCCGCCGAAGGTTCTGGACGAAGTCGTTGACCTCCGGCTGCGTCCACGTATCGCCGTGATGCCAGAAATCCAGGAGCGCATCCCTGTTGCTCCACACCCAGGCGATCACCTGCGGCGACATCTGGCGCACGGTGCGGGCCGGCAGGCTGTTGGCGACCACTGAGGGAGCATCAACGATTGACACCGAAAAGCTGGGCTGGGTGCGGCCCGGGCGCACGAAATATTTGACGCGAGGACCGTGCGCCCCCATGGCGGTCGAGATGAAGATCGTGCCGGGCACGCCGGTCTGCGCGGCGGTGAGGTTCGCCATCTCGGCTACCTCCTCGCGCGCCAGTTCGTCCGTCAACAAAGGATCGGCCGGGATTTGGAGCGCATCGGCGAATGGGTTCGGATCGCTCATAAGGCGCCGCCATAACAAAAGTCGTCATGCCCGGCCTTGTGCCGGGCATCCACGCTGCTCCGCTCCAAAAGGCGGCTCGTGGATGGCCGGGTCAAGCCCGGCCATGACGGTTCCGGGTGTCGGTTCATGGGGATCAGGATGTCAGATCCTCGCGGAAATGCTTCAGCACCATGCGCACCGGGTTCATCGCCGCCTGTCCCAGGCCGCAGATCGAGGCGTCACCCATCACCCGCGTCAGTTCGTCGAGCAGCCCCTCGTCCCAGCGCGGCTCGTTCATCAGCGCCACCGCCTTTTCGGTGCCGAGCCGGCATGGAGTGCATTGGCCGCAGCTTTCATCCTCGAAAAACTTGAGCAGATTGAGCGCCACCGCCTTCATGTCGTCCCGGTCCGACAGCACGACAACCGCGGCGGAGCCGATAAAGCAGCCTTCGCCTTCGAGCGTCCCGAAATCGAGCGGGATGTCGGCCTTCGAGGCCGGCAAGATGCCGCCCGAGGCGCCGCCCGGGAGATAGCCCTTGAAGACGTGACCGTCTGCCATGCCGCCGCAGAATTCCTCGATGAGTTCGCGCGCGGTGATGCCCGCCGGCGCCAGCTTGACGCCCGGACTTTTGACCCGGCCCGACACCGAAAACGTGCGCAGCCCGTGGCGGCCGTTGCGGCCCTGGCCGGTGAACCACTCCGGCCCCTGCTCGACGATGTCGCGCACCCAGAACAGCGTTTCGACATTGTTGATCAGGGTGGGCCGGCCGAACAGCCCCACCTGCGCCGGAAACGGCGGCTTGTGGCGCGGCAGCCCGCGCTTGCCCTCGATCGATTCGAGCATCGCCGATTCCTCGCCGCAGATATAGGCGCCGGCGCCGCGCCGCAGATGGACCCTGGTGTGCGGCGCGAGGCCCGCCGCCGCGACCGCGGCGATCTCCCGCGCGAGGATCTCGCGGCATTGCGGGTATTCGTCGCGCAGGTAGATATAGGCGTCGCCCGCCTCCATCGCCCAGGCGGCGATCAGCATCCCTTCGAGGAAGCGGTGCGGGTCGGTTTCGAGGAAATAGCGGTCCTTGAAGGTGCCGGGCTCGCCCTCGTCGGCGTTGACCGCGAGAAGGCGCGGCTGCGGCTCCTGGCGCACCAGGCGCCATTTGCGTCCGGTCGGAAAGCCGGCGCCGCCGAGCCCGCGCATCCCCGACCCTTCGAGCGCGACAATCACCTCCTCGACCGGCCGGCCGCCCGCCAGACAGGCCTGCAGCAGCCCATAGCCGCCGCCGGCGCGGTATTGGTCAAGGCCGGGATAGGACGGGATGGCCGGGTGGGTCGCCCCGGCGGCGATCGCCGCGGCGACCGTGTCGGGACTGGCATGCTCATGCAGCGCATGACCGATCGCTACAGCCGGCGCCTTGTCGCAGCCGCCCATGCACGGCGCCCGCACCACCCGCACCGTGTCCGCGAACTGGGCGCCGAGCCGGTCGCGCAGCGCGTCGAGCAGCCGCTCGGCGCCGGCGAGCGCGCAACTGAGGCTGTCGCACACCCGCACGGTGATCGCCGGCGGCGCCGCCTCGTCGTCCATGACGATGTCGAAATGGGCGTAGAACGAGGCGACCTCGTAAACCTCGGCGAGCGCCAGGCGCATCTCCTCGGCCAGCGCCACCAGATGGCGCGCGTGCAGGCAGCCGAACCGGTCCTGCAGCAGGTGCAGATGCTCGATCAACAGGTCGCGGCGCCGCTCGCGCTCGCCAAGCAGCGCCTGCACCTCGGCCAACGCCACGGGATCGAGCTGGCGGCCCTTCGGGTGATCGAGACCGCGCCGCCGTCCGGCGCCCGGGTGGATGCGGCGATCATGAGCTGTCTGGGAACGCATAATGCTATTCCAATACACCCGTAGGATGGGTTGAGCGCAGCGAAACCCATCGCTGCCGCGCGGATCGGAGATGGGTTTCGCGATCCTCAACCCATCCTACGACGGCGATGACAATCGTTACACCGCGCCGTCGTCGTGCAGCTTCGTGATGTCGCCCGCACCGTAGCCGAGCCAGCCCAAGACCTCGTCGGTATGCTCGCCGAGCAACGGCGAGCGCCGCACCTCGGCCGGCGAATCGGACAGCTTGATCGGCATGCCGACCTGGACATAGCGGCCGCGGGTCGGGTGGTCGAGCTCGACCAGCATGCCGCGCTCATAGAGTTCCCTGTCCTCGTAGATGTCCTTCATCGACAGGATCGGGCCGCACGGCACATCGACCTCGTTCAATGCCGCCATGACCTCGAACTTGGTCTTGGTCCGGGTCCACCCTTCGATGATCGAGAAGCAGTCGGGGATGTGCGACAGCCGCGCCTCGGGGGTCGCGTAATGCGCGTCCTCGATCAGTTCCGCGCGTCCGACGATCTTCATCAACGGCGCCCAGGAGGGCGGCTGGATGATCACATAGACGTAATCGTTGGGCCCGCCCGGAGCGCAGCGCAAGGCCGAGCCGGGCTGGCCGCCGCCCGAGGCGTTGCCGGCGCGCGGCACCGCGTCGCCAAAGCTCTCGTTCGGGTATTCCGGCAACGGTCCCTTCATGATGCGCTGCTGGTCGCGCATCTTGACGCGGCACAGGTTGAGCACCGAATCGACCATCGCGACTTCGACCCGCTGGCCCTGGCCGGTGCGCTCGCGCTGGAAGAGGGCGCCCAAGATTCCGGTGACGAGATGCACGCCGGTGCCGCTATCGCCGATCTGGGCGCCGGTCACGGTCGGCGGGCCGTCGTCCCAGCCGGTCGTGCTGGAGGCGCCGCCCATGCATTGCGCGACATTCTCATAGGCCTTGAAATCGGCGTAGCGGCCGGGGCCGAACCCCTTGATCGAGGCATAGATGATGCGCGGGTTGATCTGGTGGATGCGCTCCCAGGTGAACCCCTGCCGGTCGAGCACGCCGGGGCCGAAATTCTCGACCATGACGTCGCAGCGCTGGATCATCTCTTCGAGGACCTTCTTGCCGCCGGGCGACTTCAGGTTGATCGTGATCGAGCGCTTGTTGGAGTTCAGCATCGTGAAATAGAGGCTGTCGGCGCCTTTGACGTCGCGCAGCTGGCCGCGGGTGATGTCGCCGCGGCCGGGCATCTCGACCTTGATGACGTCGGCGCCCATCCAGGCCAAGAGCTGCGTCGCGGTCGGCGCCGCCTGGACATGCCCCATATCGAGAATGCGCACCCCTTCGAGAGCCTTGCTCATCCGTGTGTTCTCCGTCTCCCAGGGGTCATTCCGGGGTGCCGCGCCGCGGCAGACCCGGAATGACAATGTTGCGGTCCTTCAAACTCAAGCATCGTCGCGGGCCGTGTCGAGAAAGTCGCCGTGCTGCTCGACATGCGCGGCGAGCCCCAGCGTGTGCTCGCGCGCGAGGCGCTCGGCGAGCGCGGGGTCGCGGCGTTCGAGGGCGGCGATGATCGCCATGTGATCGACAATCGAGCGGGCCGCCCGGTTATCCTGATGGATCGTGATCTTGCGGATCGCGCGCATGTGGATGAACAGGTTTTCGGTCATCTCGGCGAGCAAGGCGCAGCCGCTCATTTTGATGATCGCCTGGTGAAAGGCGATGTTCGCGTCGGAATAATCGTCGAGCTGCGCGCCCTCATTGCCGCTGCGGAACTCGGCCATCAAGCGGCGCAAATCGGCGATTTCCGCGTCTGCGGCGCGCCCGGCGGCGAGCCGCGCCGCCATGCTTTCCAGGGCCGCCATCACCGTGATCAGCTCGACGATCTCGCGCTTCGACTTGCGCACGACAATGATGCCGCGGCGCGGCCGGGTGCGGACAAACCCCTCCTGTTCGAGCAGCGTCATCGCCTCGCGGATCGGCGTGCGGCTGACCCCGAGCCCCTGCGACAGCTGCCGCTCGTCGAGCCGAATCTCGTGCGGCTGGTCATAGATGTCCATCGCGCAGATCGCCCGCTTTAAGGCGGCGTAGGCTTCCTTGGCAAAGCTGCTGCTGGTATCGAGCCGCGGTACGTCGAGCGTCGGGCTGCGATGCGGGCTGGGTTCGGCCATGTTTATTGGTATATGGTATACCACCGCGGTTGGCAACCCGGTTGTCGCGAGTGGAGGCGGCTTATTGCCAATCGGCCGCCCAGCAAGTTCTGTCGCGCAAGGACCGCCCGCAAAGGGCGGCCCTCTTCAGCGTCGATCGGCGATGATTCAGGCCGCCGGCAGGCGACACAGGGCGCACAGCTTGTTGCCATCGGGATCGCGAAGGTAGGCGAGATACATCTGGCCGGCGGCCCCTTGGCGGATGCCCGGCGGGTCTTCGATCGACGTGCCGCCATTCGCGACACCGGCTTTGTGCCAGGCCTCGGCCTGTTTGGCATCGCTCATCGAGAAGCCGATCGTGCCGCCATTGGCAGAGTTGGCCGGCTTGCCGTCGATCGGTTTCGACACCATGAAACGCCCGCCATTGTGCGCATAGGCAAGCCTTCCTCTGGCGTCCTCGACGCCGGGCTGGCCGCCCATCGCGACAAACAGGGCATCGTAGAATTTCTTCGACCGGGCGATGTCGTTACTCCCGACCATGATATGGCTGAACATCCGTTTTCTCCTCGTCAAGCCCACAGGCGCCCGCCAACACGGTTTGCGGGCCGGGGGCAGTATCACCGGACGGTGCCCGGCAAAAGAGTCAAATTTCTCCTTGTTACATTCCCAGATAAGCGCGGCGCACCCGGTCATCTGCGGTCAGCGTCCGGTGGGTGCCTTCGAGGACGACCTGGCCGGTTTCGAGCACATACCCGTAATCGCAGCTCTCCAGCGCTTCGGCGACGCGCTGCTCGACCAGGATCAGCGTAACCCCATCCTCGCGGTGCAGAGCGGCGATGCGGTCGAAGATCAGATCGGCGATCGCCGGCGCCAGGCCCATCGACGGCTCGTCGAGCAGCAGCAGCCGGGGTGAGGAGGCGATGCCGCGGCCGATCGCCAGCATCTGTTGCTCGCCCCCCGACAGCGTCCCGGCGAGCTGCGAGCGGCGCTCGGCCAAAACCGGAAACAGCGTGAAGATGCGCTCGATATTGCGCTGCCAGGTGGTGCGGCCGCGCGTCGAATAGGCGCCCATCTCCAGGTTTTCCAAGACCGTCATCGCGGCGAATACCTGGCGGCCTTCCGGCACGTGGGCGATGCCGAGGTGCACGCGTTCGTGCGGCGGTATGGCAAGAAGGTCCTGGCCCTGATAAATGATCGCACCGGACCCGGCCGGGACCACCCCGGAAATGGCCTTGAACAGCGTCGTCTTGCCGGCGCCGTTGGGGCCGACGATCGCGACGAATTGCCCTTCATCGACCGAAACCGAAATCCCGCGCAACGCTGCGAGCCCGCCGTAACTGACCGAAAGCCCTTCTATTGCAAGCATCATCGCCGCTGTCGTTCCGCTGCCTGTGGGACCGGCGGCAGCATAGCCGGCGATCGCGCACCCGCCCATTCCTTATCACAGGCGGATCACAGGCGGATCACAGGCGGATCACAGGCGGAAAACCGATGACATTTGCCGGGGCCAGCCTCTATCGTCGCCCGCGAGGGAGGGCATGGTGAACCGCGCCTCGACGCTGCGCGCAGGACCTTGTCGCATCGCTGTGGGGCGGTAGTTCGCGTATGTCATTCTCGCTTATCGATTTCCTGCAGGCGTTGGCTGCCGGCGTCTTGGTCGGCAGCACCTATGCCCTGATGTGCGTCGGCCTCGGCATCATCTTTGGCGCGATGCGGGTGATCAATTTCGCCCAGGGCGATTTCCTGATGCTCGGCATGTACGCTGCTTTCTACCTGGCGACCGGAGCCGGCCTCTCGGCATTTCTCGGACCCAGCGCCGGGCCGATCGTCGCGGCGTTCCTGGCGGGACCGATCGTCTTTGCGTTTGGCTGGCTGCTGCATCGCTTTATCGTCTCTCGCGTTACCGGCGCGGGGGCGGCGCAGATCGAGGGTGCCGGCGCCTATGGTCAGATCCTCGTCACCCTCGGAATTTCGCTGGTCCTGCAGAATGGCGGGCTGATCGTGTTCGGCTCGACCCCGACCGGCATTCGCACGCCGCTGTCGCGGACGTCGTGGGAGATCGGCGAGGTGCTGCTGAACCAGGGCCGCTGCGTGAGCTTCGTGGTCGCGGTTGCGCTGGCGCTGGCGGTCTACCTGTTCCTCGGCCACACAAGGCAAGGCAAGGGGCTGCGCGCCGCCGCCGACAACAGCCAGGCGGCGCTCTACATGGGTATCGATGTCGACAAGGCGCATCGCATCGCCTGGAGCCTCGGGGTCGGCATCACCGCAGTCGCCGGCGGGCTCCTCGCCGGGTCGCAATCGTTTCAGCCCTATACCGGGTTCGATTTTGTCATCGTCATGTATGCCGGGGTCGTGCTCGGCGGGCTCGGGAGCATTCTCGGGGCGTTCTGGGGCGGGCTGGTGATCGGCATCGTCCAGCAGATGTCGACCCTGGTGCTGCCCTACCAATTACAGAACACCGCAATCTTCGTCGTCTTCCTGCTGATCATTTTTCTGCGGCCGCAGGGAATGTTCGGCCGCCTCAGCGAGCGCACATGACAATCGCGGCGAAGGTTTCCAGCCCGGTGAAGCGCCAGCTGTGGGCGATCCTCGGCTTTACCGCCGCTGTGCTCGCGCTGTCGGCGGTCCTGAAAAGCGATTATTTCGAGCTCGTGCTGACCCAGGTGCTGCTGTGGGCGATGCTGTCGGTTGCCTGGAATATATTGTGCGGCTACAGCGGTTATTTCTCGTTCGGTCACGCGGTATTCTGGGGGCTAGGCGCCTATACGGTGGCGCTTGGCATGGTGCAATTCAACCTGTCGCCGTGGCTCACCATCCCGGCGGGCGCGGTGGTCGGCGGGCTGGCCGGCGTGCTGATCGGGTTTCCGACCTTCCGCCTGCGCGGGCACTATTTCGCGCTGGCGATGCTCGCCTATCCGCTGGCGACGCTCTACGTCTTTCAGTGGCTGGGGTATCAGGAAATCCCGCTGCCGATGAAGCGGACGGCGCCGATCCTCTATATGCAATTCGCCAATCCGCGGGCGTATGTCGCGCTGGCGCTGGGCCTGCTCGTCATGTCGCTGGTGATCTCGCTGCGGATCGAGAATTCGCGGTTCGGCATGTCGCTGTTCGCGATCAAGCAGAACGAGCCGGCGGCGGAGGCGGCCGGCATCGACACCTGGCGCTGGAAGATGCTGGCGCTGATGCTGAGCGGCGCGCTGGCGTCGATGGCCGGCGGGCTTTACGCGGTGGTGCTGCTGGTGGTGACGCCGGATGCCGTGTTCGGAATGCTGGTTTCCGCCCAGGCGCTGATCCTCGCGCTGTTCGGCGGGGTCGGCACGCTGTGGGGACCGGTGATCGGCGCGGTGGTGCTGGTGCCGCTGGCGGAAGGGCTCAACGCCGAACTGGGTAATGTGCTGCCCGGCATTCAGGGCGTCGTCTATGGCGTGGCGATCATCGCGATCATCCTCTGCGCCCCCGAAGGCGTCTATTGGCGCATCCGCGACCACTGGGCGAAACGGCAGAGCGAGCCCGCCGCGCCGCCGATTCCGAGCGCGGCCATCGGCGCTCTGCCGCGCAACGAGCGCGCTGCGGTGGGCGGCGACCTCCTCGTGCTGCGCGACGTCAGTATTGCCTTCGGCGGGTTGCAGGCGCTCGATGGGGTCGACCTTGCGGTTCCCGAGGGCGGGCTCTACGGCATCATCGGGCCCAACGGCGCCGGAAAGACAACCCTGTTCAACGTCATCAACGGGTTTCTTGCGCCACAGCGCGGCACGATCAGCTTTGCCGGCGAGCCGCTCGTTGGGCTGCGGCCAAACCGGGTGTGCCGGCGCGGCATTGGCCGCACCTTTCAGGTCGTGCGGGCCTTTCCGCGCATGACCGTGCTGGAAAACGTCGTGGTCGGCGCCTTTGTCGGCGCGCCCGACGATGCCGCCGCGCGGCGCATGGCGGCGACCGCGCTCGATCGCGTCGGGCTCAGCGCCCGCGCCGATGTCGTCGCCGGCCGGTTGACGACGCGCGAACTGCGCTTGATGGAACTGGCGCGTGCGCTGGCGCCGCAACCGCGGCTGATGCTGCTCGACGAGACGCTCGCCGGGCTTGGCCATGACGATCTCGACGGTATTCTCGCCGCGATCCGCCAGATGCACGCGGATGGGGTCACGGTTCTCATTATCGAGCACACGATGCAGGCGATGGTTCAGCTGGTCGACCATTTCGACGTCATCGATCACGGCAGGCTGATCGCCAGCGGCGCGCCCGACATGGTGGTCCGCAATCGCGAGGTAATCGAGGCCTATCTCGGCAAAAAATGGGCCCAGCAGGTTAACGAAGCGGCAAAATGACAGCCGCCCAGCAGGAGAGAGACGCATGACCAAGACACTGACGAGACGCACCGTCACCCAGGGGCTGGCCCTGTCGGCGGGCGCCCTGGCCCTGCCGGCGATCGGACGGGCGCAAGCCAAAACAGTCAAGATCGCGATGATCGCTCCGATGTCGGGGCCGTGGGCGCGGCAGGGGCAGCTGCTGCGAATGGGCGCCGAGATCCTCGCTGACGACGTCAATTCGAGCGGCGGCATCAAGGCGTTGGGCGGCGCCAAGCTCGATATCATCTACGCCGATGCCGGCGACAGCACCGAGAAGGCCAAGAATGCGGCGCAGCGCCTGTTGTCCGATGAGCCTGATCTGGCCGGCGGAACCGGCTGCTGGCTCAGCTCCTTCACCCTCGCGGTGACCGAGGTGACCGAGCGGGCGCAGCTGCCGTGGGTGACGCTGAGCTATTCCGACGCGATCACCAATCGCGGCTTCAAGTTCGTCTTCCAGACGTCGCCGACGGCGGCGCATCAGGCCGCCGAAACGCTGCCGACCGCGCTCAAATTGGCGCAGGCCGCCACCGGCAAGAGGCCGACGACGATCGGCATCATCCAGGACAACACAGCCTCGCCCGTCAGCTTCGCCAAGCCGCTGCGCGAAGGCGGGCTCGCCAAGCTGGGGCTGAAGCTGGTGGTCGACGAGATCTTCACACCGCCGCTGTCCGACGCGACGCCGCTCATCGAGAAGGTGCGCTCGGGGAAGCCTGATTTCCTGTTGCTGCTGACCTCCGCCATGCCCGACTGCAAGCTGGTGCTCGAGAAACTCGACGAGTTCAAGCTGTCGCACGGCAAGGTGCCGCTGGTCGGCAACGGGGCGCCGTTCGGCTCGCCCGAACTGCTGAAGACAATCGGCCCCGAATTGCTCGAAGGGCTGCTGTTCAGCGTCGCCAACTGGCCGATGAAAGGCCAGGAAGCGTTCATCGAGCGCTTCAAGAAAAAGACAGGCGAACCGTTCCTGACCCAGGACGCGCTGTGCGGCTATGGCCAGCCGGCGATCCTGGTCGCGGCGATGGAAGCCGCCGGCTCGGCCGACAAGCTCAAGGTTGCCGCCGCGATCCGCGCGATGGACCTGACCACCGGCAGGGCCGCGCAATGTTTCCCCGGACCGATCAAGTTCGACGAAAAGGGCCGGCGAGTCGATATACCGATGATCTTCGCGCAATGGCAGAAGGGCGTGCCGCTCACCGTCTACCCGACCCAACTGGCGCTCGCGAAGCCCTATTGGCCTACTGCCTGACCGGGGTGAGGCGACTCGCGCGCGCCTTGTGAGATCGGTCTGCCGGACGGCATATCCGTTTTTGCGTTCAAGCCGAAATACCATCCGACTCCCGTGGTACGTCCAATGAGCAAAAGCGGATATCCGATCTCGACCTGCAATAAATCCGGTTATCTGGCCGTCCAAGAGCGTCCACAACACCAGATCTACTGGGAAGAATACGGCTCGAGGGACGGCGAGCCGGTCATGTTGATGCATGGAGGGCCGGGAGCGGGCAGTCACAAGTCGTTTGCTCGTTTTTTCAATCCCGACCGATACCGGGTCATTCTTTTCGACCAGCGCGGCTGCGGCAAGAGTACGCCGAGCGCCGGCGACGACGACGCAACGCCGGCCCTTACCGACAATACGACCGAACATCTGATCGGCGACGTGTTGCGGCTGCGACGGGCGTTGAATATCCACGGCAAGATGCACGTCTTCGGCGGGAGCTGGGGCAGCACGCTCGCCCTGGCTTACGCCATCGCGCATCCGGAAACCGTGCAGACCCTCATCCTGCGAGGCGTCTTTTTGTGCCGCAGAGCGGATGTCGATTATTTCTTTCAGGGCAACGCGGTCGATTTTGCGGTCAACCCGCTCGCGACGCCGGTTCCCGGCACCTATCTGGAGTTCCCGACGGCGTGGCAGCAATTCGTCGCGCAAATCCCTCCCGACGACCGCGGCGACGTCATCAAAGGGCTGGCGAAAATATTTGCGGTGATGCCGCAGAACGAAGCGGACTGGGATCGCGCCTTGAAAGCCGCCGCCGCCTGCGTCGCGTGGGAAAGCAGCGCCAGCCGCCTGACCCGGGATGAAAGCAGCCAAAGCCAGCCAAATCAAAAATATGCTCTGGCGGCGGCCAGGATTTTAATCCACTACATGATGAGCGGTGGGTTTCTCGGTGGCAGCGGCGAGGCGTACCGCAATAACAATTACATCCTTGACCATGTCGATCGGGTCAAGGATATCCCCGTGCATATCGTGCATGGGCGTTACGATAGGGTGTGTCACCTCTACCAAGCGGAAGCCCTGGTGCGATCCTTGCGGGCGGCCGGCAGTAACGACGTGAACTACTTTATTACCACGGCCGGGCACAGCAGCCTGGAGCCGGAAACCGACTCCAGACTTTGCACAATCATGAATGACCTGCCGCCGATGAGTCCCTTTGATCGCGGCGGTGAATAGTACGTCCGCGGCGGCGGCGCGCGCAGGGCGCCGCGAACGCGCCGAGATACCTGCCATTTTTTTCACCGCTCGGCGTGAAGCGAGATCCTCGTCGCCATCCGGTGTTCGTCACCGGCGGCCAATTCCACCTGGTTATCGGCGACATTGCCGGTTTCGACGCAAATCATGTTGCGCCAAGCGGCCTCGCCCAGATCGCTCATCGCGGCCGCTTTCTCGGCCCAGGGGTTCCACAGCACGGTTGATGCGGCCCCCTCCTTTTCGATGACGATGCGGCGGCGCCACCCATGATCCTCGATCGCACAGCGGGAGGGCGTGTTGAGATAGACGCGGTCGGTTTCGGCCGTGATGGTCGCCAGCGCGTCGGTCTGTGGCTGCCGCTTTGCCGCGTCGGTTTTGTCGATATAGGTCGTGCCGTCGAGGCCGGAGACCGCGACTTGAGAGATATCGGAAATTGCGAAATAGGTGTGCAGCGCCTCCTCGAAAAAGATCGGATGGGTCGAGCGGTTTTGCACGGCCAGTTGCAACGACAGGTTCTGCGCGAACGTCACTTTGTAGATCGCGCGGAATGGCGCCGGCCGGAACGCCGATCCGACATCCGCGTCACCGAGGCCGAAGGTGATCGTCAGCGCGTCCTGGCCGGCGACCTCGACGGCGTCGAGATGCCACGGTGCGGTACGCGCGACGCCGTGCTGCGGCGCCCCGGGGGCTTGCCGGTTGGGCCCGAACCACGGGAAGATGATCGGGATGCCGCCGCGGATGGGCCGTCCGGGTGCAAACGCGCTGCGCGGGCTGGTGAAGAGGACCGCCCGCTGGTTTGCCGGCTGCCAGCCGGTTAGCTGCGCTCCCTGGAGGTAGAACTCGCCGACCATACCACCCAGCGAAATCACCCCCTTGACCAGCCCCTGCGCCGTATCGACGAAATCGAGGGCGCCGGCAATCCCGAACGCAACGGTAAGCTCATCGGCCCTCATCTCAGCTTCCTTTCACGGGTGATTCGGGGCTTGCAGGGAGGTCGATCGGCAGGGCACGCCGATGCCGGTGGCCGCTGCGCCGCGCTTGAGGCCGCGCACGGCATCAAACTTCTGCCGCGGGGCAGCCCCGCCGAGACATCACCGGCCATATCGACCTCTAATATAGCGGCAACCCCGGGTGGGTGCGACGGGGACCGGCGCGATCCTGGGTCTGGACAAGGCCGGCGCAACCTGTTGCGATACCGCCCTCCCTTGGCGCAGAGGAGCTTGCCGAGATGGCTATCATCGACTCCCAGGTGCACGTGTATGAGGCGAACACTCCCAAACGGCCCTGGCACAGTGTACCGAACTGGCCCGATCACGTGACGGGCGACGAGATGGTGGCGGCGATGGACAAGGTCGGCGTCGACGGCGCGATCTTCATCTCCGCCTTTTCCATGTACCAATACGACGCCAGTTATGCGGTCGAGGTGCAACGGGCCCATCCCGGTCGGTTTGCGCTCGTCAAGCCGGTCAATCCGGACGATCCGGCGGTGGCCGATGTCATTGCCGATTGGAAGACGACACCGGGCACGGTCGGCATCCGCATCATGATGACGCCGGAGGCGAAGCGCGACCCGAACGACCCGGGCCTCGACCGGATCCTGCGCGCGGCCGTGCGCCACGATTTCCCGGTCAACATGCTGTGCTGGGGAAATTTGGACGCGGGCGCGGCGCTGATCGACCGCCACCCCGATACGCGCTTCATTCTCGACCATCTGGCCATCCTGCAGCCGCGCACCCCGCCCGCCCCGCCGCAGCCGTGGGCCGACCTGCCGAAAGTGCTGGACCTGGCCAAACGCAAGAATGCCGTGATCAAGGTGAGCGGCGCCTGCACGCTGTCCCGGGAGCCGTTTCCCTTCGCCGACATCTGGGACCCGCTGGCTCGCGTGTTCGATGCCTGGGGTTTCGACCGCTGCCTGTGGGGCACGGACTGGACTCGCGCCTTCGCGGTCGTCAACTACGAGCAGGCCGTCGAGCCCTTCGTGAGAACCGACCGGCTGAGCGACAGCGAGCGAGCGATGCTGATGGGCGGCGCGTGCGCCAAGGCCTATGGCTGGTCGCCGAAGCAAGGCTAGCCGACAGTCACCGGATTCCCGGCCCTCTGAGCCTAGAGGGGCGTGATATAGCGCGAAAATTGGTTGTGGGGGTTTCTCATGGCGACAGATCGGTACGACCTTGCCTTATCCACGACGTCCGCCGCGGCGTGGGACGCCTACGTCCAGGGCAGCGATCTGGCGCTGACCCTCTACCCGGGCGCGGCCGAAGCCTACGACCGCGCCATCGCCGCCGACCCCGGTTTCGCCCTGGCCCATGCTGGCAAGGCGCAGGTGCTGATGCGGCAAGGCAACGTCGCGGCGGCGCGGGCGGCCCTGGCGGCCGCGAAGGAGGCGGCGGCCGGTCTGCCTGAGCGTGAGGCCAGTCACATCGCGTTCTTCGAGCTTGTGTTCGCGGGCCGGACCGAGGCGGCGATCGATGCCATGTACGCCCATCTGACGGCATGGCCGCGCGACGCGCTGGTCGTCGCCAGTGCCGCGAACCCCAACGGCCTGATCGGCGGCTCCGGCCGTATCGGACAGAAGCATCAGGTCGCGGCGCTGATGGACAGCCTCGCGCCGCATTACGGCGACGATTTCTGGTTCCTGGCCTATCACGCCATGGCGTTGTCCGAGGACGGGCAGCTCGCGGCCGCCCGGCCGAAAATCGAGCGATCGGTAGCTGCAAACCCGCATAATGCACACGGCGCGCACGGGTTTGCGCATGTCTGCTACGAGAGCGGCGAGCCGGACACGGCCCGCGCCTACCTGTCCTCGTGGCTTGCCACCTATCCGCGCGAAGGATTTTTTTATGGCCATCTGAGCTGGCATCTCTCGCTCTGCGAACTCCAGGCCGGCAATTGGGCGCAGGCGTTGCATCTGTATCAGGACGCCCTCACGCTCGACCGGCACAGCGGCGGGCCGCAACAGAAGATGTCGGATGGGGCGGCGTTTTTGTGGCGTTCCGAGCTCGCCGGGTATCCGCGCGACGCCGCGGCGTGGCGCGCCCTGTTCGATTATGCGAACAGCGCGCTGCCGCGGCCGGGCAGCGGGCTCGCCGATTTGCACGTCATCCTGGCACAGGCCGTCATGCGCGATGATGCCGCGCTCGACGAGCGTGCTCACCAGATGGAAGAGATGGTGCTCGCGGGGCGCTACAATTCCGGCTCCTACCTGCCGGCGCTGGCGCGCGGCTTCGCGGCGTTCGAACGCGGGGATTTTTCCACCGCGATCGACGTGTTCGCCCCGCTCGCCGGGGAGAACGAACGGATCGGCGGCAGCCGGGCGCAGCACGACCTGATCGAGTTCACCTTGTTGAAGGCCTATCTCAACGCCGATCGGCCGGAGGAGGCGCGGCGCCTGCTCAGCGCGCGGCGCCCGGGCGCTTCCGGCGTTCCCGTCGCGGGGGCTGCGGCGCCGCATTAACCGGCGGGATCGCCTCCTGACGACGAGTGAATTGGGCATGGCCGCAGAAACAGGTCCCGACGTCGCCCGGCCGAGCGACGAGATCGTCGATGTGCTGATCATCGGCGCCGGTGCCTCCGGCGCCGCGGTGGCCTGGAGCCTCGCCGAAACGCGTATGAAGATCCTGTGCCTTGAGCAGGGCGACTGGACCAGATCCACCGAATTCCCGAGCAACGGTCGCGACTGGGAAGCGCGCCGCTACGGCGATTTCGATATCAGCCCCAACCGCCGGGGGCGCGACACGGACTACCCGGTCAACGACGACAACTCGGTGATGAAGATCGCCAACTTCAACGGGGTTGGCGGCGGTACGATCCTGTTCACGGCGCACTACCCGCGCCTGCATCCCTCCGACTTCCGCGTGCGGACGCTGGACGGGGTAGCGGATGACTGGCCGATCGACTACTGGATGCTCGAACCGTATTTCGCCGAAAACGACCGCATGACGGGGGTGGCCGGCCTGGCGGGCGATCCCGCCTACCCGCCGCATCAGCCCACCATGCCACCGGTGCCGCTGGGAAAGACCGGCACGCGCTACGCGCAGGCGACGAACAAACTGGGCTGGCACTGGTGGCCGTCCGACATCGCCGTGGCCACGACGGAATATGACGGACGGGCCAAGTGCATCAACCTCGGCCATTGCACGCCGGGCTGCGCTCAGGGAGCCAAGGCGAGCGTGGACATCACCTACTGGCCCCATGCACTGCGTGCCCGGGCGGAGCTGCGCACGCGCTGCCGGGTCCGGGAGATCACCACCAACGAACACGGCATGGCCTCGGGCGTCGTCTATTACGACCCTGCAGGAATAGAGCGGTTCCAGCCGGCGGAAATGGTGATCCTGGCGGCGAACGGCATCGGCACGCCCCGGCTATTGCTGAACTCGGCCGCTTCCCGCCATCCCGCCGGCCTGGCCAATTCCTCGGGCCTGGTCGGCAAGAACCTGATGCTGCACCCCTGGCCGCAGGTGTTTGGCTATGTCGACGAGGAGATGGACGGCGACCACGGGCCACAGACGGTGATGTGGAGCAAGGAGTTCTACGAAACCGACCGCTCGCGCGGCTTCGTGCGCGGCTACACGCTGCAGTTCGCCCGCGGTACCGGCCCGGTCAACGAGGCGATCACCAGCATGGCGGCCGGCCGCCTGCCATGGGGCCGGGACCATCACCGCGTCTACCGCACGCTGCTCTATCGTCGCCTGCTGATCGGCGTCGCCTGCGAGGACCTGCCGGAAGAACACAACCGTGTCACGCTCGATCCTGTCATGAAGGACAGTAACGGCATCCCGGCGCCGAAGATCGATTACACGATGGGCGAGAACACGCGGCGCCTGATGGAGCACGGCATCGCCCGCGCGTCGGAGATCCTGGCCACGGCCGGGGCGAAAGACATCTCCTGCTCGCGCACCGTGCTGAACAGCCCGGGCCACCTGCTGGGGACCGCGCGCATGGGCCTCGACCCGGAGCGTTCTGTGGTGAACGAGTGGGGGCGATCCCACGATTTGAAGAACCTCTTTATCGTCGACGGCAGCATCTGGGTGACCTCTGGCGGCGTCAACCCGACATCGACCATCCAGGCTATGGCGCTCTACATCGCCGACAGCATCAAGAAACGCCTGGCGACACTGTTCGACTGAAGGGATCCTCGCTCAACCGGGCCATGGTTGCCGGTCGGCGACGCCATCGCCACGACGACGACGACGACCAAGCCGCCGCGCCTCAGGCATCGGCGCGGCGCGCGGCCAACGGCCCGCTGCGCGCGATCGCGCCGCCGGTGATGCCGCCGTCGATCACCAGTTCGGTACCGGTGATGTAATCCGCCGCATCGGAGGCGAGAAAGAGGACGCCGTTGGCGATGTCCTGTGCCTTGCCGACCCGCCCCAAGGGCGCGCCGAGGCGTCCCATCTCTTCGATGTCGATCGGCGCGTTGCGCCCGCCGCCGACCAGGTCGGGCCGGATCTTGCCCCAGATCGGCGTGTCGATAATCCCGGGATGCACCGAATTGACCCGGATACCGTCGCCGCGCGAGGCGCATTCCATCGCCACCGCCTTGGCGAACAGCCGCACCCCGCCCTTGGTCGCGCAATAGCCGGCCAGCGTCGCCGAGCCGCGCAACCCGGCGATCGACGAGGTCATGATGATCGAGCCCCCGCCCGATTTGCGCATCAAGGGGATGCCGTATTTGACCGACAGGAAGACGCCGTCGAGGTTGACCGCGGTCTGCCGCCGCCAATCTGCCAGGCTCATGTCGACGATCGACGGCGCCATCAACCCGATCCCGGCATTGGCGACCAGGATGTCGAGCCGGCCATAGCGCCGCTCGATCTCGCCGACAACCTCGCGCCAGCGCCCTTCATCGGTCACGTCGTGCGACAGGTAGATCGCCGCACGGCCGCCCGCTTCGAGCGTCGCGACCAGCGCGTTGCCGCCCGCATCGTCGATGTCGCTGATGACGAGCCTGGCGCCTTCGCGCGCCAGCGTCTCGACGCAGGCCGCGCCGATGCCCGAGGCGCCGCCGGTGACGAGCGCAATTTTTCCCTCCACCTGACCCATGACATTTGCCTCCCAATTTCGCGATAGCGCGGCACGATCATCTGGCGCCGCCGTGATGCTATGATGCCAGATAACCGGCCTCGTGGGGGACCGGCGTACCGGCGCGTGGTCTCCGCCAACAACCGAATGGAGCGGCAGATGAAACTCGGCGTGGCGTTGCCGATTGTCGATATCGGCGGACAGCCGGAGGCGATCCGCGATTTCGCCCAGGCGGCAGAGGCGATCGGCTATCAGGGGATCGCCGCCCCGGACCATGTGCTCGGGGTCAATGTCGCGAGCCGGCCGGAATGGACGCAAGGCCGCGCCCGTTCGACCGACCTCTACCACGACCCGTTCGTACTGTTCGGCTTTCTCGCCGGCTGCACCAGGATCCCGGATTTTTCGACCCAGGTGCTGATCCTGCCGCAGCGCCAGACGGTGCTGGTTGCCAAGCAGGCCGCCTCGCTCGACGTGTTGTCAGGCGGCCGCTTCCGGCTCGGCATCGGGGTCGGCTGGAACGAGGTCGAATTCGTCGGACTCAACGAGGACTTCCACAATCGCGGCCGGCGCTCGGCCGAGCAGGTCGAGGTCATGCAGGCGCTGTGGGCCGAGCCGCATGTCGCCTACAAGGGCAAATTTCACACGATCGACGATGCCGGCATCAACCCGCGCCCCCTCTCGGGCAAGGTGCCGGTGTGGTATGGCGGCCACGCCGAGGTGACGTTGCGGCGCGTCGTCAAGTGGGGCGACGGCTGGATGCCGCTCGCCTACGGGCCGGGTGAGGAGGCGCGCGCCGCCTTCGACGGATTGCGCCGCCTCGCCGAAGCCGCCGGCCGCGACCCGGCCACGATCGGCATCGACACGCGCGTCTCGGCCGCCGGCGCGGAGGCCGAATGGCGCGCCGACGTGCGGTTCTGGAAATCCTGCGGCGTCACCCACCTGACCCTCGCCAACTACTATCAGAGCGGCCATCTGCGCCGCATCGCCGGCCATTCGCTCGCCGACCATATCGAGGCGATAGCGCGGTACTGGGAAGTGGTCGCCGATTTGCTGTAGCGACCACGGAGGGGTAGGGTATGGCGCCGCGCGTCGATCCGGTCGCGTCCGACGAAGGCCTGCCGGCCCGCGCCGATGTCGTCGTCATCGGCGGCGGCATCATCGGTGCGAGCGCGGCGTTGTTCCTGGCGCAGCGCGGCATCTCGGTGGCGCTGGTCGAGAAGGGCCACATCGCCGGCGAGCAGTCGAGCCGCAACTGGGGCTGGTGCCGCAAGATGGTACGCGACCCGCGTGAGATCCCGCTGGTCATCGAGAGCCTGCGGCTGTGGCAGGGGATGAACGAGATCGTCGAGGGCGAGACCGGGTTCCGCACCTGCGGCATCATGTATCTGAGCGAAAGCGCCGCCGAGTTGGCGCGGCTCGAAACCTGGCTCGATTACGCGCGCGAATACCAGCTCGACACCCGCGTCATCGCCGGCAGCGAGGTGGCCCGGCTGCTGCCCGGCTCTGCCAAAGGCTGGGTTGGCGCGCTCTATACGGCGAGCGACGGCAAGGCCGAGCCGCAGCTTGCAGTGCCGGCGATCGCCGCCGCCGCGCGCCGCCACGGCGCGGCCATTCTGCAGAACTGCGCGGCACGCGGCATCGAGACGGCGGGCGGGCGTGTCGCTGCGGTGGTGACCGAGCGGGGCCGCATCGCCTGCGGCTCGGTCGTGCTGGCGGGCGGCGCGTGGTCGCGGCTGTTTTGCGGCAATCTCGGCATCGACCTGCCGCAATTGAAGGTGCTCGGCTCGGTGATGCGCACCGAGAGGCTCGATGGCGGCCCGGAAATCTCGGCCTCGGGCGGGCTCTTCGGCTATCGCAAGCGGCTGGACGGCGGCTATACGGTCGCGACGCTCGGGGTGCGCACGATCGACCTCGTGCCGGACAGCTTTCGCCTCCTGCCGCAATATCTGCCGAGCGCGCGGCTGCACTGGCAAAAGCTGCGCTTTCGCGTCGGCCGGCGCTTTGCCGAAGAATGGCAAACGCCGCGGCATTGGGCGCTCGATGGCGCCTCGCCGTTCGAGGCCGTGCGGGTGCTCGATCCGGCCGCCGACCCGTTGGTGCTGCAGCGCGCCCGCGCCAGCATGGCGGAAGCCTTCCCGGCGTTCCGCAACCTCGCGGTGGCGGAAAGCTGGGGCGGCATGATCGACGTGATGCCGGATGCGATCCCGGTCATCTCGGCGGTCGATCGCCTGCCCGGCTTTTTCATCGCGACCGGGTTTTCCGGACACGGTTTCGGGATCGGGCCGGGCGCGGGACGGCTGGTCGCCGACATGGTGGCCGGCGGCCCGACGATCGTCGACCCGGCGCCGTTCCGCCTCGCCCGCTTCACCGACGGTTCCAACCCGCGCCCGCACGCGCTGGCGAGCTGACCCCAGGCCGTCAGTCGCTGTCGCCGGGGCGGCGGGCGCCGAGGCTGCGGCCGATCACGGCGTAGAGCGGCTGGCCGCCGCCTGGCGGGGTGCGGTCGAGGCAGCGGATGTCGGCCCAGTTGCCGGCTTCGGCGAAATATTGCGCGATCAGACACAAATGCCCCGCCTCGTCGAGCAGGCACCAGCAGGCGATCGGCTTGGTCGCGACGCAGCGGTTCGAGAAGGTGACGATCAAGGGCGCCCCCGGCCGCAACACGCGGGCGATGTCGCGAATGACTTCGCCCGGCCGCGCCAGGTGCTGCACCGCGGCGCAGATCGTCGCGCCGTCGAACTCGCCGGTGGCAAACGGCAGGATCGGGTTGCGGTTGAGGTCCTGCACCCGCCACTCGTCGAGAAACGGGTTTTCCGACAGCGAATGCCGGTCGACGCCGATGCCGACGACGCGGCGGTACGGCGCCTCGGGCGGCAGATGCGGGACCCAGCCCGACATCACATCGAGGATCGCGCCGCCTGGCGGCAGCACCTCGCGGTAAAGATTGGTGACGGCGGCGATCGCGGCTCGGTCGATGTGGCTGAACGATGCGTCGAGCGTCAGGAGCCGGTCGGGCGCAGGATCGGACCCGGCCAGAACGGCCGCCGACAACTGCGTGGTGATCCCCTCGCTTGCCATAGCCGGTCACATAGGAACCGCCGCTGACCGCCTCAAGCCTGCGGCGCTGCAAAGATGCGCGAAGTCCGACATCTTCTCGCGCACTGTGACATCAATCGGCGAGCGCGCGTTCGGCCGCGGTCAGCGGCAGCCCGAGATCGTGCGCGACGGCGGGATGGGTGAGGAGGCCCCGGCAGGCGTTGAGCCCGTTGCGCAGATGCGGGTCGTCGGACAAGGCGCGCCGCCAGCCGCGATCGGCGATCGCCAGGACGAACGGCAGGGTGGCGTTGTTGAGCGCCACCGCCGAGGTGCGGGCGACCGCGCCCGGCATGTTGGTGACGCAGTAATGCACCACTCCCTCCGCGATAAAGGTCGGCGCGGCATGGGTCGTCGGGCGGCTGGTCTCGACACAGCCGCCCTGATCGATCGAGATGTCGACGATGACCGAGCCGGGCTTCATCGCGGCCACCAGCTCGCGGCTGACCAGCTTGGGCGCCGCGGCGCCCGCGACCAGCACCGCGCCGATCAAGAGATCGGCCGCGACCACCTCGCGCTCGATCGTCTCGACGGTCGAGAACAGCGTGTGCAATTGCGAGCCGAATTGCAGGTCGAGTTCGTAGAGCCGCGGCAACGAGCGGTCGATCACCGTGACATAGGCCTCCATCCCCATCGCGACGCGCGCCGCGTTGGTGCCGGAGACGCCGCCGCCCAGGATCACCACCTTGGCCGCCGCGACGCCGGGCACGCCGCCCAACAGGATACCCATGCCGCCTTGTTCCTTTTCCAGGCAATGGGCGCCGACCTGCACCGACATCCGCCCCGCTACCTCGCTCATCGGCGCCAAGAGCGGCAGGCCGCCCATTCTGTCGGTGACGGTCTCGTAGGCGATCGCCACCGCGCCCGAGCGCAGCAGCCCGTCGGTCTGGGCCCGGTCGGCCGCCAGGTGCAGGTAGGTAAAGAGGATCTGGTCCTCGCGCAGCGCGCGGATTTCCTCGGGCTGCGGCTCCTTGACCTTGACGATCAGCTCGGCCGCGGCAAACAGGTCGGCCGCCCGCATCAGGATCTCGGCGCCGGCCCGCTCATAGCTGGCGTCGTCAAAGCCGATGCCGGCACCGGCGCCGCTCTCGACGACGACCTTGTGGCCGTGATGCACCAGTTCGCGCACGCTGCCGGGGACCAGCCCGACGCGATGCTCTTCGATCTTCACCTCTTTCGGAACGCCGATCAGCATCGCCGCCACCCCCACCCCAGCCGCTGCGGCGCACCGCCCGCCGCCTCGCACCGCCGCCGCGATGATAGCGCCGGCGGCGCCGCACCGGCAGCCCCTACCGGCACGGCGACGGCCGCGCGCGATTTCGGCGCCGCCGCCGCGCAGCATGTCGTGGCGAGCGGTGAGATCGACATTTGGTAGGTGATGGGTGGGGTGGCGCCGACGATGCCGAGCACCAAGTTTGGCTTGATGCGAGCATAACGAGCGACCGTGATCGAGGCGAGGCGGTCAGCAGATGCGGGGCAGCTGCTCGCCGCTCAGCATGTCGATCGCGCGGGCGACGCCAAACGGCCCGCGACAGGAGACCTGCCCGGCCGGCTGGTCCCGGATCTCGCCGATAATCGCGGCGCCGGCGGCGACCTCGTGGCGGCGCAACAGTGCGACCGCCCGTTCGGCATCACCCGGCGCGACGATCGCGACGAACCGGCCCTCGTTCGCGACGTGCAGCGGGTCGAACCCGAGCAGTTCGCAGGCGGCCGACACCGCGTCGCACACGGCGATCGCAGTTTCGTCGAGGACAATCGCGCATCCCGCCGTCTCAGCGATCTCGACGATGGCGCTGGCGAGTCCGCCGCGGGTCAGATCGCGCAGGCAGTGCGGCGCGATCCCGGCCTCGATCAGCGCCAGGACCGGCTCGGCCAGCGGCGCGCAGTCGCTCGCGATCGCGGTCTCGAAGCCGAACCCCTGGCGGGCCGCCATCACCGCGATCCCGTGCCGCCCGATATCGCCGCTCAGGATCACCGCGTCGCCGGCGCGCACCCGTTCCGGCCCGATCGGGCCCGGCGCGACGATCTGGCCGATCCCGGCGGTGTTGACGAACATGCCGTCGGCCTTGCCGCGGTCAACCACCTTGGTGTCACCGGTGACGAGCCGCACCCCGGCAGCGGTTGCGGCCGCGCGCATCGAACCGACCACCCGGCGCAACAGGGCGAGCGGCAGCCCTTCTTCGAGGATCAGGCCGACGCTCAAAAAGCGCGGGCGGGCGCCGCACATCGCGAGATCGTTGACGGTGCCGTTGACCGCCAGCGAGCCGATATCCCCGCCTGGGAAGACCAGCGGTCGGACCACGTAGGAATCGGTCGTGAAGGCGACCGGTCCGACGATGTCGAGGGCGGCGCCGTCGTGGCGGCGCTCGATCTGCGGGTCATCGAAGGCCGGGCGGATGATCGTGTCGAGAAGCCGCGCCATCGCCCGCCCGCCGCCACCATGGGCGAGCTGGACCCTCTCCAGGTCGCCCGCCGGGACCGGGCAGAAGAGCGCGAACCCGTCGTCGGTCATCGCTCGCCTCCCGGCGCGGCCGGCGCGCCGCGATAGCGATAATAGGCGGCGCAGGCGCCTTCGGACGACACCATCGTGACGCCGAGCGGGCGCTCCGGGGTGCAGCGCGTGCCGAAGGCCGGGCATTCGGGCGGCTTGCGGGCGCCGCGCAGGACGAGGCCGCTGATGCATTCGCCGCCGGCGCCGCTGTCGCCGCCAGCGTCGCCGACCGCGCCGAAGCGCCGTTCGGCGTCGAGATCGGCGTAGGCCCCGGCGAGTCCGAGCCCGCTCTCGGCGATGTCGCCGATGCCGCGCCAGCGCCGCGCGATGATGCCGAACACCTCGCGCATCAACGCTTGCGCCGGGGGGTTGCCGTCGCGGCGCACCGAGCGGGCGTACTGGTTCTCGACGACGGCAAGGCCGGCCTCGAGCTGGCGGATGCACCAATAGACGCCTTCGAGGATGTCGAGCGGCTCGAACCCGGTGACGACGACCGGCACGCGATAGCGCGCGGCGATCGGCTCGTATTCGGCATAGCCCATGATCGTGCAGACATGCCCGGCGGCGAGAAAGCCCGCGATGCCGTTGCCCGGCGCGTCGAGGATCGCGCACATCGCCGGCGGCACCAGCACATGCGACACCAGCATCGAAAAATTGCCGATGCCCTCCCGCTTCGCCCGATAGGCGGCCATCGCGTTGGCCGGTGCCGTGGTCTCGAAGCCGATCGCGAAAAACACCACCTCGCGCGCCGGCTCGGCTCGGGCGATCGCCAATGCGTCGAGCGGCGAATAGACGATGCGGATGTCGGCGCCGCGCGATTTGGCGGCGAACAGATCGCCGCCGGTGCCCGGCACGCGCAGCATGTCGCCAAACGAGCAGAAGATGACCTCGGGCCGCAGCGCGATCTCGATCGCCTTGTCGACGTATTCCACCGGGGTGACGCAGACCGGGCAACCCGGCCCATGCACGAGGGTGACCGCCTTTGGCAATAGCTCGTCGAGGCCGAAGCGGACGATCGCGTGGGTCTGCCCGCCGCACACCTCCATCAGGGTCCAAGGGCGCGTCACGTTGCGGGCGATGGCGGCGGCGAGACGATGCGCCGCGGCCGGGTCGCGGTATTCGTCGCGAAACCTCATGGCCGCTCCGGCGCCTCCGTGACGCGGTCCGCCATCTCGCGCAGCTGCGCAAACACCCGTCCTGCCGCCGCTTCGTCGATGACGGCAATGGCAAAGCCGACATGGGCGAGGACATAATCGCCGAGCTGCGCCTCCGGCGTGAAGGCGAGGTTGATCTCCTTGACGATGCCGCCGAAATCGACGCGGCCGACGCGGGTGATCGGGTCGTCGCCCGACAGGCTGAGGATGCGTCCCGGGACCGCTAGACACATGTCGCACCTCCCCATCCCTCGCACCATGCCGCCCAGGCCGCCTGGCCGAGGGCGATGCCGCCGTCATTCGGCGGCACAAGCCGGTGCCACGCGGGATCGTGACCCTGCTCGCGCAACAGTGCGACCGTCGCCTCGGTCAGCCGAGCGTTCTGAAAGCAGCCGCCGGTCAGGACGACGCAACGCTCGCCGACCATGCGGGCGACCGCGGCGATCGCCGCCGCGAGGCCGCGGTGCAATGCCGCCGAGACCGCGCCGGCGCTCGCCCCGCCGCTCGCCCCGCCGCTCGCCCCGCCGCGCAGATCGCCGAGCGCGGCCTCCAGTGCCGGCTGCCAATCGACGATCAGGATGCCGTCTTCGGTCGCTTCCCTGACCGGGATCTCGTAGCGGCGGCCGGCCTCGTCGCAATCTGCCGCCCATTCCAGTTCGGCCGCGGCCTGCCCCTCGTGGCTGATGCGCTGGCGCAGCCCGCACAGCGCGGCGAAAGCGTCGAACAGTCGGCCGGCGCTGGAGCACCACGGGGCGTTGATGCCGCGCCGCAGGACCGTGCCCAGGACGGCCCGCTCGGCACTCGTGAAGGAAGCAACCGGGGCAAGCGCGGTCATCGCCAAGGCGTCCTCGCCGAAAGCCTCGTACAACAGCCCGAGGGCCGAGCGGCGCGGTTCGCGCGCCGCCGCCTCGCCGCCGGGCAGGCGGAAGCGGCGCAGATGCGCGACCCGGCGCCAACCATTCTTGTCGATCAGCAGGAATTCGCCACCCCACACCGTGCCGTCCGGCCCCCAGCCGGTGCCGTCCCAGGCGACGCCGAGCACCGGTGGCGCGATGGCGTGCTCGGCCATGCACGCGGCGACGTGGGCGAGGTGGTGCTGGACCGCGATCACCGGCAAGCCGGTTCTTTCTGCCGCCTGGGTCGAGGCGTAGTCGGGATGCCGGTCGCGCGCGATAAGACGGGCCTCGCTCGAATAAAGCCTCGTCACATCCGCGATCGCGTGCGCATGAGCGGCGCGCGCCGCCACCGTCTCGAGGTCGCCGATATGCTGGCTCAGCACGACTTCGCCCGGCCGGGTCAGGGCGATCGTCGATTTCAGGTGGCCGCCGAGCGCCAGGATGCCGCCCGCGACGCCGGAAACGGCGATCGGCGCCGGCGCGTAGCCCCGACCTCGGCGCAGCATCTGCGGCAGACCGCAGACCACGCGGGCCACCGAATCGTCCGCCGGGCGGACGATCGGGCGGTCATGCACCAGGAACAGATCGGCGATGCCGCCGAGCCGCTCCAACGCCTCGGCTTCGTCGATGACGATCGGCTCGTCGCTGACATTGCCGCTCGTCGCGACCAGCGGAAACGCGAGGTCGCGCAGCAGCAAATGATGCAGCGGGGCATAGGGCAGGAACGCCCCGAGCCAGGGGTTGTGCGGCGCGACTGCAGGCGCCAGCGGCTGGCCCCTCCGGCGCAGCAGCACGATCGGCCGCCCCGCGCCGACCAGCAGCGCCGCCTCGGCGGCGGACATTTCGGCGCTTTCGCGGATCATGTCGAGCGAGGCGAACATGATCGCGAACGGCTTCTCCTCGCGGCGCTTGCGCTGCCGCAGCCGGGCGACCGCGGTGTCGTCGCGGGCATCGACGAGGAGATGAAACCCGCCGATCCCCTTCACGGCGACGATCCGTCCCTGCCGCAGCGCCCCGGTGGCGGCAGCGACCGCCGCATCGTCGCGCGCCAGCGTGTTTCCCGACGCGTCCCACAACGTCAGCCGGGGGCCACAATCATGGCAGGCATTGGGTTCGGCGTGAAAGCGCCGATCGGTCGGCGTCTCATATTCTGCCCGGCAAGCCGGACACATCGGGAAATGCCGCATCGAGGTGCGGGCGCGGTCGTAGGGGATGTCCTCGACGATGCTGTAGCGCGGCCCGCAACGGGTGCAGTTGATGAACGGATAGCGGTAGCGGCGGTCGGCCGGATCGAACAGCTCGCCGAGGCAATCCTCGCAGGTCGCGAGGTCGGGCAGGATGGCGGCGGTGCGCGCGCCGCTCGCCTCGCTCGGGCGGATCGCAAAGCCGGTTTCGCCGGCCGGGGCGATCTCCTCGCACGCGATCGAGACCACCGCGGCATTCGCCGGCGGCGCCTCCCGCATGGCGTGGAGCAACGCTGCAATCCGGTGCGGCGGGCCCTCCGCCTCGATCGTCACGCCGGCCGGCGAATTGCCGACCCAGCCGGCGAGCCCGAGTGCCATCGACTGCCGGTAGACGAACGGGCGAAACCCCACTCCCTGCACCGCGCCCTGCACCTGGATGCGCAACCGCTTGCGGCCGGTCATCGCGATCAACTCTCCACCTCGACGCTCTCGATCAGGACGTTCTGAGCGTTGGCGTGCCCCGGATCGCCCGAGGCGGTAATGCTCAAGCGGGCGCCTTCGGCGATCGTGCCCGGGCTCGCCTGCGCGAAATGCTCGGCGAAATGGTCGGGCGACAGGTGGCTCAGCGCTCCCAGCCAGATTGTTACGCCGGTAACGCGCCGGGCGTGTTCCGCCGCCGCGACGGCCTCGATACGGCGCAGGAGATCCGCCATCAGCGAGGCTTCGTGCATGTCGGCGGCTCCTGCGCAAAAAGCTCGGCGCGCAGCTGACGAACGACAGCCGCGACCGCCGCAACGACCGGCGGCGACAGGCCGGCCCCGATATCGAAAGAGCCTCCCTCGATCGCATAGGCGATGCAGCGGGGTGGGAAGTGGCCGAGGGCGCGGGCGAGCGCCAGCGCCTCGGCGACGCCGAGGCCGTGCGAGGACAGCGCCGGCCCGCGCGGCGGCAAGGATTGCTCGCCGAGGTCGATGCGGTGGATCGTCCCGGCCGGAGCGCCCGTGGCGCAGGCATCGACCAGGATCGCCGTCGCGACACCGTCGAACGCGGCGACCAGTGCCGCCGGCTCGCCGTCATGCTCGGCGATCTCGACATCGGCCGGCAGCGTCCCGCGCAGCCGTCTCGCCACGGCAATCCCGACCGCGTCGTCGCCGCGGTCGGGATTGCCGATGCCGATCACGATCCGGCCCCGGCGCATCAGCCGCGATCGATGTCGAGCCGCAGAAAATGCGCGGCGCAGGAGATGCAGGGGTCGTAGTTGCGCACGGTCTGCTCGCAGCGCCGGCGTAAGGCGTCGTCGGGCAGATCGAGAAACCCGCCGATATAGCCGGCCAGATCCTCCTCGATCGAAGCCTGGTTCTGCGAGGTCGGCGGGACGATGCGCGCCTCGGCGATCGTCCCGTCGGGCTCCAGCCGATAGCGGTGGTAGAGGAGCCCGCGCGGCGCTTCGGTGGCGGCAAAGCCGATGCCGGCCCGCGGCGCGACCGGGACCGCCGGCAATTCCGGCTCGTCGTAGGCGGCGATGATCCGCAGCGCCTCGCCGCAGGCATAGAGCACCTCGACCGCCCGCACGACGATGCTCCGATAGGGGTTGGTGCAGGTTGGACCCAGCCCGGCCTCATGGGCCGCCTCTTGCACGAGCGCCGGCAGGCGGTCAAAATTGAGGCTGTAACGCGCGAGCGGCCCGACCAGATACGACCCGGCGCCGCGCAGACGCGCGTGCAGCGCGGTCGAGCGCGCGACGTGAATCTCCTCGAAATGGTCGTCGTAGCGCGCGGCCGTTATGTCGAGGCCGCGGTTCGAGACGATGTGCCCCTCGTTGAACGGGTATTCATCGGGATGCCGCAGGGCGACGAAGACGTAGTCGCGCTCGCGGTCGGGGAAGTCGAACCCGGCCACCCAGCGCACCGTCGCGAGCGCCGCCTCGCGCGCCCATTTGAGCCGCTCGATCAAGGGCTCCAACTGGCGGCGTCGCGGCACCCGATAGAAGCCGCCAACACGGACGTTGATCGGATGGATCTCGCGCCCGCCCAGCAACGTCATGATCTCGTTGCCGGCCTTCTTCAGCGCGAGGCCGCGGCGGACGATGTCGCCATGGTCGCGTGCCATCGCGACGGCGCCGTCATAGCCGAGAAAGTCGGGCGCGTGCAGCATGTAGATATGCAGCGTGTGGCTCTCGATCCACTCGCCGCAATAGAGGAGGCGGCGCAGGTCGCGCAGCTTCCCGGCGACGGCGACGCCGAGCGCCTGCTCCATCGCGTGCACCGCGCTCATCTGGTAGGCGACCGGGCAGATGCCGCAGATCCGCGCGGTGATGTCGGGCGCCTCGGCAAAATCGCGGCCGCGCAGCAGCGCCTCAAAGAAGCGCGGCGGCTCGAAGATGCTGAGTTCGGCGCGCTCCACCGCGCCGTCGCGCACGACGACCGTGAAACGACCTTCGCCCTCGACCCGGGCGAGCTGGTCGACCTTGATCGTCCTACGCGCCATGGCGCTCGCTTTCCTTGCGGAACGGCTCGGCATTGGCGTTGAAGGTGCGGTAGACGCGCTGCAATGCCCGCTCGTCCAGGCCGAGGCCGGCGAAGTGACGGCTCAGCGCGATCGTGTTCGGCGTCTCCATCGGCCCGTAGCAGCCATAGCAGCCGCGGTCGTAAGACGGGCACAGCGCGCCGCACCCGGCATGGGTGACGGGCCCGAGGCACGGCGTGCCGTGTGCCACCGTGACGCAGACGTTGCCCTTGAGCTTGCACTCGATGCAGACACTGTGCGCCGGCGTCGCCGGCCGGCGCCCGCCGAGCAAGGCCGAGATGACATCGAGCAGCTGGCGTTTGTTGATCGGGCAGCCGCGCAACTCGAAATCGACCCGCACGTGATCGGCGATCGCCGTCGAATTCGCCAGCGTCCGGATATAGTCGGGCCGCGCATAGACGATCGCCGCGTACTCCTTGACATCGGCAAAGTTGCGCAACGCCTGGATGCCGCCCGCACTGGCGCAGGCGCCGATCGTCACCAGCCGGTCGGAGCGGCGGCGCACCTCGCCGATGCGCTGGGCATCCTCTTGCGTCGTGATCGAGCCCTCGACCAGCGACAGCTGGTAGCGGCCCGAGATCGGGGCCCGCGTCGCCTCGTTGAAATAGGCGATGTCGATCGCCTCGGCCAGCGTCAGCAATTCGTCTTCGCAGTCGAGAAGGCTCAGCTGGCAGCCGTCGCAAGAGGCGAATTTCCACACGGCGAGCCGGGGTTTGCGCGACTGTGAGGTTCGCTGCACGTCAGATCTCTTTCATGGCCAACAAGCCGTGCAGCCGGTCGTAGCGGAACACCGGCCCGTCGCGGCAGATCAATTCCGGCCCGAACTGGCAATGGCCGCACAGGCCGACAGCGCATTTCATGTTGCGCTCCATCGAGAGATAGATCGCCTCCTCCGCGATCCCGGCCGCGCGCAACGCCCGCACCGCGAAGCGCATCATGATCTCCGGGCCGCAGACCAGCGCGACCGTGTGGTCGGGGTCGAAGGCGGTGCGATCGATCAGCTCGGTGACGACGCCGACATGGCCGTGCCACAAGCTGTCGGCGTGGTCGACCGTCACCTCGATCGCAACGTCGAGGCGGCGGCGCCAGCGCTCCAGCTCATGGCGGAACAGGATGTCGCCGGGGCTGCGGGTGCCGTACAGCACGGCGATCCGGCCGTACTGCGCGCGCTCGGCGAACAGCCGGTAGATTGCCGGACGCAGCGGCGCGAGCCCCAGCCCGCCGGCGACGACGACGATGTCGCTGCCCCGGCTCTCGGCGACCGGCCAGGCGGTGCCGCAAGGCCCGCGCAAGCCGAGCGCTCCGCCCGGCTTCAGCGCCGTCAGCGCCTGCGACACGGCACCGACCGCGCGCACCGTGTGCAGCAGCGGCGCCGGAGCGCCCGGGTCGCTGCTGATGCTGACCGGGATCTCGCCGACGCCGAAGGCATACAGCATGTTGAACTGGCCCGGACGAAACGACAGGCCGCCGCCATCGATGGCCAGGGTCCAGGTGTCGTGCGTCTCGCGGCGGCGCGCCTGCACCCGCGCCACCACCGGCACCATCGGCAGATCAGGCGCCGGCGCCGTAGACATCGAGCATCTGCAATTGCGCGGCATGCAGGCGCGCGACCAGCATCGCCATGAAGCGCTTCATCATCTCGTAGCCGAAATCGTGGTTCTGCTCGGCCTTGTCGCGCAGGCAGCGGGCGTCGACCGACACCGCCCGGGTCAACTCTAGCGCCTCGGCGTCGAAGATCCAGCGATAGGGCGGAATGAGCCACGCGAGGCCGGCGAGTTCGCCCTCGTTGACGGTCAGGAACCGCAGCTTCCCGCGGCCGGGGGCCATGATCTCGAGGGCCACCCGGCCGTGGCGGATCAGGAAGAATTCATCGGCCGGGTCGCCCTCGCGAAACAGGTACTGGGCCTTGTCAAAGCGCACATTCCTGGCGCAGCCGCCGATCAGCTCGCAATATTCGGGCGCCATGCCGCCGAAGAAGGGATGCTCGCTGATCAGTCGGTCGACGCCGCGCACCTCCATGTCGTCACCCTCCCGGGTCCGCCGCGGCGGCATCCGTGGCGCGGATCGCCGCGACCTCTTCGGTGATGTCGATCCCGACCGGGCACCAGGTGATGCAGCGGCCGCAACCGACACAGCCCGAGCTGCCGAACTGATCAACCCAGCTCGACAGCTTGTGCGTCATCCACTGGCGGTAGCGCGAGCGCGGCGAGGCGCGCACGCTGCCGCCGTGGAGATACGAGAAATCCATCGTAAAGCAGGAATCCCAGCGCTGCACCCGCTCGGCCGCGGTGCCGTCGAGCGACACGGTGTCTTCCACCGTCGTGCAGAAGCAGGTCGGGCACACCATCGTGCAATTGCCGCAGGTCAGGCAGCGCCCCGCCACTTCGTCCCAGCGCGGGTGGTCGAGATTGCGGCGCAGCAGATCCGGCACGTCGGCGGCGGCCGGCATGGCCCGCCCCATCTGCGCGGCGGCGCGGGCGACAACGGCGTCCGACGCCGCCACCTCCTCCGGCGTCGCCTCGCGGTGCGGCAGCTCGGCGAGGACCGTCCGCCCCGCGGCGCTGCCGGCCTCGACGACAAAGCGACCGCCCGGCTCGCCGATCAGCTCGGTCAAGGCCAGATCGTAGCCGGCCGCTGTTTTGGGGCCGGTGTTCATCGAGACGCAGAAGCAGGTGCCGCCGGGCGCGCCGCAATTGACCGCGACGAGGAACGCCGCCTCGCGGCGGGCCCGGTAATGGGGATCGACGTGAGCCCCGCCAACGAGGACCCGATCCTGGATCGCGATCGCGTGCAGTTCGCAGGCGCGCACCCCGACAAAGGCAAGCCGCTCGGCGGAAGCCGGCTCCGTCGCGATGCCGAAGCCGTCGGCCGTGCGATCGGCATGCCACAGACGCTGCCGCGGCGCGTGCAGGAACTGCTTCCACGAATGCGGCCCGACGGCATAGCCGAACAGGGCGTCGTCGTCGCGGCGGCGGAGCCGGTAATGCCCGCCCTGCTGCTCGTCGGTCCAGCCGCGCGGCAGATCGGCGAGGGTTGCGATATCGTCATAGACGATCGCCTGATCCCGCACCGTCGGCCCGAGGACGCGGTAGCCGCACCGGCGCAGCACGCCGAGCAGCGCCTCGAGGCCATCGCCCGTCAGAATGCTGTGCGCAACGGCGCTCATCGGGGGCACCCATGCTCGCGGACCGACGAGTGGATCATATCGGGCAAGCGCAGGCCAGAGAAAGCAGGCATGGCACTGCCGCACGGTCCATCCCATGCCTCCTAGCGATCGAGCGCGCTCACGCCCGCGTCACAGCGGCTTCAAGGTGCGCGCGGCCAGCGCCGTCATCAGCAGCGACAGACCGAGGAACAACATGTTGATGCCGGCGAGCAGCCCGATCGCCCAGCCGGCCGAACTCGGCCAGCCCTGCCAGATCAGGTAGGCGAGCACCAGGTCGACGATGCCGCTGAACAATGTCCAGCCCCAGCTCGCCAGGTGCCGGCGAAACTCGACGGCGATCACGATCGCCGCAACGCCGCCGATGACGAAGAACAGCACGAGCGCCAAGGTCAGGGTTACCACCCCCTGGAGCGGGCGCCAGATCAGGACCAGGCCGAGCACCACGGCCAGCAGCCCGGTCAGCAGCGACCAGGCGAAGGCCGGCGTGCCGCGCCGGCGCCACGCCGTCAGGGTGCGGAAGATGCCACCGACGAAGAACAGCCAGCCGATGAAGATCGTGATCGCCAGCGAGGCCAGATTGGGCACGACAATCGCCGCCAGCCCGAGGATCATCATCACCACACCGTCGGCGAGAAAGAATCGCCAGTGCGCATGCATCGCCGCCGCAACCTCACGCCGAACCTCCTCGATATCGGGTATCATGTCGTGGCTCATCCTCGATAACCCCTAGTGGCCTGGCTCCGCGCTTGCCGGGTGGCCCGCCGACATCTGTGCGTAAAGCCGCTCGACATCGCCGAGCCGGCACAATTGCGTGCCGCTCCCCAGCAGCGCCGCCGCTCCCGCCGCCATGCCGAAACCCACCGCTTCGCGCAACTCCAGGCCACGCGTGAGCCCGACGAGGATCCCGGCCAGCATGCTGTCGCCGGCGCCGACCGTGCTCGTCGCCTTGACCGGGATCGTCGGGAAGCGGGTCGTCTCCTCGCGGCTGACCAGGACGGCGCCCCTGGCGCCGAGCGACAGTACGATAACCTCGCTGCGGCCCTGCTCGATGAGCTCACGCGCCGCCTGTTCTTCCTGGCGTTCGCTGCGGATCTGGTGTCCGGTCAGATCCTCGAGCTCGCGCAGGCTCGGCTTCAGCAGATAGCTGCCGTGACCGGCCATTTTGAGTGCCGCGCCGGAGGTATCGAGGACGAGGCGCTTGCCGTGAGCGCGCGCCAGCGCCGCGACCCGCGCGTAGAAATTTTCGGCAACCCCGGGCGGCAGGCTGCCGCTGGCGACGATGTAATCCGCCCCCGCCGCCGCCTCGCCGAGGCGGTCGAGGCAGCGTTGCTGATCCGCCTCGCCGATCTCGGGCCCCGGCAGGATGAAACGGTATTGTTCGCCGCTCGCGCGCTCCTCGATGGCGAGGCTCTCGCGGGTGAAGCCGGCGATCGCGACGGCGTCATGGACGACGCCTTCCTCGCGCAGCAGGCGCCGGATCATCTCGCCCGCGGCGCCGCCGGCGGGAAAGATCGCCAGCGCCTCGCCGCCCAGCGCATGCACCGCCCGCGCGACATTGATCCCGCCGCCGCCGGGATCGTAGCGCGGCGCCGCACAGCGCAGCTTGTGGGTCGGCACGAGGCGATCGACCGCGGTTGCGATGTCGAGCGCCGGGTTCATCGTCAGGGTGACGACCGCAGTCATGATCGCGTCTTCCGGCAAAGCATTATTGGGCGGCGAGCGACCCCGTCGCCGACGCCCCTTCGGCCTCGTGCACGACGGTCATCGTGCGCAACAGGCTCCCCGGGTTGACGCTGATCGAATCGATGCCGAGCCCCGCGAGAAAACGCGCAATTTCCGGGTAATTGGCCGGCGCCTCGCCGCAGATCCCGACGTGCCGGTGATTGCGCAGGGCGCCGGTGACGGCGAGCCGCAGCATTTCCAGCATGCCGGGATCGCGTTCGTCGAAATCGAAGGCGACGATCTCGGAGTCGCGGTCGACCCCCAGGGTCAATTGCGTCAGATCGTTGGAGCCGATCGAGAAGCCGTCGAACAACTGCGAAAACGCGTCGATCGAGATGACGTTGTTGGGGATCTCGCACATGACATAGATCTCGAGGCCGTTCTGGCCGCTTTTGAGCCCGTGCCGCGCCATCTCGGCGATGACCCGCTGGCCTTCGACGCCGCGGCGGCAGAACGGCACCATGACGCGCAGATTGGTCAACCCCATGTCCTCGCGCACGCGCCTCAGCGCGGCGCATTCGAGCGCGAAACCGGCGGCATAGGCGGGGTGGGCATAACGCGACGCGCCGCGGAAGCCGAGCATCGGGTTGGCCTCCTTGGGCTCGAACCCGGCGCCGCCGAGGAGGCTCGCATATTCGTTGGTCTTGAAGTCGGACAGTCGCACGATGACCGGCTTCGGGTAGAACGCGGCGGCAATCGTGCCGACTCCTTCGGCCAGCCGCTCGACGAAATAATCGGTCGGTTTCGCGTAGTCGCGGGTCAGGCGGGCGATGGCGCGCTGCGCCTTGGCCGACGTCACCTTCTCGGGGCAGGCCAGCGCCATCGGGTGGATGCCGATATGCTCGCTGACAATGAACTCCATGCGCGCCAACCCGACCCCGTCATTCGGCAGCATCGCGACGTGAAAGGCGAGTTCCGGATTGCCGAGATTGACCATGATCTTGGTGCGCGGCCGCGGCACCGAACTCACCGGCACCCGCGTCGCCTCGAACGCCAGCCTGCCTTCATAGACTGTGCCGGTCTCGCCGGTGGCGCAGCTGACGGTCACCATCGTGCCGGTCTTCAGCAGCTCCGTCGCCCCGGCAGCCCCGACCACCGCCGGCACGCCGAGTTCGCGCGCCACGATTGCGGCATGGCAGGTGCGACCGCCGCGATTGGTGACGATCCCGCCGGCGGTCTTCATGACCGGCTCCCAATCGGGGCTCGTCGCTTCCGCGACCAGCACCTCGCCCGGGCGGAACGCGGCCAACCCGGTCTGGTCGGCGACGACCCGCACCGTGCCGGCGGCGATTCTTTCGCCGACCGCGCGTCCCGTTACCAGCACCGGCCCCGAGCCCGTCAGCGTAAAGGTTTCGAAGCTGTCGGCCCGGCGTTGCGAAGCGACGGTTTCGGGCCGCGCCTGGACGATATAGAGCTTGCCGTCGTCGCCGTCCTTGGCCCACTCGATGTCCATCGGGGTCGGCTGCGCCGCGAGTTTGGCGTAATGGTCCTCGATGCGGATGGCGTAATCGGCCAGTTCCAGAACCTCGGCATCGTTGAGGCAGAACCGCTCGCGGGCGGCCTTCGGGGTCGGCCGGTTGCGGGTGCTCGCCGCGCCGTGCCCGCGCGCCAGCACAAGACGCATCTGCTTGCCACCGAGGGCCCGGCTCAGCACCACGCGATGCCCCCGCCGGAAGGTCGGCTTGTGGACGTAGAACTCGTCGGGGTCGACCTTGCCCTGCACGATGTTCTCGCCGAGGCCGTACGAGCCGGTGACGAAAATCACGTCGTTAAAGCCCGACTCGGTATCGAGCGTGAAGATGACGCCGCTCGCCGCGAGGTCGGAGCGCACCATTTTCATGACCCCGACCGACAGCGCCACCTTGAAGTGGTCGAAGCCGTTGTCGATGCGGTAGACGATCGCCCGGTCGGTGAAGATCGAGGCGAAGCAGTGCCGGCAGGCTTCGACGACATCGTCCTCGCCCCGCACGTTGAGGAAGCTCTCGTGCTGGCCGGCAAAGCTGGCGGTCGGCAGATCCTCCGCGGTTGCCGAGCTGCGCACCGCGACGGCGAGGTTGTGGCCGCAATCGCGCTCAAGCGCGCGGTAGGCGGCGGTGATGTGCTCGCGCAACCCGCTGCTGCCGGTCGCGCGATAGACAATCTGGCGGGCCTTCTTGGCGCGCTCGCCGAGCAGCGCGACATCGCGGTGATCGAAGCCCGACAGCAGCACGCGCAGTTCATCCCACGCATTGGCCGCGGTCAGCGCCTCGCGATAGGTCAGGGCGGTCAGCGCGAAACCCTGCGGGACGCGTACCCCTTCTGTCGCCAGCGCCGAATAGAGTTCGCCGAGCGAGGCGTTCTTGCCGCCGACGATCGGAACATCGGTCAGCCGCAGGTCGCTGAACCAGCGCACATAAGGTGATTGCATCGTCATCGGATCCACTCGTGTTTGCCAGCAGACGCGGGGCAACGCCAAAAGCTGCCGAGCCGCAATGGATTGGCAAATACTGCCGCGGCCGCCTGGCGGCCTTGATTCAAATCAATTCCCGCCTTGCCCGCCGCCGTAATCTCCCGCCGCCGTAATCTATTGAGCGCGTCGCCGAGCAAAGGAGAAAATCATGAAAGCCGCCTTGTTGTTTGCAGGTAGCGGGCCTCTGGTAATTCTGACATCGCACGCCTCATTCACCGACGCTACCCTGCTCGAGAAACTCCACGCCAAGGGGATCGACAAATTCATCGCCTACGAGCTGCCGCTCGATCTCGTGCGCGAGCGATACGGCAGCCACTTTCAGGTGGTGCTTCGCGATCTGCACGAGGCCGACGATTTGCGGGTTCTGGATTTCAACGGCGAACGCGCCTTCCGCCTCTTCCACCTGTCCGAACTCGGCGCACCGATCCTGTTCGAAAGCGGTGCGAGGAAGTAGCGCGAAGCAGCACTCAACTCGACCCGCTTCTGCCCCAGGGCGACCCCGGCCGAAGCTCGGTCTCCGAGGCATCAGAGGCATTGACGTAAATCAATGAATACCCGCTTCAATCATGCCTGACTGTAATCGCGGCACCGCGGAAGGGCTGTAGTTATGCGGGCTGAGTATTTAGTTATGCGGGCTGAGTATTTCAGGGGATTTGCACGAAACCGGCAAAATTCGCCGCCATTTGGTGTGCAAAGCCAATGAAAGGCGGCACGCAACGGCGGAGCGAGTTGCGAGAAAGCGCCAGAACATGAGCGTGACTTTACCGCCCCGGCGAGACGACCTGACGCCGCTCCCGAGCCTGGCCAGCGCGCGCGGCACCGGCCCCGCGCGCAGCCGCAAGCCGGTCTATGTCGAGCTGCTGCCGCCCTGCAACAACGCCTGCCCGGCGGGAGAGCACATCCAGGCTTGGCTCGCCTTGGCCCAGGCCGGCGAGTTCCGCGCCGCCTGGGAGGCGCTGGTTCGCGACAACCCGCTGCCGGGGGTGCATGGCCGCGTCTGCTATCACCCGTGCGAGAGCGCCTGCAATCGCAGCGAACTCGATGCTGCGGTCAGCATTCACGCCGTCGAGCGCTTTCTCGGCGATCTCGCCACGGCCGAGCAATGGAACTTCCCGGTCGATCGGCCGGCAAGCGGCAAGCGGGTGCTGATCGTCGGCGCCGGGCCGAGCGGGCTGTCGGCCGCCTATCATCTCGCGCACCTCGGGCATGCCGTCGAGATCAGGGAGGCGGGACCGGTGCCCGGCGGCATGATGCATTTCGGCATCCCTGCCTACCGCCTGCCGCGCGCCGAGCTGATGGCGGAAATCGGCCGGATCGAGCAGCTGGGCGTGCCTATCACGCTCAACCGCAAGGTCGCGGATGTCATCGCCGAGCGCGACGCCGGCGGCTTCGACGCCGTCTTCATCGCGATCGGCGCCGAGGCCAGCCGTCATGTCGACATTCCGGCGCGCGATGCGGCACGCGTCCTCGATGCGATGAGCCTGTTGCGCGGCACCGACGCCGGCGAGGCGCCGCTGCTCGGGCGGCGCGTCGTCGTCTATGGCGGCGGCAACACGGCGATGGATGCCGCCCGCACCGCCCGGCGGCTCGGCGCCGACGAGGCGCTGATCGTCTACCACCGCGACCGGGCGCACATGGCGGCGCGCGCCTTCGAGGCCGACGAGGCGATCGAGGAAGGCGTCAAGATCAAGTGGCTGACCAGCATCAAGGAGATCGCCGGCACGTCGTTGACGGTCGAACGCATGACGCTCGACGCGAACGGCCGGCCGCAACCCACCGGCGAGATCGAGACGCTCCAAGCTGATGCCGTGGTGCTGGCCCTCGGCCAGGAGACCGACAGCGGCTTCCTGCGGCAGGTCCCCGGCATCGAATTCCAGCCCGATGGCACGGTCGTCGTCGACGGGCAGCTGATGACCGGTCACCCCGGGATCTTCGCTGGCGGCGACATGGTGCCGGCCGAGCGCACCGTCACGGTCGCGGTCGGGCACGGCAAACGCGCCGCCCGCAGCATCGACGCCTGGCTGCGCGGCATGGCCCATGCCGAGCCGGCTGCGGCGGCGCTGGTGTCATTCGACATGCTGCGCCTGCCGGTATTCGCCGAAGTCGATCCCGGCATCCAGCGCTCGCTGTCCGTCGCCGAACGGGTCGGCGGGTTCGCCGAGGTGGTCGCCGGGCTCGATGCGGCGGCGGCGCGCCATGAGGCGCAGCGCTGCCTGTCCTGCGGCACCTGCTTCGAATGCGACAATTGCCTCGCCGCCTGCCCCGAGCAGGCGATCGTCAAGCTCGGCCGCGGCCGCGGCTATCGGGTGGACCCCGATTTGTGCACCGGCTGTGCGATCTGCTTCGAGCAGTGCCCGTGCCACGCCATCGAAATGACCGCCGAGGCGCCGACGCCGACGGCGCCTCCCGGCGGGTTCCGCGAGACGCTGGCGCCGCGCCGCTTCAGCCTGCGCGAGTAGGCCAGCATGGACCGCAAACAGATCCTCGACGGCAACGCGGCGGTGGCGCATGTCGCCTACCGCGTCAACGACGTCTGCGCGATCTTTCCGATCACGCCGTCCTCGCCGATGGCGGAGCTGGCCGACGAGTGGTCGGCGGCGGGGCTGACGAACCTGTGGGGTGGCGTCCCGGTCGTCCAGGAGATGCAGGCCGAGGGCGGCGCCGCCGGCGCGGTGCACGGCTCGCTGCAGGGCGGCGCGCTGACCACCACCTTCACGGCCTCGCAGGGCCTCCTGTTGATGATCCCGAACATGTTCAAGATCGCCGGCGAGCTGACGCCGTGCGTCTTCCATGTTGCATCGCGCTCGATCGGCACGCAGGCCCTGTCGATCTTCGGCGATCATTCCGATGTCATGGCGGTCCGCGCCACCGGCTTCGCGCTCCTCAGCGCCGCCTCGGTGCAGGAGGCGCATGACCTCGCGCTGGTGGCGCAGGCGGCGACGCTGGAGGCGCGCGTCCCGTTCGTCCATTTCATGGACGGGTTCCGCACCTCGCATGAGCTGAACACGGTCACGCTGCTGTCGGACGAGCAGATCCGCACGATGATCGACGACGATCTGGTGCGCGCCCATCGCGCCCGCGCGCTCAGCCCCGAGCATCCGGTCACACGCGGCACCGCGCATAACCCCGACACGTTCTTTCAGGCGCGCGAGAGCGTCAACCCGTACTACCTGGCGACCCCCGGCATCGTGCAGCGCGCGATGGACCGCTTTGCGGCGCTGACCGGCCGGCAGTACCGCCTGTTCCGCTACGACGGGCACGCGCAAGCCGAGCGGATCGTCGTCGTGATGGGCTCGGCGGCCGAGACGCTGCGGGCAACCGTGGCGCACCTCAACGCCCAGGGCGAACGCGTCGGCATGGTGCAGGTGCTCCTCTACCGGCCGTGGTCGGCAAGGGATTTCCTGGCGGCCCTGCCGGCGAGCGCGCGCCGCATTGCCGTGCTCGACCGCACCAAGGAGCCCGGCGCGCCGGCCGAGCCGCTG
This sequence comes from Allostellaceae bacterium, assembly GCA_035534535.1. Taxonomy (GTDB): domain Bacteria; phylum Pseudomonadota; class Alphaproteobacteria; order ATCC43930; family CGMCC-115725; genus DATARH01. The sequence goes on along the minus strand of DATLRS010000192.1, from coordinate 24,282 downwards.
TGCCTCGATGTCACACAGACCCTGGCCGACGCCGCCGCCCGCGGCTTGCGGGAGCGTCTGCCGCTGGTGGTCGGCGGCCGCTATGGCCTGTCGTCGAAGGAATTCAACCCGGCGATGGCCAAGGCGGTGTTCGACCACCTCGCGGCGCCCGAGCCGCGCGGCGGTTTCACGCTCGGCATCATCGACGATGTCTGCGGCACCAGCCTCCCGGTCGACAGCGATTTCGACATCGAGCCGCCCGGCATCCACCGCGCGCTGTTTTTCGGCCTCGGCGCCGACGGGACGGTCGGGGCCAACAAGAACAGCGTCAAGATCCTCGCCGAGGATGCCGACCGCTATGCGCAGGGCTATTTCGTCTACGACAGCCACAAATCGGGCGCCGAGACGATCAGCCATCTGCGCTTCGGCAACGCGCCGATCGCCGCCCCGTATCTGTTGCCGTCGGCCGACTTCGTCGGCGTCCACCAATTCGACTTCCTTGAAAAGCGGGACGTATTGGCGGCAGCTCGGCGCGGCGCGACCGTCCTGATCAACGCCCCCTATGACGCGGCGTCGGTGTGGAACCAACTGTCGCGACCGGCGCAGCAACACATCGTCGAGAAACACCTGCGCCTGTTCGTCATCGATGCCAGCGGGCTGGCGCAACGCCTCGGCCTCGGGCCGCGGGTCAACACGATCCTGCAGACCTGCTTCTTCGCGATCAGCGGCGTGCTGCCGCGCGAGGAGGGCATCCGGCGCATCCGCCAGTCGATCGAGAAGACCTACGGCGACAAGGGCAAAGCGGTGCTCAAGAAAAATTTTGCCGCGGTCGATGCCGCGATCGAGCAGTTGCACGAAGTGGCGGCGCCCGACACGGTCAGCTCGCTGCGCGGGCTGCGCGTCTTCGTGCCGGATGACGCGCCCGACCAGATCAGGCGCATCGCCGCACTGCAATTCGCCGGCAGGGGCGACGAAATCCCGGTCAGCGCGATCCCGGCCGACGGCAGTTATCTCGGCGGCACAACGCAATACGAAAAGCGCAACGTCGCGTTCGCCGTGCCGGTGTGGCAGCCGGATCTGTGCATCCAGTGCGGCCAATGCAGCATCGTCTGTCCGCACGGCGTGATCCGCGCCAAGGCCTATGACGAGGCGTTGCTCGATGGCGCGCCGCAGGGCTTTCCCTCGGCCCCGGTCAATGCGCGCGGCTACCCCGACAAGCGCTACACCTTGCAGATCGCCGTCGAGGATTGCACCGGCTGCGGCATCTGCATCGATCATTGCCCGGCGCACGATCCGCTCGAGCCGCGCGTCAAGGCGATCAATCTCGCTGAAAGACTGCCGCTGGTCGAGGCGGGGCGCCGCAATCTCGCGTTCTTCGACGCGCTGCCGGAACACCGGCGCGAGCAGGTCGATCTGCACCTCTCGCGCGGCCTGCAATTCGTGCGGCCGCTGTTCGAGTTCTCCGGCGCCTGCGCCGGCTGCGGCGAGACGCCCTATCTGTCGCTGCTGTCGCAACTGTTCGGCGACCGGTTGCAGATCGCCAACGCAACCGGATGTTCCTCGATCTTCGGCGGCAATCTGCCGTCGCTGCCGTGGCGGGCCGGTGCCGACGGGCGCGGCCCGGCCTGGAACAACAGCCTGTTCGAGGACAATGGCGAGTTCGGGCTCGGCATGCGGCTCGCGGTCGACCAGCAGGCGGCGATGGCGCGCGCCCTGGTTGGGGCTTTGGCCGAGCGCATCGGGGCGGGCCTCGCCGCCGAAATTCTTGCCGCGCCGCAGCGCACCGACAGCGAGATCGTCGCGCAGCGCGCCCGGGTGGAGGCGTTGCGGCAGGCGCTCGGCGAACCGACCGACGGGAAGGCGCACGATCTCCTCGCGATGGCGGAATATCTGGTGCGGCGCAGTCTGTGGATCATTGGCGGCGACGGCTGGGCCTACGACATCGGCGCCGGCGGGCTCGACCACGTGCTCGCGCAGAACCGCAACGTCAACGTTCTGGTGCTCGACACCGAAGTCTATTCCAACACCGGCGGCCAGTCCTCGAAGGCGACGCCGCTCGGCGCCTCGGCCAAGTTCGCCGCCGCCGGCAAGCGCACACCGCGCAAGGATCTGGCGTTGCAGGCGATCACCTATGGCTATGTCTATGTGGCGCAAGTGGCGATGGGCGGCAGCCCGGAGCAGACGATCCAGGCCATGCGCGAGGCCGAGGCCTATGACGGGCCGAGCCTGGTGCTCGCCTACAGCCACTGCATCGCCCACGGCTTCGATCTGCGCGACGGCATGAAACAGCAGCACCGCGCGGTCGCCAGCGGTTACTGGCCGCTGTTCCGTTACGACCCGACGCTGCGCCGCTCCGACATCAACCCGTTCCGCCTCGACAGCACGCGGCCGCGCCTGCCGCTCGAGGAATATGCCTATCGCGAGCTGCGCTACCGGATTCTTACCCAGACGCGGCCGGACGACGCGCGGCTGCTGCTGCGCCAGGCGCAGGCGGCGGTCGATGAACGCTACCGACTCTACGAGGACATGGCGGCGCGCGACGGAACCCGGTTCCATCCGTTCTGGCAGGACGATGCCGTCGCGCGTGAGGCGACCGGGACGGAGGCCGAACCATGAACCTGCAGACGCGCTATCTCGGTCTGTCCTTGGCGCATCCGGTCATCGCCAGCGCCTCGCCGCTCTCCGCGACGTTCGACGGCATCCGCCGGCTCGAAGATTCCGGGGCGGCGGCGATCGTAACCGCATCGATCTACGAGGAGGAAATCGAGGCCGAGGCGGCCGCGCTCGACGCCTTTGCGACAATCGGGGCCGAAAGCCATCCCGAGGTGACGCGCTATGCGCCGCTGCCCGGTTACCCCGGAGCGCTTGCCGCCCGCCTCGAACTGATCCGGCGCGCCTGCGACAGCGTTTCGGTGCCGCTGATCGCCAGCCTCAACGGCATCACTCGGGAGGGGTGGACCGGCATTGCCGCCGATCTGCAGGCGGCCGGGGCGGCTGCGATCGAGCTTGATCTCTTCCACCTGCCGGTCGATCCATCGGAGAGTTCGGCGGATGTCGAGGCCCGCCTGATCGAGACCGTGCGCGGCGTCTGCGCCGCCGTCGATATCCCGGTCACGGTAAAGCTGTTCCCGCAGTTCACCGCACCGGCCCACCTCGCCGGCGCGCTGGCGGGCGCCGGGGCGAGCGGCATCGTCCTGTTCAACCGGGGCTACGAGCCGGACATCGACCTCGCGGCGCTCGATTTCCGCTCCGGCCTCTCGCTGTCGACGGCCGCCGACATCCGCCAGCCGGTGATGTGGATCGCCCTGTTGGCCGGCAAAACGTCGCTCAGCCTGGCCGGCGGCAGAGGCGTCGAGGGACCCGACGAGGTGATCAAATACCTGCTCGCCGGCGCCGATGCGGTGCAGACGGCTTCCGCATTGCTGCGCCACGGCGCCGGACATCTGCGCCGGTTGGTGGAGGGGCTGGCGGACTGGCTCGAGGCGCACGGCGCGGATTCGCTGGGCGAGATCCGCGGTCGCGTGCGTGCCGCTGGATTTGCCGACCCGGAAACGCGGTTTCGCGGGGGTTACCGGCAGACGCTGCTGCACGGCTACCCGCTTTCGTTCTCGCCGCGCTGAAGAAAGCCGGCGCCCACGAACTCCATGTTGACTGGATCCGGCACGGTCATCAGGGACCCTGTCATGGCGCCGGCGGCAGCCGGTGCGCGGTGCGGGCTCGCGCCGAGCCTCGCCAGCCGCTGCGGCGGGCTACTAACCCACCGCTCCTCCACCACCCGGCGGGACACGACCTATATCTGCGCAATCAGCTCACGAAAATCGGCGAACCCGCTCGTCATTTCATACGAGGCGAAATAGGCACACATGTAGAAGGTCGCAGGCGAAGCTTCTTCCCATTCGACCAGGAGCCGTCCAATGCGTACACCGGCGCGCATTTGTCCAAGGCAGGCGATGGTGCCTGCCAAAAAATAGCTGCCCATGATATCGCTTGGATAATGAAGACCCAAAAAGATCCGAGAGGATTCCACCAGCATCGTGCACCCGAGCGCCAGCAAACCGAGCCGGCGACGAATTAAAAGGACGGCGATTGCTAACCCTGCGAACATTGTCGCCCGCTCGCTCGGAAACGTCGGCGAGGCGGCGAAGGGATTCGCCGTTGAGGCGTCGAAGTCTCCGAGCACCGCCGGTGGATGAAGCCTGAGCAGCGGATCGAAAAGGGGCTTCGGCATCGGCGGCAACGCGTGCTGCACCAAGTAGGCGAGAACCCCTGCAAGAACGCCGGCAAAGACCCCGCTCACCAACCGCGCCCGCGACTGCGGAGCGTTGACCGAGAACCAGCAGCCCCAGACCAGGGACAATGCGATCACGCCTTCTACGCTCGGATACGCCAGGCCCGCGGCCAGCCAGCCGGCAAAAGGCCAATTCAACGCGAGATTGTTGACGGCGATGGCGGCCGGTCGATCGAGCCAATCTTGATGATGTGCGAGGATCACTGTGCCCAGGAACAGCAGCAAAAACCCAATTGTGCCCACGGCGACCCTGCTCGGCCCTTGCAGGCCGGCGGGGGCCCGGCTGCTGATCGCCCCGGCTGCCCTGCTCCGCGCCATCACACGACCCTCACTTTCGTTAGAGAGGCGCCAGAACCTGTCGAATTTGCTCAAATACTCGACAATCGGCGGCAAACGTCACACTCGGGCACGTTGCGGCATGGGCACCTTCTTGGGGCATTGTTCCTCGACGGCGGCCTATCGCGCGGCAGCGTCGCCGAGTGCGGGGTGCGCACCTTTAAGCCTTGGGCGGGTAAGCCTTGTGCGGGTAAGCCTTGTGCGGGTTGGTCTGTCCAGGTGCGCCGCCGAACGTTGGCGGCACGGCACGGCGGACTGGCCCCAGAAGAGCACATCCTGTTCCAGCCGCAAATCATCGCATATTCTTCCGGCCGGCACCTCGACGTCGTCATATCGCAGGACCTGATCCTGTGCGATGTCCCGGCGAAGACAGCAGCCTTCGGCCAAGCCGATCGGCAAAAGATGCTCGGCGTTTGCGGTCTTCGCGTTCTCGCACAACCCGTAGGTCATGTAGTGTCCCAGTCCGTCCAGGGTCTCGCCCGCCCTGAGATCCCGCTTGGCCGCCGCAACCACGTCGACGCAGGGCGCCCCGAGTGGCGCGATGGTTGCGTCACCAAAGATGACGGCGCGGGCCACCGTGAACGGCACCTCAAAGTGACAAAGATGATATGGCCAATAGAAACAGTAAAGTGGCCCCGGTCCCATCTTGTATAATGAGAGGTAGTGCCGTTCGACGGTGTCGTCCGTCATCCCCAGAACAAATACGCCCGGATTGGGCATGGCCCCGACGCAATAATCGACGATGCCCGGACCCGAAATAAGCTCGTCTATCGGGTACCAGGTCACCGCCTCCTGGATCGGGGTGCCGACCGGAACGACCGGACCGCGCATTCCGCGCTTCGCGACACGCATGCCTGTCGCGTTGGCGACGATGGCGTTCTCGAATGAGATCTTGGTGCCATCCGCGAAGGAGGTGACCATCGGGGCCTTCATCCCCCATCGCTTGGCGAACCCCTCCTGCGTGGTGGGGTTTCGGTAGGGGTCGTGCAAGCCTTTGATATTGCCGCATAGCACCGGCTTGACGCCCAATCCTTTCACCCACCGGTACAGATTCATGATGACGCCGGGCTGGTCGCCTTCCGTGTTGGTGATGACGACCCCTTCGCGGTCGGCATAGACTTTGAGGATTGCGCCGAGGGTGCCGTCCAACTCCGCGTTCATCATGACGAAATGCTTGCGTCGCGTGATCGCCCGCATTGCCACCTGGGCCGCGAACTCGATCGTGCCGGTGACTTCGAGAATGACGTCGATCAGGCTGCTGTCGCAAAGCAGCATGGGATCTTCGGCGACGGCGCGCCGGCCGCTGGCGATGCAGCAATCCAACTCGGCCACCGAGCGTACCGCCGCCACGTCTTTTTCACCGGATTCGGCGTAGGCCCGTCGGGCGCCTTCGAGATGACGATTGGCGATCGCCACGAGTTCCATGCCCTTCGTATAGTGGAGCATTTGACGGGCGATGCCGCGCGCCATAAAGCCGGCGCCCACCATCCCCACTCTGATCGGTGTACCGGCCTGTTGCAGCCGTTCAAGTTCGCGATCGACGATGAACATGATCTCTACTCACCGTTGCTGTTGCACAGAGCGCCCATTTCCTCGTCGGCAAAATCCGGCCAATGCCGATCCTTGTCCGAGATCACCGCAGGGTGCGCCGGCCAGGTGACAGCGATGGCGGGATCGTTCCAGCGCACACCGCGCTCGGCGGCGGGCGTGTAGAATTCGGACACGAGATAGGTCACCTCGGTGTCGTCCGTCAGTGTCAAGAAAGCGTTCGCACAGCCTTTGGGGACGAGCAGCATGCGGTAGTTGGCGGCGCTGAGTTCGACCGCGATGTGGCGCATGAAGGTTGGTGACTGCGCCCGCAGATCGAGCATCACATCGTAGACGGCGCCGCGCACGCAGCGCAGCAATTTATCCTCCTGGTGCGGCGTAACTTGATAGTGGAAGCCGCGCAGTGTGTGCTTGTGGCGGTTGAACGAGATGTTCATCTGCACCAGGCTGTTGGGAAGGCCGCGGTCGCCAAATTCGTACCAGCACCAGCCACGGGCGAAGAAGCCGCGATCATCCGCCCGCTTCTCCAGGTCGATGGTATAGGCATCCGGAATCGCGGTCGCATTGAAGATCATCCGTACTCTCCAAAACTCGGTTTCATTCGGACGGGTAAAGCACTCGCGAGCCATGTACTTCGTAGCGGATCGGCACCCAGGTAAGCTTCGCGAGAGCCTGGCGTACCCGCTCGCGCTTCGCCGGCCTCACGATGAACATCAGGAAGCCCCCGCCACCGGCGCCGCAGAGCTTGCCTCCCTCCGCCCCGGCTTCCATCGCCCGCATGTAATGGCTGTCGATCTCCGCGGTGGTGATCTTCGAAGCGAGACGCCGCTTCAATTCCCAGCCTCGGTGAAGCGCCGCCCCGAACCCTAGGAGGTCGATGTGCGGAGCGGCGCAAAGGGCGCGCAACTGATAGGCGTCGTTGCGCATCTCGCGCAGCACATGCAGGTTGCTCGGCGTGCGGTCTTTCTGCTCCGCGAGCACCGAGGCCGCCGGCCGCTGATGGCCCGTCCAGAACATCATGATGTTGTCGAACATCTCGGCAATGGAGCCGTTCACAACCGGCTGCGGCTCGACCATGACGCGGCCGTTGCGATCGAAGCGAAGCAGGTTCAACCCACCAAACGCGGCGGCGTACTGGTCCTGCTTGCCGATCGGCTCCTTGAGGACCTCCATCTCGATGTAGCAGGCCTCTTCGGCGATTTGTCCGGCGGTGACGCGCTCGCCCCGAAACGCATGCAGCGCGTTGAGCAACCCCACCGCGAATGCGCTCGACCCCCCCATGCCGGTCGAGCCCGGCATGTCGGCCACCGTGCTGATGAAGATCGGCGGCTGGATCTCAAGAAACCTGAGGCACTCCCGCGCTATATTGTTCTCGATCTCGGCGATGGTGTTAACCTGCTCGGTCCGCGAGTAGTTGAGGCGGATCGGCTCGTCGAAAATCTCGCTGTGACGCTTGACCGTCACATAGACGTATTTGTCGACGGCCGCGCTTAATACGGCGCCCTCTTCAGTCTTATAGAATTCGGGCAAATCCGTGCCGCCGCCCGCAAAACTGACCCGCAGCGGCGTCCGCGTGACAACCAGGCTGTTGCTCATCTGCATTGTTCCCACGCGTTTACCCCCTCGGTTTCAGCTCATGCGACGCGGGCCGTCGGCGTGCTCCATTTCAGCGACTGGTCGAGCGAACTGCGGTCGATCAGATGCCGCAACCAGCTGAGGCGGGTGAACCGTTTGTCGTTGAAATCACGCTCCGTCAGACCGATGCTTGCAAACGCGGCGTACAGCTCGGCAGCGCCTGCGCGCGCCGTCCATCGGAAATCGAATGCCGGGAAAGTTCTTTTGAATTTCGCAAAGTCGGCCTTGTAGGTTCGCTGATCGGCGCTGGACTGCGGGACAATCTGCAGCTCGCAGCCCGGTACGGTCTCGCAGACGATCTGCCCGAGTTCGCCGATCTGGTGATTGAGTTCGTCCGCGCCGGTATTGAAGGCCTCGTTGTGGACCAGCTCCGGCGACGCCTCAAGCACCGCCTGGAACGCGCGCGCCACGTCCCGGACGTGAACCACAGGCCGCCACGGCGTGCCGTCGCTGTGGATCACGACTCGGCCGGTGGTGAAGCCGCTACCCATCAAATTGTTGAGAACGGTGTCGAAGCGCATGCACGGCGACAGTCCATAGACTGTCCCGTTGCGGCAGAAAGTCGGAGAGAAGTTGTCGTCGGCAAGGTGGCGCAGCGCGATCTCAGCGGCGACCTTGGAGCGGGCGTATTCGGTCTGCGGCGCCAGCGGCGTGTTCTCGTCGACCACCGCCGCTTCGGACATGCCGTACATGATGCAAGAGGAGGAAAAAATGAAGCGCCGGACGCCCGCCTGCTTTGCAAGCTGTGCGAGCCGGATCGTGCCCTCCCCGTTGATCGTCCGCGTCCACGCCTCGTTCAAGTTCCCGATCGGGTCGTTGCTCAGCGCCGCCAGATGGATCACCGCGTCGAAGCCGCCAAGGTCCTGGGCGGTGACCTCCCGCAGGTCCTTCTGAATTGTCGGGATCTCGTCGTGCTGCGGAACCAGCGTACAGCCGCGGAAATATCCGGTATCGAGACCGACCACGTCGAAGTCTTGGCGTCGCAGCCAAGGCGCCATCACGGAGCCGATATAGCCAGTATTGCCGGTAACCAGAATGCGTCGGTTGTTAGGCATGGGAGGGCGTCCCTTTCGCTGCGATCAGGTGGCGCGTGATATCGAGAAGCGAACGATCCTCGCTGACGCGAAAGAATGGGCATCCGGCGGCACCCGCCGCTGCTTCGTCGCGCTCGTCGTCGCCAATAAACGGCGTCCGGGTGAGATCGAGGTGGAAGTCCCGCTGCGCCTGGTAAAGGAGGCCGGGTTTGGGCTTGCGGCAGGGGCAGCCCTCTGCCCAATGATGCGGGCAACAATAGATCGCCTCGACACGGCCACCGGCCTGCGCGATCTCGTGCTGCATGCGGCCGTGGAGGGCCTCGAGATCGGCCGCGCTCATCAGGCCGCGACCGACCCCCGGCTGGTTGGAGGCGATGATCGTCCGATAACCCGCGCGGCACAGCAGCCGCAGCGCCTCCAGAGATCCCGGGCACCACTCCCACTCGCTCCAGTTTCGCACGTATTGCGCTTGCTGCGGCTTGCGGTTGAGGACGCCGTCGCGATCGAGGATCACGCTCGGCTCGCGCCGCATGAACGCTTCGGTTGCGGGCAATCTGTCGAGCGCGCCGATGCTGTAATAGCGGTGATCGCTCACATAGGCCGTAAGCCGTCCCTGCCGGGCCAGCGGCGTATAGATCGCCTCCTCAAACAGCGTGTCTTCCTCAGGTAATAGCGCAAGCGCGAGATCGGTCAGAATGGCGTAGCTGATTTCGACTTCGCGTAGTCCCGGGGTGCTGCGCAGGCGGTCGAATACTCGAACGTGCGCGCTCTGATCGAGCGCCACGCTGCCGCGGGAGTACCCGTCTGTGTTGCTGTAAACCGTAATCAAACCGGGGCTGCGCGCTTCGCAAAACCGCGCCCACAATCGTTCCATTTGCAACGGCCAGTAATTGTCGCAATACAGCAGTAAAAAGCATGGGTCTAGCAGATGCCTGGCGCCGGCCACTCGGCTGCTGGTCAGTTGGTCGGGCGCCGTCACCGAATACGCGATACGGACGCCCCAGCGATGGCCGTCGCCGAAATAGTCCTGCACGATTTCGGGCAGGTACCCCAGAAGAAGCACGACCCGTTCAAAACCCTGGTCGCGTAGCTGCTCGATCTGGTATTCGAGAAACGGGCGACCCAGAACAGGCACCATTGGTTTCGGCCGATCATCGGTGAGCGGCCGCATCCGGGTGCCGCGTCCGCCAGCCAGGATGACCGCCTGGCGGGGTCGCTCGTAGAGGCCGCCTTCGATGCGTGCCTTAGGGAAGGCGGCGTCAGGGGCCGTCATCACGCCGGGTCCGGCCGATCGGCGACGAGGCGCCTTGTGATCGCATGGCAGATCACGGAGTGGACGTCTTCGACAAGCTCATAGGTGCCTTTCGCGGTGTGCACCCATACCGCGTGGTCAACGAGGTCTTTCAGCACGCCGCCGTCAAAGCCGAGCAGCGCGACGGTGGTGAGGTTGCGGTCGCGCGCCAGTTCCACCGCCCTCACCAGGTTCGCCGAGTTGCCGCTTGCCGACAGGCAGATCAGCACATCGCCCGAGGTCGCGAAGTTTTCCAGCAGGCCGGCGAACGACCGCTCATAGCCTTCGTCGTTAGCGAGGGCCGAGAACCACGCCGTGTTGTCGGACAAGCACATGACTTTCAGCGGCGGGCAGCCGGACCGCTTTGTCGCCTTGCCAAGGTCGTTCACCCAGTGGGAGGCCGTCGCCGAGCTGCCGCCATTGCCGGCGATGTAAATGAACGAACCGCGGTCGCGCGCAATTCGGAAAATGTCGGCTAGCCGCTGTACCGAAGAGGCCTCGACCTCCGTCAATACACGCTGCACATCGGCGAAATGGGTCTGGATCAGACTCGCGGCCGGTGTTGGTTCGGACGAAATCGTGACCATGAATTTCACCCCATCTTGAGTGGCGTTGGACGGAACCACTGGAACCCGGAGGTTCACTAGATCACTGATTCACGCAGAGGGCATTTGCCCTTTCGAGGTAGGCCTAATTGTAGGTTTGCGTAGCCCGGCGTGCTCCGCGCCGCGCCGTGTGCTGCCGACGTTCTGGCGCGAAGGTCGGGGGGTCTCGAGCGGCGACCTCGCCATTGCAGCGGCCGCAATGTTGCTGAGCCGCGCCTTGCGCTCGTGGAGCTGCGGCCGCGGGTCCAACCCGACTGTCGACAGGATCTGCTCCCAGCGGTACGCCCAATCGTGCCGCAGTAGACAACGCACGGCATTTGTTTGGCGTGCCCGCTCGATTCGTTGGGGCTGCGCATCGAGTTCGTCAATGATCGCGGCGATGTCCGCCGCTTCCGGGGATACCTCGATCACCGCGTCCGGCCAGTCGAAGCACGCGTCAAATTCGCGGCATTGCGGTGCGGTGCCCAGGATGACGGCGCCGCCGGCGGCACCCTCGAACAGACGTGCCGGCAGCACCTGCTCGCCGGCGATCTTGCTCGACTTTGGCGTGTTGAGGGTCGCGGGGTTAAAGCCCATGAAGTAACGCGTACGCTTTATCATGTTAGCCAGCAGCAGCCGGTGCTCCGACCACTCTTTGACCCGCGAATCGGTGCTGGAAAGCGAGTCGTAGATATAGAACAGGCCACGCTGTTCCATCAGCGCCACCAACTGTTTGTGGAGCGTGATTGCCCGGTTGCCGACCGAATACACGTCGATTACGCGTTCTGGCGGCGACGGATACGGCGTGGCAATCATGCAGTCCACGGCGGTCGGAAGAAAGGAACAGGGGGTCCGCGTGTATTGCGACAGATGCGGAACGCTTGCCGCATGGAGGAGGAACACGTGATCGAATTGATCCAGCAATTTCAGGTAGCGGCTGTCCGCGGCAAGCGTGCTGGACCAAAGCTCGAATAGGTAGGCCACTGCGATCTTGCAGCGGCCGCGCCAATTCTTGATCCGCGACAACTCGATGAGGCTCTGCGGGCTCCAGCCTACAAAGAAGAACAGGTCATAGTTTTGGGTGAGGGCGATGGGGCTGACGGTCGGCCGGTTTTTGAGGCGCAGGCCTTTGCGCAGGCCGTTGACCAGCCGGTTGAAGTCGCGCTGAACATTGTGGTGATCGTGATCGGGGAGGAAGGGATCGAGGTACCGTTGCACATAGTTATCGATGCCGGGGGCCACGAGGTCGGCATCGTCACACTCGGTGACGATCCGGCAGAACTCGTAAGCCAGCGCGAAATGGGCTCGATCCCCGGCATTGAAATCGGACGCGATGAGGGTTCGCGGGTTCAAAGCACACACTCCCAGACCGGATTCAGGCAACGGCGATCGGTTCGGCAGCGCCGAGCGGCGGCGTTGTCGCGAGGGCAAACGTGGCGAGGTCAACCGCGGGCGGAGGTTGCCGTCCCAGAACCATGTCCGACGCCTTCTCGGCAATCATGAAGACAGCGGCGGAGGTGTTGGCCGACGGGACGGTGGGCATGATCGAGGCGTCCGCGATCCGCAGCCCCTCCAGCCCATGGACCCGCAATCGGTCGTCGACGACCGCCGCCGGGTTGTCGGGTGGCGCCATCTGGCAGGTGCCGGACAGGTGATAAGCCGTCAGCCCGGCTTGCCGGGCAAATTCCAGGTAGTCGACATCGCTCGTCACCGACGCGCCCGGCAGTTCTTCGGCATCGTAATAGGGTTGAAGTTCGGTGGCGCAGAGCAGCCGGCGCAGCGTCCGGGTGGCGTCCATGACCACTCGCTGGTCGCGCTCGTCCGCAAGGTAGTGAGGTTGAATAACGGGCGCCGCAAAAGGATCGGCCGAGGCAGCGTGCACGAACCCGATGCTTTTCGGCTGCAATTGGTAGAAGCCGAGCTTGATGACGGGGAACCGCTCCGCCATCAGGTTGGAATAATTCCCGAGGGCCAGGTCGAGTTGGATGTCCGGGGTGGAGCAAAGATCTCGGGAATTGACGAACCCGTACACCAGGGACGGGCTGATGGCGAGAATGTTGGGACGCCCGAGCGCCCATTTGGCGGCGTCGCGCAGAAGCGCCAGGGGGCGGCCGTTGATCGTTTCAGTGCCCTTCACCCGGACGACCAGGTGGACCATGTAATGGTCTTGCAGGTTTGCCCCGACCCCCGGCAGTTCGTGCACCACCGGGATCCCGAGCTTTGCGAGCAGCGGCGCTGGACCGACCCCGGAAATCTGCAGCAGTTTCGGCGTGTTTGCGGCACCGGCACAAAGGATGATTTCGCGACGCGCGCCGACATTGCGAGGCGCACGGCCGGGGCCTGCCACATAGCGGACGCCGATCGCCCGCTTGCCGTGAAACAGCACGGCTGTTGCCTGGGCTTTCGTCCGGATCTCGAGGTTGCCATTCCTGGCAACGGGTCGCACAAATGCCCGGGCTGCGCTGACACGCCACCCGTTCATTATATACCGCTGGTAATATCCGGTCCCCGCCTGGCTGGCGCCGTTGTAGTCGGGGTTGCGGGGCAGCCCGCTCTTGTGCGCCGCCGCGATGAAGGCATCGCACAGTGGATGTCGCCAATCGCAATCGGTGATCGGCAGCAGGCCCTCCGTGCCGCGATAGCGGACGTCACACCCACCGATTCGCCGTTCGGTCTTCTTGAAGTAGGGCAGGATGTCAGCATAGCCCCAGCCGCGATTGCCGCGGCGGGCCCAGCCGTCGAAATCCGCTGGCTGGCCCCGGTTATAGTTCATCCCGTTGATCGCGGTCGACCCGCCGAGCGTCTTGCCTTGCGGCATCGGGATCGAACGGTTGGCCGTGCCGGGGCTCGGCTCGGTCTCGAACTGCCAGGCGTATTTGGGATTGGAAGATACCTTGTAGACCCCGGCGGGGATGCGCAAAAAAATGCTGTCATCGGGCGGCCCCGCCTCAAGGAGACAAACCGTATGGGTGCCGCCGGCAGCGAGCCGATTGGCCAAGATGCAGCCGGCAGCCCCCGCCCCGACAATGACGTAGTCGAACTCGTCTGACGTCACCGGCATTGCCTCACTCCATATGTCGCTGTTCCGGCAGCCTGTCGCAAACCGGTCATCGCGTCATTGGATCATCGGCATTACGCCATCCGGGCCTCTTCCAGCCCGCCGTTTCGCCGGGCATGCTGCTGCACTTCGCTGCCTTTTGTGATGGCGGTCTGAGTGCCACTGGCTGGTCGGTGGCACCATTTCCGGGCTCTCGCCGATGGATACTACCGAAGTGACGCGGCAACTGCTTCGTCGCCGACTGGTTGGCGCGCTTCTGGTGGCCCCCGCGACGAGCCTGATCGCGCCGCGCCGGCCCCTGTCGGCGCAGGCGCGGCATCGCTCGGTCGACCCGGCCGCAAGCTGCCGACCGCCCCGGCTGGTGCCCAGCGGTCCCGTCGTCACGACTGCCGACGGCCAGGTGATCGAAAATCTCGATATCTACGTGGGCTCAGGGAATGGCGTCACCGTGCTGCACCGGGGCGTTACGGTCCGCAACTGCCGAATCCGGCATGCCGGCGGCAATGGCCTGCACGCCGAGGGCGCGCGTGGACTGCGGCTGCACGATCTCGAGATTGAGCACGTCGGCGCCCCCGCCATCGGCGTCGGGCCAAACGAAGATCGCAATAACCTGAACCTCGATGGCTGCGCAGGGGCGATCGTCACGCGCGTCAGGGCATCGCGGGGATCGGCCAATATTTATGCGCTGCGAAGCGCGCACCTGCGCCTCATCTTTCTTGAACTCCACGATGCCCGGGGCCCGAGCCCGCGCGGCCAGAACGTGCAGTTCGATCGCTCGCCATATTCGATCTTGCAAAATTTCTCGGCCGAGAACGGGGCGTCGTCCTGGACTGAAGACAACGTCTCGGTGTTCCGCTCGGACGGCTGTATCGTCCGGCGCGGGCTGGTTTCTTACAACAACAGCCCGACCGGCGACGGCGTCATGCTGGAGGGCAGCTTTGCCTGCGTTGTCGAAGAGGTCGATGCGGTACAGCAGGGCAATAGCGCGTTCGCGGCCACCCCGAATGACGCCGCCGGGTCCGGTGGCTGCATCTTTCGCCGCTGCCGCACGCGAGAGACCTATAATTCAAGCCGGGACGGCCGGCCGGCGCCGAGCTCCGGCGGGCTGTCGTTTTACACGCGCGTTTCGGCAGGCGCACGCAAACACACAATAACAGCTTGCCACTACGACGCGCTCGCGAACCCCGCCAACTTGCTCTGGGACGCGCACGCCGTCAACCGTGGCTGGTCCATCACGCACCGCAGATTTCAGGCGCGCGGCGCGATCCGGCTCGCGTTCGGTTGGGAGCACGCGGAGCGGCCGCCCGCCTGCCGGCCGCAACGATAAGGGCGGCCCAAGGCGACACGCCGTGAGTACTTCTTAGGGATGAGGCTTATCGCCCCGGGTTATTCGTAAGGGTCGTTGAACGACTGGCGCTGCGCCCCGCTTATAGAGGGAACGGCACGAATTCATCGCCGAGGAATTTCGCGAGCGGGGTTGATCATCATGGCGCGAGTCGGTCGGTGGCTGAGTTGACGATTACATTTCCGCGGATATGCGAACCGGTTCTCGAGGTGCCGGTTGACGTTCTGCGGTGGAGCGATGCGATCGAGCGCGTCTTCGCATGGGCTGCCCGGCGGGAGAGCAGGACCGTCTGTGTCTGCAACGTGCACAGTCTCGTCACTGCGCGCCAGAATGCCGCGCATGCGAGCGCAATGCGGTCGGCCGATTTAGTGACGCCCGATGGAGCGCCGGTCGCCTGGATGCTGCGGCAGAAGGGCCACATCCGCCAGGAACGGATCAGCGGGCCCGACCTGATGTGGAACTGTTGTCGAAGGGCGTCCGAGCTCGGCACCGAGATATTTTTGTATGGGGCAACACCACACATACTCGGGCGTCTGAAAGCAAGACTGTCGGCGGACTTTCCGGGGATCAACATCGTCGGGACCTTTTCGCCGCCGTTCCGCGAACTGTCGGCCGACGAAGACAGGGCCGTCGTGAACCTGATCAACCGGTCGGGCGCGCGGATCGTATGGGTGGGATTGGGATGCCCGAAGCAGGAGCATTGGCTGCAAACCCACCGGGGACGGGTGAATGCCGTCATGGTGGGCGTCGGAGCGGCATTCGATTTTCACGCGGGCGTGGTGAGACGGGCGCCGGCGTGGATACGCCAATGCGGCTTTGAATGGCTGCACCGGCTCTGCCAGGAGCCTCGCCGCCTGGCGGCCAGGTATCTCCTGACGAACAGCATTTTCATCATTGCGGCCCTGCGCGATGTCCTGTTCGCCGCAGGACCCGTCCGCGGTCGCTGAGCGCGCTCGCCGCCGCTCGAAGGTAGCGTCTTGGGAGCCACGAATGAGGCATGAACCCGCGGATGCGCCACTGCTCGTCACGACGTCATGGGACGATGGCCATCCGTCGGACCTTCGGGTCGCTGCCCTGCTCGAACAGCACGGCATCCGCGGCACGTTCTATATCCCGTCCCGCAATTCCGAGGGCCGACCGGTGCTCCGCCCGGCCGAGATCACCCAGCTCGGACGACAGTTCGAGATCGGCGGCCACACCCGCAATCATGTCAGCCTCACCGAGCTCGCGCCCGACCTCGCCACCGACGAGATCCTCGCCAACAAGCACTGGCTCGAAGACGTGCTCGGCCGGGAAGTCCGTGGATTTGCCTATGTGCGCGGACGCCACAATCGCACCGTTCGTCGCCTCGTCGCGCAAGCCGGCTACCAGTATGCCAGAACGGTAAAGAACCTGACGAGCACGCCCGGCTCCGATCCGTTCGCGGTGTCGACGACCACCCAGTTCTTCGCTCACCCGCGGTCGATCTATCTTCGCAATTACATCAGCTGCGGTCCAACCCTCAACCGGTCGGCGATACTCGCCGCGGTGCTGCGCGATCCGGGACTGGTGACACGTTTGTCGCGTGCCGCGCAGGCTTGTGCCCGCTGGGGCGGCTACTTTCACCTGTGGGGTCACTCCTGGGAGTTGGACCAGTACGATCTGTGGTCCGAACTTGACTGCCTGCTCGCCCGATTACGCCGACTCAATGCGCGTTTCGTCACGAATGCGGCCTGGTGTGAGGCTCTGTCGAGCGGCGCCGCTGCACCAATGCGAGTGGCCGGCCGGATAGCGCCGGAAGCGTTGCACGGAGCCTTCTCCTGGAACAGCCCCCATCAGGGACCCCCATGACGCTCGGTAAGCAAGCGGCCAGTTTGGCCGTCATGCACGCGGTTGAGGTCCTGCAGCCGCTGCTCGTTCTGCCGTATGCCGCCCGGGTCCTCGGAGCGCAGCATTTCGGGCAATATGCCTATGCCGTGAGCATCGGACAGTTCGCGGCCACGATCGTCGAATACGGCTTTCATTGGACCGCACAGCGCACCGCGGCATCGGCCCGCCACGAGCCGACCGTGATCGCCTCGCTGTTCGCGGATGTGATCGCCGCCAAGCTCGCGCTGTTGGTCGTGGTGACGTTAGCCGGGCTCGCGACCGCCGACGGCCTCCTTGCTCTCAGCAAGCCGCTGTTCCTGTGCGTGATGCTGACAGCAGTGGGGGGCATTGTGTTCCCGGCTTGGTTGTTCATCGGTCTTGAACGTGCGTGGCAAGCGGCTTTCGCGGTGGCGGTCGCCCGCAGCATGGCGCTCGTCTTCTTTCTGACAATGGTGACATCACCAGTCCAGCTCGATCTCGCCGTCGCGATCCAGTCGGCGATCCCCCTCGTTTCCGGTCTGATCAGTCTGCCGTTTCTGCTGCCGGTGGGATTTGGCGGTTTCCGCGCCATGACATTCGGCCGGATCACGGTGCAGCTGCAGAGCAGTTGGCGAGGGTTTCTGTTTTCGTTTGTCGAGCGCGCCTCAATCACG
This sequence comes from Allostellaceae bacterium, assembly GCA_035534535.1. GTDB lineage: Bacteria > Pseudomonadota > Alphaproteobacteria > ATCC43930 > CGMCC-115725 > DATARH01. Next base: position 6,683 of record DATLRS010000192.1, on the reverse strand, counting down.
TTGCCGGTGCCGCTGGTTGAGCATTTTGCCGGCTACTTGGCGGCTGGACAATACTCGGTAGCCGAAAAATTCGTGGGCGCGACCCGCCCCTTCTTCCGGGTCATGACCGAGACATTATTGCCCAGGGTCGCTTATTACGCGCACCATGACCCTGACGCCGGGCTGTCGTTGATTTGGCGATCTCTGTTGACGCTCGGTGTCGGCGCGGCGCTCAGCCTATTTTTATTCTTTATTGCACCATACATCATCATCATGTTTTTCGGTGATGGCTTTACTGGTGCGATCCCGATCGTACGTACCATGGCCATTATCCCATTCCTGATAAATGGCAACATCTGTATGTCGAATCTTTACATGTTCAATTACGGCCACGAGCGGGCGTGGTCCCGGCTCACCGCGGCCGGTCTGCTGGTATTTGTCGCTATTGCCTACCTTCTCTCGCCTCATCTCGCGAATGCCGCGATTGCCGTCGTGGTTGCGGTCATCGCGAAGGAGGGCGTCGTTTTTCTCGTTTCGGGTGGTTTCTTCGTCGCGGCCGGGGTACGCGGCAAGGCGAGCGTTTCCGTGCTCGCGTCTCCGGCGCGGGCCGTCTTGCCCGCAGCGCCCGACCGCCTCAGCTCTTAACCGGGGAGGCTTGACATGCCGCACACTGAATCCCTCGCGTTTCCACGCTACGAGACGTCCGGCGAACCGTTCGGCCCGCGCGACCGAGATTCGTTCGACCCTGATGCGATCATCGGGTTTGTCCGCAGGAGCTGGCGCCTGTGCCTGATCTGGGTCGGTGTGGGGCTTTGCGCCAGCATCGCCTTCCTGATCGTTTCGCCGGTCTACTACACGGCTTATTCGACGGTCCTGTTCAACGACAGCGGTGCGAGACCCGCCGCGACGGGCACCGAGGCGGATGCCGTCGCATCGGCCTATGTCGACACCCAGGTCCAGGTGCTGCAATCCGCCGAGGTGGTGGGCCGAGTTGTCGACCGACAACGACTTGTCGAGGATCGGGAATTCGGCATCGGGAGGCCGTCGACCGATCCTGAGGTCCGCCACGCCACGATTTTACGGACCGCGGCGGCACTCTCCGTGCGTCGTATCGGCATCTCGGACGCCGTGAGCATCGGGTTTACCTCAAGGAGCAGGCTGCGCTCGGCGGCAATCACCAACGCGATCGTCCACAACTATGTCAATGGGCGTCTCGAGCTGCAGCGGCAGAACCGCGACGGCGCGGTGGCCGAGCTGCGCGCCCGGCTGGCGGAGGTTCGCGACAAGGCCTTCGCGATCGAACCCCCGCAGAACCCGGCATCCGGCATGCCGCAATCCGCAAGCCAGGCAAAAGCGCGGTTCCGCGAACTGCAGGATAATGCGCAAGCCTATCGCGCGATGTATGACAACCTGTTGCAGCGAGCCAATGCGGCAGCCGCTGCGGAGTCCCCTTCTGTCGCGGTGCGGGTGATCGCACAGGCCGAGCCGCCGCTTCACCGCACTTGGCCGAGAACCTTCATCGTATTGGGCCTCGCCACAGCGCTCGCGGCGGCTTTCGGGCTCGGTCAGGCGTTGTTCAGGGAAGTCGCGGACCGCTCGCTGCGCAGCGCGGAAGATGTCGAGCAGGTTACCGGTCTCGACTGCATCACGCGGGTTCCGAAGATGGAACGGCAAGCGTGGGTAACCGGGGACGTTGCAGCGGGGGGCTTGCAACCGGCCTACCTGAATGCCGCGGCGGATTTTTGCCAGCCAATGGTCCGGTTGGCGGTGCGATTGCAGCGTCCGAACAGGCGCAAATTTGTCGCCGGCGTTGTGGCTCCCAGCGTCGGCGCCGGCACCTCCTCGGCCGCCGCTCATCTGGCGAACATCCTCGCAGACGGCGGGCAGAAGACCCTGCTCGTCGACGCCAACTGGCGCAAGCCGACGACGGGGCTGTCCATGCCGGAGTCGAGCCCGAGCGGCATGCTTGCCAGGGGGCTCACCGCCATTCATTTGGAGCCGGGAAAGCTTGACGTCCTCGTGCTGCGGGCGATGGCGGCGATCTCGCCCTTGGCCGCGTCGCTGTCGATTGTTTCCGCTCTGCAACATCTGCAGGCCGAATACGATTGCGTGATCGTCGATTTTCATTCCGCCGACGAGACGGCCGATCTCGAAGCCAGTATGGCCGTCATCAATGCCGTGATTGTCGTGGTCGAAGCGGAGCGGACGACGGCCGAGAGCCTCCGCAATCTCCTGAAGGTGCTTCCCGGCGACCAGATCGAAGCCGTGATCGTCAACAAGATAGCGTCGGCGCCGCGGGATTTGCGAGCGGAGTTCGGCCACTTCGTCGAGCCGATCGTCCGGAGTTTGCGCACGGCGTTGCCGTGGGGCGCGCTGCTGCTGGATCGCCTTGGCGCCGCTCGGCAACGGCAAACAGAAGCGTTCCAGCGCGCCAGACTTTTCGGAGGCTGGCTCTTGCGTGCGGCCTGGTCCGGCCGACGGCAGTTGCGCTGATGGTGGTGAGCCGGCACTCGGGCGGCCCGTCGACGCCGCCCGCAAGGAGTGCCTCCAAAGATCCAGGGCGCCCCCCTTCGGTGCCATTCTCGCTCGCCGCGCTTCGGATACGATCAGCGATCGGGCGCGACCGGCAATCGCCCGGGGGCACCGTTCGGTGCGGCGCCGCTTTGGGACGTTCCGCTAGCAGATCAGGTGGTACCATGCGATTTTTCGCTCGGGCGTCGGCCCTCGCCGCTTCTCGCTGCAGCGTCGCGGCTTTGCTCATCGCTGTTCTCGGCTTGCTCCCGACGGCAGCCTTCGCCGAGTACAAGCTGCAATCCGGCGATACCCTGGAGATCTCGGTGGCGAGCGTCCCCGGTTTTAAGGAACGCTTGCTGATCGGAATGGACGGCAAGATCAGCCTGCCGCTGGCCGGTCAGATCAAAGTCGACGATCTCTCGCTCGCCGCCGCCAGTGCGAAGATCGCGGGCGATCTTTCGAACAAGATATATCGGCAACCCGGCGCCGATGGACGAGAGATTGACTTTCTGATTGTGCCCGAGGACGTCGTCGTCCGGGTGGCCGAATACCGCCCGATTTACGTGAGCGGCGATGTTGCCAAGCCCGGCGAGTATGCGTTTCGACCCGGCATGACCGTACGGCAGGCCCTCGCCGGAGCGGGCGGCCTGACGCCGTCTGGCGTGACCAATCCATACCTGGAGACGGCCGATCTGCGAGCGGAATATGAGAGTTTGGGGACCGAATTTGCGCGCGAGCAGGCGCGCGCCTGGCGCGTCCGCTCCGAGCTTGGCGAACAAGGCGGCAAGCTGTCCGACCAGCAGGTGCCGATCGCAACCGGCGTCAGTCACCGTATTATGAAGGTGGAAACCGCCCAACTGGACGCTCGCATCGCCGATCGCCAGAAGGATATGGCGTTTCTGCAATCGGCAATCGCCAAGGCCGACCTTCAGCTGAGCACGCTCGCCGAAAAGCAGAAAGCAGATCAGCAAGGCCATAACGCCGATCTGAGCGATCTAGCGAAGATCAGGGAACTTTACGATCACGGCTTGGCGACGGTGACGCGGCTATCGGACGCGCGCCGAGCGAACCTGCTCTCGTCGGACCAGCTGCTGCAAACGGTTCTCGACATGTCCAACATCGAACGGCAGCGGGGCGACTACGTCAGGCAACTCGCAAAAGTGGACGACCAAAACCGGATCGACGATTTGAAGGAACTGCAGGACACCGACTTGCGCCTCGCCCAGATCACCGCGCGCCTGAAGAGCATACGCGAGAAGCTGGCGTATTTGGGGCTGATGAAATCCCAACTCATGCAAGGGCCCGGCAGGCAGCCGGTTGTCAGGCTCTACCGCGGCAATGACAAGGGCACGCGACCCATCGCCTCTGCCGATCAAGATCTCGATCTCGCCCTCGCGCCGGGCGACGTCGTTGAGGTCTCACTACGAAATGACCGCGTTGCCCAGGGGCTTCTGACGCCATCGGAGAACATGATTGCCGCCGCCGGCGCGCCCTGATCAGGAGGGGCGGGCTCGTTCTGGCATTGCCGCAACGACGTCGCGCCCAGACCGAAGCCCTCGGGAGCAACACGGCGACGCGGAGAAAGCTCAGAGATGCGTGTTCTGCTGGTGCATAACTTCTACCAGATACCGGGCGGCGAAAGCAGTGTCGTGCGCGAGGAGCTGGCGATGCTCGCTCGCAATGGGGTTGACGTCGAGCTCTTCTCCGTCAGTAACAACGATATCCGAGGCCGGGTCGCGGCCCTGTCGACGGCGCTTTGGGCGGTGTACAACCCCCGCAGCCGCGATGCTCTCGCGAAGAAGTTGAGGACGTTTCTGCCGGATGTGGTCCATATCCACAATTTTTTCCCATTGCTCAGCCCCTCGATCCTGGATGCGTGCGCCGCAGCCGGTGTGGCCTCGGTCATCACCTTGCATAACTTCAGGATTTTCTCTCCCGGGGCGCTCCTTCATCCGGCAGAAGCGTTCCGCGGCCGACCGCTGGGAAGCGCCTGCTGGTGGACGGTACCAAAGAGGGTTTACCGGAACTCTGCTGCTGCAACGCTGGCCGTCGCCGCAATGATTGAGTTCCACAAGCTGGCCGGCACCTGGGCTCGCAAGGTCGACCGCTTCATCGCCCTGACCGATTGGGCGCAGCAAATGTTCATCGAAGGCGGTCTTCCGGCCGAACGCGTTGTCGTCAAGCCGAACTGTATCGCCCGGCCTCCCGCGTTCGCCAACCGGCCCCGGGACGCAGGCCTGTTCGTCGGTCGGCTCGACGAGCAGAAGGGCATTCGCCCGCTGCTGCAGGCCTGGAAGGAGATCGATTATCCTCTTCGCATCATCGGGGACGGGCCACTGAGCGAGTTCGTCGCGCAGAATTCGAGCCCGCGCATCACGTATCTCGGACGACAGCCGCGCGATGTGGTGCACCAAGAGATGCAGGCCGCGAGGTTCTTGGTGCTGCCGTCGCTGGGGCACGAGATGTTCCCCGTGACGATACTCGAGGCGTTCTCGAACCGGCTGCCCGTGATCTGCTCTGACCTGCCTTCCCTCGAGGCCTTGGTCGAGCCTGGCATCAGCGGGGTGAAGTTTCTGCCTGGCGACGCCGACGGCCTCGCTGATCGAGTGCGCTGGGCAATCTCGAATATGGCGGTGCTTGACGAGATGGGTCGGCGCGCGTGCGAAATCTATGAGGAGCGCTATACACCCGAGGTGAATTTCAACCAACTCATTGGGATCTATAGCGAAGCAATCGCCTCCCGTGCGATCCGCCGTGATCATGATATTGAGCCGGGGCGCCGCGGTCGCGACGTTGCTCGACCGCAGGCTCCGCATGACGCCGGCGGGATCCAACACGAGGTCCGATCGCGCTCTGCAATCGGCCCTCCCTGAGCCCGCTCTGGTCTAGAGCAGATTTCGGTCAAATTGATCTCCGCCCCCTTCGTCATCCCCGGGCTTGACCCGGGGATCCGCGTGGATGGCCGGGACAAGCCCGGCCATGACGGAAAAGGGGACGATTCAACAGGAGCGGAACTGGCTCTAGTAGGCAATCCGCGCCGCCTCGCGCAGTTCCTCGGGCGTCGTCACACCGTAGCCGAAAAACTCGATATAGGCAGGGATCTGCTCGAACAGCATATCGGTACCGATCTGATAGCGGCAGCCGCGGGCCGCCGCCGCCTGCAGCAGCGGCGTCATTTCGCTCGATAGCACCACCTCACCGACAAACGCCTGGCGATCGAGCCGCCGCGGGTCGAATGGCAGCGGATCGTCGGGTCGCATGCCGAGCGGGGTGGCATTCACGACGAGGTGACAGCCGGCCGGGTCGTTGCTGCGGATTTCGACCGCAAGGTCCGGGTAGTAGCGGCGCAAGCGCGCGACGAGCCCGTCTGCCACATCCCGCCGCGTGTCGAAAATCGCCAGCGAGCGCGGCCGCTGGGCGGCGATCGACGCGGCGATCGCCGAGCCGACCCCGCCCGCTCCCACCACGAGGCAATCGGTATCGGCAAACGCGAAACCCTTGCGTTTGGCCCCGCGCGTAAAGCCCTCCCCGTCGAACATATCGCCATAGAGCGATCCGTCGTCGCGGCGCAGGATCGCGTTGCAGGACCCGGCAATCTTGACCGCGAGGCTGATCTCGTCGAGCAAGGCCACGGTCGTCGTCTTGTGCGGCATCGTTACCAGCGCGCCGCGGATGTTGCTGAGGCGAAACAGCAGCGGCAGAAACGTCGGGTAATCCTCGGCGCCCACCCCCATCGGCACTACGACCGCATCGATGCCTTGCCGCTCGAACCAGGGATTGTAGATCATAGGGGCCTTGAAGCTCTCGGTCGGATAGCCGAGATGCGCGAGCAAGGTGGTGCGCCCGCTAATCATTGTCCTGTCCCATTTGCCAGCGCCCTCTGGTAGCCGTCGGCGGTTGCTGGAACCATTATAGCGGCGGTGAGACAGCGGCGCCGCTATCCGCCGACATATCCGATCGTCTGTCCGCGGTCGATTGGCTCGTGTCCCGCCGAGCGGTGTAGGAGCGGCAAGCAGCCCGCCGCGCGCATCGTCTCATCGAGCGGCGTATTGGGATCGGGCCAATGCACCAGGTAGAGGTCGACGTGATCGGTGCGCAGCCGCTGCAGGCTCTTGTCGATCGAGGCGAGGACGCGCTCTCGGCTGCTGTCGCGGCGGTTCGGGGCTTCCTCATAGCCGACGCCGAATTTG